>CANKAJ010000016.1 GCA_947479645.1 Betaproteobacteria bacterium | reverse complement strand
TTCTCGGTGTGAATGCGTTCGCCCTGGCGAAAGCGTCGCTCGCCGTCCGGCCAATGGATGATCACGTCGCGTCTCGCCTCCAGATGCATTTCGATGCGGGATTGCGCTTCATTGAAATGCGCGCAATGGCGCCAGTCACCCGCCGAGAAATCACTGCCGATCAGCGCATTGATGTGATTGAGCATGTTCAGGTTGAATGCCGCGGTCACGCCAAGGGAATCGTCATAGGCGGCTTCCAGTATCGCTTTGTCCTTGACCAGGTCGACGCCGATCAGCAGTCCTCCGGCGGTCTTGCCAGCGGGGGCAATTTGCCGGCGCAGGTTGGTGATAAACGCCAGTGCACCGCGCGGACTGAAATTGCCGATGGACGATCCCGGATAAAAAAACAGGCGATGCGCGGCACTCACCGTGTCGGGCAAAACAAGACTTGCCGAAAAGTCCATACCCAGGCCGAGCATGTCGATGCCCGGGAAGCGCCGCCTTAAATCGTTAAGGGCATCGTCGAGAAATTCCGCGGAGATGTCGATGGCGACATACTGCGCGGGCCGGACCGTCTCAAACAGCCGGCTTGCCTTCTCGCAGTTGCCGGCGCCCAGGTCGATCAGCGTGGCGCCGGTGCCGACCGAACGGGCGATGTCCGCCGCATGATCGGCAAAGATGCCTTGTTCGGTGCGGGTGGGGTAATACTCGGCGAGCCGGGTAATGTCCTCGAACAGCCGCGATCCCAGTGGATCGTAAAAATATTTTGGCGATATCGAGGCTGCGGGGGCGATCAGCCCCGTAATGATGTCGCTTTGCGGAACAGCATTCGCCGGCGCGCCCGTCGTGGCGGTCGCGTCCGCCGTGGGTTGCGACTTCATGGCATTGGCACAGGCCGTGGCCTGGTTGGCGGGTTGGTTCATGTGAAGTGACCGTCGCCGGCTAGCCCGGCGCGGGCGGCGCAATTGCGCCGAGCCGTTTGCGCCAGCGCGCGATCGCAAGCCATGCGGCGATGACCGCCTGCAGCGCGGCAACGACGAGTGCCAGCGTCGGATTGCTCAAGAGCGGCGGCAATATCAGGTTTGCCAGCGGCCCCAATCCCAGCGCCGACAGCAGGGCGGGGATGAGCCAGTACAGCATTCCCAGATAGACAATCACTGCCACTTCCACATTGCGCCGCTTGTCCGTGAAGCTGAAAAAGTACAGCAATGCAATATCGCGCAGCGCCAGCAGCAGCAGGGTCAGCGGCAGTTCGGCAAAAAATCTGTCGGGAAGCAGGTCAAGGACCGGGATGTCGCCGCGCGCCAGCAGAAACAGCGCGAACAGCAGCACGAAGGGCACTGTGGCCAGCCAGCACGGCGTTTCCTCGGCGGTGCGGCGCATATTGCCGGCCTTGAAGCGCAGTACCAGGCGGTGCACGCTGATGACATCGCGTCTTTCGATCCAGACCGAAGCGTAAGTCATGGTCAGCGTGATGCCGAATGCGATGAGCGCAAACACGGTCGGCACCGACCGGATGGCCATGTGGCCAACCGCGAATCCGGTCATGTAAAAGGACAGAAATGCGGCCAGCGAAAGCCATGCAACCGGCATGGTGCGCACCTGCAACTCGGTGCTGAGCGAGCGGTAGACCCCGGTCACTGCCCACGCGGCGAATACCCAGCTGCTGGCCACGCTGAACCACATGGCATTCCATCGAATGCCCCACCAGGTGATCGGGTCGCTCTTCATCAGGCCGGACACCAGCGGCCCGCCCGCCATCAGCAGGAACAGCAACGCGAAGATCGCCATCGATGAGCGCCGTCCGCTGCGCGGCGTCAGCAGCGCGGACAGCAGTCCCAGCGCATGCATCATCAGCGTGGTTCCCAGCATCAGCGCAGCCAGTGCCAGTGCCGGTGGTCCGCCGGGCTCGTGCTGCATCCCGGCAATGAATACCGGCATGCAGAAGGCGCCCCCGTACCATGCGAAGACCGGGGCACCGAGCAGCTTGCCCCAGGTGAGTGTCCATGGATCCAGTGCGGAGAGACGTTGCTGGTCCCAGGTCTTGTCGCGGAATTCATCCGATATCGATGCCACCGCCAGCTGCGTTCCCCAGAACAGGGTGATGGCGGTAAACAGCGCAAACGCCGTCCAGCCGGCGGCGTACAGTTTGCCCGGTTCCGTGGCGATGGCGTACGCCAGCAGCATGGTCAGCACGAGCACGCAGGGCATGGCCACCAGCCGATACTGGGTCAACTCGAGCACGAGGTTGCGGCGGAATTCAGGATTGCGGCTCATGACGCGGCCTTTTGTGCGGCCGTGCCATGAACATCGCCACGAACTGCGCCATCCACCGTGCTGTCCACTTCGCGGATGGTGGCGAGGTAGGCGTCCTGCAGGTTGAGCTGTTCCTCGGCAAATCCGCACACCGGCAGATCGCTGCCCAGCATGCGCTTCAACAACGCGTGACGCGCAACCGCGTCACCGCGGAACAGCAATACTGCGGTGCTGGCACCCGCATCGATGATGGTGATGTGTTCGGGATCGAGCGTGGCCAGGCGTTCGCGCAATTGCGGCACGGCAGCGGACAGCTCCACGCGCAGGCGCATTCCCGCTTGTGGCGCGGCGCTGACGTCGCGTTGCTCGATGACACGGCCGGCGCGCAGGATCAGCATCTCGGTGCAGTATTCTTCCAGTTCCGCCAGGATGTGCGAGGAGACGATCAGCGTCATGCCACGATCGCGCAATTGCCTGAGCAGCACCGACAGCGCGTGACGGGCCTCCGGATCCAGTCCTGAGGCGGGCTCGTCGAGCAGCAGCAGTTTCGGGGCGTGGATGATGGCCTGGCCGATGGCCAGGCGCTGGCGCAGACCGCGGGACAGGTCGCTCGCGCGCGCATCGAGCCGGTCGACCAGTCCGACATCGTGCGCAGCAGCAACGATGCGCTCTTCCATCGCGTGGGTGGCAACGCCCTGCGAATCGGCGGCAAAATGCAGGCATTGGCGTACCGTGAGGGCATCGTAAAGCCCGTAGAAATCCGACAGGTAGCCGATGCGCCGATGGCATTCCCGCGGATGTTCAAGCACGTCGATGCCGTCGATCGTGACGTTCCCGTCCAGCGGCTGCTCCAGCCCCGCCATGCAACGCAGCAGCGTGGTCTTGCCGGCCCCGTTGGGCCCCACCAGCGCGGTGATGCTGCCCGGGGCGATCGCGAACGACACGTCATCAAGCGCGCGCAGGCCGGGGTATTCGTAGATCAGATGTTCGACATGAACCATCTTGTTGATTGGGGGCAATCCGCACGTCCTTTGAGTTTTGCAGCCAGGAGCCAGTAGCGAGGAGCCACTATGGCGGTTTGGCGGTTGCGCCAAGACTGCGTCGACTATAACCATTCCCATGCAATTGCGCTATCGCCTGAACGGCAAGTTGCGATGATCCAGAGCATCTGCTGTCGAGATGCCCTTGCGGTTCGGTAAAAGCGGTTAAGCTTGCGCCAGACATGGCTTACTTCGATGACATTAACCCGCGCCGGCATTGGCGCAAGCATTCGCGCAGCGATTCGTTCCGTGAGTCCTCGGTTGCAGCAGGATCGAATCCGGATAGGCAAGTGCCGTGGCTTGTGAAAACGGTGTTGTTTGCCGTGTTGTTGTATTGCGGCGGTTCAGCGCTGGCGGACGATTTCCTGCATATCGGGTCCAAGCGATTTACCGAGTCCTACATTCTGGGCGAACTGCTGCAGCAGGCGGCGGCGAAGGGCGGGCCGGCCGAGCACAAGCCCGGGCTGGGCAATACCGCAATCCTGTACGCGGCGCTGCGCGCCGGGTCGATCGATGTGTATCCGGAGTACACCGGCACCATCGCGCGCGAGATTCTCAAGCTGGAGGGCAATCCCACCATTGCCGATCTGAATCGCGCGCTGGCGCCGCAGGGGCTGGCGGTGTCGGCGTCGCTGGGGTTCAACAACAGTTACGCGCTGGGCGTCAGCGAGCCGATCGCAGCCAAATTCGGGCTGCGCACGATTTCCGATCTGGTGACGCATCCGGAATTGAAATTCGGCTTGTCGCCGGAGTTCCTGGCGCGTCGGGATGGCTGGCCCGGCCTCGCGCGCGCCTACGGCCTGGACGCGCTGTCGCCCTCCGGGCTGGATCACGGCATTGCCTACGAGGCGCTGGCCGCGGGGCGCATTGATGTGGTCGATCTTTATTCAACCGACGCAAAGATATTGCGCTATCACATTCGTGTGCTGGCCGATGAGCGGCAATATTTTCCGCGCTACGAGGCGGTGTTGTTTCATCGTGTCGAGGCGCCTTCACGCTATCCGCGCCAGTGGCAGGGCATCGCAGCCTTGCAGGGCCGGCTGGATGATGCGCGCATGATTCGTATGAACGCGGCCGTGGAACTGGAAGGTCGCAGCTTCGCGCAGGCAGCTGCCGCGTATTTCGAGGCAACAACGAATGCCGCCAAGCCGGCATCTGCGCCGCAACCGCGTGAATTCCTGGCGGTGCTGTTCGGCCCGGATCTGTGGCGTCTGACCCGCGAGCACCTGCTGCTGGTGTTCGGCTCGCTGGCTGCCGGCATTCTGGTGGGTGTGCCGCTGGGTGTCGCGGCTGCGCGCGTGCCACGCCTGGCGCAGCCGATCTTTGCCGTGGTGGGCATCATGCAGACCATCCCGTCGCTGGCGTTGCTGGCCTTCCTGATCGCGCTGACCGGAAGCATCGGCCTGTTGCCGGCGCTGATCGCGCTGTTTCTATACGCGCTGCTGCCCATTGTTCGCAATACCCATACCGGATTGGCGGGCGTCGGTGCGGCCATGCGCCAGGCGGCGCTGGCATTGGGTTTGTCGGGGCGCGATACGCTGCGCTTCATCGAGCTGCCCCTGGCGCGGCCGGCCATCCTGGCGGGCATCAAGACCTCGGCGGTGATCAACGTCGGTACCGCCACGATTGCCGCTTTTATTGGCGCGGGGGGTTACGGTGAACGCATCGCCGCGGGGTTGGCGGTCAACGACAATGCAATGTTGCTGGCGGGCGCGATCCCGGCCGCAGTGCTGGCATTGGTGATACAGGGCGTATTTGAGTGGCTGGAGAAACGCTCGGCGGTTCACACCCGATAATCTGCCCCCACCCCGCCCCCCGTACTGTACGCAATCAGGATTTGGCCAGGCCGGTGACACAAGCGGCGATGGCGGCGATGACCTGGGGCTGTTCGCCGATGGCGGCGGTGACATCGATCCTGAGCGCGGGATGTGCCGTGCGGATGACTTCCACCATGGCCGGCAGGTCGCGCTTGAGGTGCCCACCCTGGCCGAAGAATACCGGCACGATGGTGATGTGCTTGATGCCGCGTCCGGCCAGGTCGTCGACCAGTTCCGGCAGCCTGGGCTGCATCATTTCCAGATAGGCGATTTCCGCCGTTATGCCTGGGGTGAGTCTGATGATGCTGCGGCGCAATTCCTCGAAGGGCTTGGCCCAGTCCGGGTCGCGCGCGCCGTGGGCGAACAGCACCATGGCGCGGCGCGGGCCTGCCTGCTCATCCTGCATGATGGGCCTGATTGAGCATAATTGTCGCCTTAAAAAGCATGAGCTAATGAAGATAAATAGAAAATGACAATATTACTGATTTTGTCATTACTGCTGATTGTGCTGGTGGACATCATACTCTCCGTGGGGTGAGGGGTGAGGGGTGAGGAGCGGCGGCGTTTTGCGCCACCGCCGCTTGCTGACTGACTTCCTATGGGATTACCTCAGATCGAAGCGATCCAGGTTCATCACTTTGTTCCAGGCCGCCACGAAGTCACGCACGAACGCTTGCTGCGCGTCGCTGCTCGCATAGACTTCCGCGAGCGCACGGAGCTGGGAGTTCGAGCCGAAAACCAGATCAATGACGGTCCCCGTCCATTTGAGCTCGCCCGTGGTACGGTCGCGCCCCTCCAGCACGCCGTCGGCGGTGGCGGATTTCTGCCATTTCGTCTTCATGTCGAGCAGGTTGACGAAGAAGTCGTTGGTCAGCGTTTCGGGGCGCTGGGTGAACACACCGTGTCTGGACTGCCCGGCGTTCGCATTCAGGGCGCGCAGGCCGCCGATCAGGACCGTCATCTCGGGGGCGGAGAGCGTGAGCAACTGCGCCTTGTCCAACAGCAGTTCAGCAGCCGATCCTTCGAGTCCCTTGGGCACGTAATTGCGGAACCCGTCCGCCTTTGGCTCCAGTACGGCGAAGGAGTCCACATCAGTCTGAGCCTGTGACGCGTCCATGCGGCCCGGCGAGAAGGGAACCTGCACGTCCTGACCGGCTTTTTTCGCAGCGGCTTCGACGGCGGCGCAGCCGCCCAGCACGATCAGGTCAGCCAGCGAAATTCTCTTGCCGCCGGTGTTGAAGTCCTTCTGGATGGATTCCAGCTTTTGCAGCACCTTGGCCAGTTCGGCCGGCTGGTTCACTTCCCAGTCCTTCTGCGGAGCGAGGCGGATGCGTGCGCCGTTGGCGCCACCGCGCTTGTCTGAGCCACGGAACGTGGCGGCCGACGCCCAAGCCGTGTTGACCAACTGCGAGATGGACAGGCCGGAGGCGAGGATCCTGGCCTTGAGCGCGGCGATGTCCTGCGCGTTGACCAGCGGATGATCGATAGCGGGAATAGGGTCCTGCCAGATCAGCACTTCCTTGGGCACCAGCGGTCCCAGGTAGCGGGCGACCGGGCCCATGTCACGATGCGTCAGTTTGAACCAGGCGCGGGCGAAGGCGTCGGCGAACGCCTGCGGGTTCTGGTGGAAACGACGCGAGATCTTCTCGTAGGCCGGGTCGAAGCGCAGCGACAAGTCGGCTGTGGTCATCATCGGCGGATGCGTTTTCGACGAATCGTGCGCGTCCGGAATCATGTGCTCGGGCTTGACGTTCTTCGCCACCCACTGCTTAGCGCCGGCCGGGCTCTTCGTCAACTCCCACTCGTAGCCGAAGAGCATGTCGAAATAGCCGTTGTCCCATTTGGTGGGATTCGGTTTCCAGGCGCCTTCGATGCCGCTGGTGGTGGCGTGCACGCCGCGGCCGGTGCCGAACTTGTTGATCCAGCCCAGACCCTGTTCCTCGATCGGAGCGCCTTCGGGTTCGGGGCCGACCAGTTTGGGGTCGCCGGCGCCGTGAGCCTTGCCGAAAGTGTGGCCGCCGGCCACGAGCGCTACGGTCTCCTCGTCGTTCATGGCCATGCGGGCGAAGGTTTCGCGAACATCGCGGCCTGAGGCTACCGGGTCCGGATTGCCGTTCGGGCCTTCCGGGTTCACGTAGATCAGGCCCATCTGCACGGCGGCGAGGGGATTCTCAAGCTTGCGGTCGCCGGCGTGGCGCTTGTCGCCCAGCCAGGAGTTCTCCGAGCCCCAGTAGATGTCTTCTTCCGGTTCCCAGATGTCGGGACGCCCGCCGGCGAAGCCGAAGGTCTTGAAACCCATCGACTCCAGTGCGACGTTGCCGGCAAGGATCATCAGGTCGGCCCAGGAAAGCTTGCGACCATACTTCTGCTTGACCGGCCACAGCAGCCGGCGCGCCTTGTCCAGGTTGCCGTTGTCCGGCCAGCTGTTGAGGGGAGCAAAGCGCTGGTTGCCGGTTCCGGCGCCGCCGCGGCCATCAGCGATACGGTAGGTGCCGGCGCTGTGCCAGGCCATGCGGATCATCAGGCCGCCGTAATGACCCCAGTCCGCCGGCCACCAGTCCTGCGAGTCCGTCATCAGGGCCTGCAGGTCCTTGATCACGGCATTCAGGTCGAGGCTCTTGAATTCCTCGGCGTAGTTGAACGACCCGCCCATGGGGGCGGACTGCGGGGAGTGCTGGTGCAGAATTTTCAGGTTCAGCTGATTGGGCCACCAGTTGGCGTTGGATGGGGCTCCAGCCGTCGTTTGAGTACGCGCATTTCCCGAGAACGGGCATTTTGCTTCGGTAGACATCGTGATCTCCTGTGAATCGTTAGGGAAGGGTGATGGCACGATTCTGGGCGGCGCGCTGGAATTAATCCAATGAATTGTTACAAAGAGATCAATAGAAAAACTTAATTACGCCGATTCGCTGCAATGGGGCGCCGGGGGAGCGGATCAGGGCAGCTTTGTCGCCCCATGCAGCGGTGAGTCAAGCACCGCCTGCTTCAGCGTGTCGATGGCCACCGTGCGCGGAAACGACTTGCGATACACCAGCACCACTCGCCGGTCGGGCACGGGGGCGGAGAAGGGGACGTAGGCAAGCAGGCTGTCGTGCGGCGTTTTGGCCGGCACCGACGTGGCGGGCAGCACCGTGATGCCCACGCCTGAGGCCACCATCTGGCGTATGGTTTCCAGCGAGGACCCCTCGAATGTCCTTTGCAGTCCGCCGCCGGCCGTGGCGTTTGCCACGCGAGCGAGTTCCGGGCTGTACTGCAGCACCTGATCGCGAAAGCAATGACCGGTGCCCAGCAGCACCATGCTTTCCTTCTTCAGATCGGCGCTCCTGATCGACGTGCGACCGGCCCAGGCATGCGCGCGCGGAACCGCGACGATGAAATTTTCATCATAGAGCGGCTGCACGGCAAAGCCCGGATCCTCGAATGGCAGCGCCAGGATGGCGGCGTCGAGTTCGCCTTGTTTGAGCAATTCGCGCAGCCGATGCGTGTAGTTTTCCTGCAGCAGCAACGGCATTTTCGGGGCGCGCTTGTGCAGCAGGCGCACCAGGCCGGGGAGCAGGTAGGGCGCGATGGTGTAGATCACGCCGATGCGCAAGGGCCCTTGCAATGGATCCTTGCCCTGTTTGGCGATCTCGCGGATGTCCTGTGCCTGTTCCAGGACCCGCTGCGCCTGTTCCACGACGCGCTCGCCCACCGTGGTCAAGGTCGCCTCGCCAGTGCCACGTTCGAACAGGGCTACGCCGAGTTCATCTTCCAGCTTTCGGATGCCCACGGAAAGGGTCGGCTGCGATACGAAGCAGGCCTCGGCGGCGCGACCGAAATGACGCTCGCGCGCGAGGGCAACGATGTAGCGCAGTTCGGTCAGGGTCATGCGCTATGCCGCAGGGGTGATCGCAGGCAATGGCAGGTCATTCACAATGACAATGATGGTGACAATGCGTTAATCCCGAAAACTCGGGTCAATCGAGTCGAGGTCTTTCAGCAGCGCCGGCCATTCCAGCAGGCCCAGGCGGCGCATTCCCTGCGGCTTGAACAGATTGGCTGTTTCTTCGACGATGTTTTTCGGCGGCAGCGTGATTTCGGCATTGCACGACAGGGTCATGACCTGCAACTGGCAGGCGCGCTCGAGCCGGTAGATATTGTTGAAAGCCTCGGGGATGCTCGCGCCCACCACCAGCAGGCCGTGATTGCGCAGGATCATCGCCTCGCGATTGCCCAGGTCGCGCACCAGGCGCTGCTGCTCGTCGAGGTTGATCGCAATGCCCTCGAAGTCGTGATAGGCAACGTCGATGAAGCGCATGGCGGTCTGCGCCAGCGGCAGCAGGCCGGTCTTCATCGCCGAGACCGCCATGCCGGGGAGCGAATGGGTGTGGATGACGCAATCCACGTCGTGGCGCGCGCCGTGGATCGCGCCATGGATGACAAAGCCGGCCTGGTTGACCTGATATTCGCCGGGATTGAACAGCGTGTTGCCGGCCACGTCGATCTTGATGAAGCAGGACGCGTGCATCTGCTTGTACAAGAGCCCGTAGGGATTGAGCAGGAAGGCGTTGTCTTCGCCCGGCACGCGGCAGGAGATGTGGTTGGCGATCATCTCGTCCATGCCGTACTTGTGAACCAGCCGGTAGCAGGCGGCCAGATCGACGCGTTTCTGCCATTCCTCGGGGCTGACCTGGTCCCGGACCGATTTGTGTCCCTTCAGTGCTGTCACGCTCATGCTGCTCTCCTGTCCTTGAGTTGTTTGCCGGCGATTGCCATTGGTGCATGCCCCAGATTGAAATGGCGCAATCACTCTGCCTTGATATTCGCATCCCGCACGACATCGGCCCAGCGGGTGACTTCGGCGCGCATGTATTCGGCCAGTTCAGCCGGTGTGCTTGTGGCCAGCTCGGCGCCGCCCGTGGCCAGTTGCTTGGTGACGTCGGGGCGTTTGAGTAATTTCACGAACTCGCGATTGAGCAGGTTCACCACATCCGGTGGCGTGCCGCCCGTGGTGACGATGGCGAACCAGGGGCCGGCGCTGTAGCCAGGCAGCCCCGACTCGGCAATCGTGGGCACGTCGGGAATGACCGGGGAGCGGTGTTCTGTAGTGACAGCCAGCCCGCGCAGCTTGCCCGCCTTGATATGCGGGAGCAGCGTCAGCATGTTTTCAAAGGTCAGGGATATCTGGCCACTTACCAGGGCGATGACCGACGGGCCGGAGCCGCGATGCGGAATATGGGTCATCTTGATTCCGGCCATCATGTTGAACAATTCGCCGGCGAGGTGGCCTGAACCGCCAATGCCGGATGAGCCAAATGCAAGCTTGCCGGGATTGGCCTTGGCGTACGCGATCAGTTCCCTGGTGGTATTGGCCGGAACCGACGGGTGCACCGCCAGGATATTCGGAACGATGCCTACCATGGTGACCGGGGCAAGGTCCTTCAGCGGGTTGTAGGGAAGATTCGGAATGAGGCTGGGGGCGACCACAATGCTGCCGGACGAACCCAGCAACAAGGAATGTCCGTCAGGGGCGGCCCTGGCTACGGCAGCCGTGCCGATCGTGCCGCCCGCCCCGGTCACGTTCTTGACGATGACCGGTTTGCCCAGGCTTTCCTGCAGGGGCGGTGCCATCACGCGCGCAAAGATATCGTTCGCGCCGCCAGGCGGGTAGGCCACGACAAATTCGATGGGCCGGTTGGGATATCCCTGCGCGAAGGATGTTCCGACAAATCCGACCAGGCAGCATGACACGACATTCAACAGGCCTCTCACCATCTTCATCTGATTCTCCTCTGGACGGCAGTGACGAAGTGAATCACCGTCATCTGCATGAACGATTGCCTATGCCCCGGCATTCTTGAATTTTTCGACTTCCTCGACGAGCACGGGCAGCATGGCACTGAGGCCATGCACGTTCAGCACGCCAACGACTTCCAGCGCTTCGAGAAGCTCGTCCTCGGTGGCGCCTTCCTTCAGCGCGCTTCTGACGTGCACGCGGAATCCGTATTCGTAGAAGTTGAATGCATTGATGCTGATGAGGATCAGTTCCTTGGTCTTGCGCGGCAGGCTGCCGCGCTTGTGCAGCACATGGGTCGTGACGTTATGCAGGCACTCCATGAAATCCGGATCGCGCTCGGCGAGCAGCCTTGGCCACTCGCGCACGAATCCCCGTTCCTTTTCAATGCGCTCAATGATCGCCTTGGTCTTACGCGCCTTTTCGTCGGACATTGCTGATCCTTTCATGATTGGATTTGATATCTGGAAGCGCGGCCACTCTGCACGAGTGGCGCATTTAGCCAAGACAATACCACGCCTTCGCAAGCGGGCGCGTTGGCAAACGCTCGACATGAAAGGGTCGTCGTACTGGTGTGCTGCAATAGCAGGATTGAATTTCCTGTTCCTTCGCTCTATAGTGCCGACTCGATAACAGATGGCAGCGCGGGCCAATAACCCGTTGTGTTGCGAAGCATTCAATGCATGAAATGACAGACGGTTTCCTGACCGACGAGATCCGCGCCGCGCGGGATACCGTGGTCCGCTTCATGCGCGACGAAGTGGTTCCCGTGATGGACGGGTATGAGGAGCGCAAGGAGTTTCCGCGCGAGCTGGTGCGCAAGGCGGGTCAAATTGGCCTGTATGGCTCCATCTTTCCGGACTGGGTTGGCGGCACCGACATGGGCTATCTCGCCGCCGCCGTCATCACCGAGGAACTCACGCGCATGGATGCGCGCTTCGCCTCGTCGACCAATCAGCAGGGCGTCACCTGTCCGTTGTGCATCTTCCTGGCGGGCACCGAGGAGCAGGTGCTCAAGTACGTGCCGAATTTTCTCGCCGGTGAAACCATCGGCATGATGTCGCTGAGCGAATCGGGCGGCGGCTCCGACCCTGTCGGGAACATGAAGACGACGGCAAAGCGCGATGGCAACGTCTATCGGCTCAATGGCAGCAAGATGTGGACGACGCTGGCGAATCAGTGCGACGTGGGCATGCTGTTCGCCAAGACCGACTCCGGCGCCGGAGCGAGCGGCGTGACCGCTTTTCTGGTCGAACCCAAGAAATACCCGGGATTCGAGGCGCGTCCCATTCCGATGCACGGGCTGTCCCAGGCGCTCGATTCGTGCACGGTGTTTCTCGATGACTTCGTGGTGCCGGTTGAGAACCGCATCGGCGAGGAGGGCGAGGGCTTCAAGATCATCATGCGCGCGTTGCAACCGGGGCGGCTCAACGTCGCCGCGCGCTCCGTTGGCATCGCGCAGGCCTGCCTTGACGAATCCTTGCGTTATCTCAATGAGCGCGTGTTGCGTGGCCGGCCCATCGGCACCAACCAGATGATCCAGGCCGACCTGGCCGACATGGTGGCCAACATCGAGGCGTCGCGTCTTCTCGTCTATCGCACCGCGATGATGATGGATGAGGGGCGCATGTCGAATCGCATCGCATCGATCACGAAGTACCACGCCTCGCTCACCGCGAAGCACGCCTCCGACAAGGCACAGCAGTTTTTCGGAGGCTATGGACTGGCGCGTCAATCCAGAGTGGCGTGGCTGACCAGTTACGCCTATCTCTATTTCAACGGCGAAGGTTCCACCAACGTGCAGCGCATCCTGATTGCCGAAGATGCGCTTGGCTACAAGCGGGCCGACCGTCACGTTGGAAAACTGCAGTTCCGCGATCCGCGCAATTGCCCGGCGCCGGCAAGCCTGGCATCCTGATCAAGCGGGCTGCATCCCGCCCAGTACGATCATCCCGCTCATGACTTCTGGATCCTGATCTCAGGATCCTGACCTTGGTATCCGCCATCTCATTCATGCATCCATTCCAGAAACTGTTCAGCCCTCGCGGCATCGCCATCATCGGCGCACAACCCGACCCCACCCGCGGTGGCGGCCAGACGTTGCGTGCATTGCAAGCCTATGGATACACCGGGCGGATCTACCCGGTGCATCCCAGGCACCGGGACGTCAACGGTCTTCGCTGCTATGCGTCGGTTGGCGAAATAGACGGGCCGTGTGACGTGGCGGTGGTTGCCATACCGCCGCTCGACGCCATCGAGGCGGTCAGGGAGTGCGGCAGGAAAGGCATTGCATTTGCGATCATGTACACGGGGGCATTCCGTGTGCCCGGACGCGTGGGGCCGACGCTTGAAGATGATCTGAAGCTGGCGGCACGCGAGGCCAATGTCCGCCTGATCGGCCCCAACTGCCTCGGTGTTGTGAATGTCGCGGAGAACGTCTACGCCTCCTTTGGCAGCATGAGCCGCGAGCCGCGCCTGCGCAGCGGCAGCGTGTCGCTGGTTTCGCAGAGCGGCGGCTTTGGCTACAGCATGGCGCTGCGCTGCTTTGCCGATGGCGCCGGACTGCGCTACCTCGTGTCGAGCGGCAATGAATGCGATATCACCACGCCCGAATTGATCGATGCCTGCCTGGATGATTCCGGCACCAGCGTTGTCGTGGCCTATATCGAAGGAGTCAAGGACGGACGCGCGCTCATGGCCGTTGGCCGCAAGGCACTGCGTCTTGGCAAGCCCATTCTGCTGTGGAAGGCGGGCAACAGCGAGGAAGGCAAACGCGCCGCCGCCTCGCATACGGGCAACGTGACCGGCAGCTATGACATCTATCGCGCGGCGCTGAAGCAGTCGGGCATCATTGAAGTGAACAGCTTTGATGTGGTCTCGGAACTCGTAAAGACCTTCAGCTACGGTTGCCGGCCGGCTGGCCGGCGCGTCTCGCTGATGAGCGGCTCGGGTGGCGCTGCTGCCGTATTTGCCGATTGCGCGGCCACAATGGGTTTTACGTTGCCGCAGCCGACTGGCGTCACACTGGATGCGTTGCAAAAACTGGATCTGGACATCGGTGACAGTGTCAATCCGATGGATTGCGCACCGGGCTTTTTGGGAGATGCCAGCGCGCCGAAATTCGTGGCTGCCGTGGATGCCATGCTCGCCGATCCGCAGATAGACCAGTTGTGCGTGTTCCTGATGACGATTCTTGGCAAGCCGGCGCTGAATGGCGCGCGCGCGCTGGCGGCCGGCGCGGCGCGGCATGGAAAGCCGATACTCGTGTGTTCCACCATCCCACGCGAGACCGCGGTCGAAGCCTACGAAGTCTTCGATAAAGCGGGCATTCCGGTATTGTCCTCGCCGTCAAATGTCGCATTGGCTGCCGCCGCGCTGGCGACGTTTTCGGAAATGCGGGGTTTGGCTGCAAGCTGCACGGATATTGAGGCGATCGGGGAACCCGTCGAGTTGCCGCAGTCGCATGGTGCGCTCAGCGAAACGCAAAGCAAGGCGCTGTTGGCGCGCTACGGCGTTCCGGTCTCGCGTGACCTGATCCTGGCAGCGGATGCCGATGTTTCAGGATTGACGCTGGCAGCGCCGTATGTGGTGAAGATCGTGTCTGCGGACATTCCGCACAAGACCGAAGTCGGCGGCGTTCGCGTGGGCGTGCCGGACGAACCTTCCCTGAAGGCGGCGATCAATGACGTGCTCAGCAGCGTGAAACGCGCTGCACCGGACGCGCGTATCGATGGTGTGATGGTTTCCGAAATGCTGACCGATGGCGTCGAAGCACTGATCGGCGCGGTGAATGATCCGGTGTTCGGTCCCGTTATCGCATTTGGATTGGGCGGCATCCATACGGAGGTTCTGAAGGACCTGGCTTACCGTGTCGCCCCTTTTGACCGGCAGACCGCCCTGAGCATGGTGTCCGAACTGCGTGGCCGCGCCATATTTGATGGTGTGCGCGGCAAACCGGCCCTGGACATCGATGCCGTTGCGGATGCATTGGTTGCAGTTTCGCAATTAGTCTGGCGCTGCAAGGATAAAATTGCAGAGATTGATATCAATCCGCTGATCGTGCGGCCGCGCGGACTTGGGGCCGTCGCGGTGGATGCCCTGGTCGTGTTGAAGTAGGAACGCCTCAGTCGCGAAAACCGGGCAGTCCGGCGGCGGCGCGGTCAATCTCGGCGCGCAGGTCGGGGTAGCTGCGCACGACCGGGAATTGCGGGAACTCGCGCACCACATTTTCCGGCGGATGCATGAGGATGCCGGCATCGGCTTCCAGCAGCATGCTGGTGTCGTTATAGGAGTCGCCCGCCGCGATGACCTTGAAATTCAGCGCCTTGAAGGCGCGTACCGCGGCGCGCTTTTGGTCCGGCTGGCGCAGGCGGTAGCCGGTCACCATGCCCTTGGCGTCGGTTTCGAGGCGGTGGCAGAAGATCGTCGGCATGCCCATCTGGGCAATCAGCGGGGCGGCAAATTCATAGAAAGTGTCCGACAGGATCACCACCTGGTAGCGGGTGCGCAGGCCATCGAGGAAATCCTTGCAGCCTTCCATCGGCCCCATGCCGGCAATCACGGCCTGGATATCGGGCAGGCCCAACTTGCGCTCTGCCAGAATGTCCAGCCGATAGCGCATCAGCTTGTTGTAATCGGGCTCATCGCGCGTGGTGCGACGCAGTTCGGGAATGCCGGTGCGCTCGGCAAAGGCGATCCAGATTTCCGGTACCAGTACGCCTTCCATATCCAGACAAACGATTTGCACGACACGATCCTTATGCACGGGCTTTGAGAAGCGGCCATTTTACACGGCCGGGCCGGGGGTTCAGGGATTGCAAAGTGGCATGTCGCCTTTTTATTCTGCAGCAGGCTGGCGACCGGCCACTTCGCCTCAGGCCGCCTTTTTCTTCTTGCCCAGCATGCCGCGCAGATATTGCCCGGTGAAATTGGTCTCGTCGTCGGCGACGTGTTCGGGCGTGCCCTGGGCGATGATGCGCCCGCCGCCGTCACCCCCTTCAGGGCCGAGGTCGATGATCCAGTCGGCGGTCTTGATGACGTCGAGGTTGTGCTCGATGACAACCACGGTGTTGCCGTGGTCGCGCAGCGCGTGCAGCACCTTCAACAGCAGGTCGATGTCGTGAAAGTGCAGGCCGGTGGTGGGTTCATCTAGGATGTAGAGCGTGCGGCCGGTATCGCGCTTGGACAGTTCCAGCGACAGTTTGACACGCTGCGCCTCGCCACCGGACAGCGTGGTGGCCGATTGTCCGAGCTGCACGTACCCGAGGCCGACGTCGAGCAGCGTCTGCAGTTTGCGCTCGACTACCGGCACTGCGCTGAAAAACACGTGCGCCTGCTCCACGGTCATCTGCAGCACTTCGTGGATATTCTTTCCCTTGAACTGCACGTCCAGCGTCTCGCGGTTGTAGCGCTTGCCGTGACAGACGTCACAGGGAACATAAATGTCGGGAAGGAAGTGCATCTCCACCTTGAGCACGCCATCGCCCTGGCAGGCCTCGCAGCGACCGCCCTTGACATTGAAGGAAAAACGGCCCGGCCCGTAGCCGCGCTCGCGCGCCTGCGGCACGCCGGCAAACAGTTCGCGTATCGGCGTAAACAAGCCGGTGTAGGTGGCCGGATTGGAGCGCGGCGTGCGGCCGATCGGGCTTTGATCGACATTGATGACCTTGTCGAACCACTCGACGCCAAGAATCTGATCGTGTTCGGCCGGTTCGGCGCTGCTGCCGTAGAGATCGCGTGCGATGGCGCTGTACAGAGTGTCGTTGATCAGCGTTGATTTTCCCGAACCGGAAACGCCGGTGATGCACACGAACAACCCGACCGGCAGATCGAGCGTGACATTCTTCAGGTTGTTGCCGCGCGCGCCCAGCACCTGCAGCATGCGATGCCTGTCCGGCGCCCTTCTCTTTTGGGGCACGGCAATCTGCAGTTTGCCGGCCAGGTACTGGCCAGTCTGCGAAGCCTCGTTGGCCAGAATCTGCGCCGGAGTGCCCTCGGCCACGATCTGTCCGCCATGTTCGCCCGCGCCGGGGCCCATGTCGACCACATGGTCGGCGGCCAGGATGGCTTCCTCGTCGTGTTCGACGACGATGACGGTGTTGCCCAGGTCGCGCAGCTTCTTCAGGGTTTCGAGCAGGCGGCTGTTGTCGCGCTGATGCAGGCCGATGGAGGGTTCGTCCAGCACGTACATGACCCCGGTGAGGCCGGAGCCGATCTGGCTGGCGAGACGAATGCGCTGAGATTCGCCGCCGGACAGGGTGTCGGCAGAACGGTCCAGTGACAGGTAATCGAGTCCCACATTCACCAGAAAGCGCAGGCGTGATGCAATCTCATTGATGATGCGTTCGGCAATCGACTGCCTGGCGCCCTCGAGTCTGAGTGTGCTGAAAAAATCCAGGCCGGCCCGCAGCGGAATGCCGCTGATTTCATAGATGGCGCGCTCCTCTCCCGGGGGGCCGACCTTGACATGACGGGCTTCCTCGCGCAGGCGAGTGCCTTCGCAGGCGGGGCAGGGCTTGTTGTTGAGGTACTTGGCCAGTTCCTCGCGCACGACAACTGAATCGGTCTCCTTGTGGCGTCGCTCCAGGTTGGGAATGATGCCCTCGAAGGCATGTTCCTTGATGGTGGTGCGGCCGCGCTCATTCAGGTAGGAGAAGGCGATTTTTTCCTTGGTGCCGTACAGCACAATGGTCTGCACGTCCTCGCTCAATTTCTCGAAGGGGGCATCGACGTCAAACTTGAAATGCGTGGCGAGGCTGGTCAGCAACTGGAAATAGAACTGGTTGCGCCGGTCCCAGCCGCGAATGGCGCCGGAGGCGAGCGACATGCCCGGATGTGCCACGACGCGGCGCGGGTCAAAAAAGTCGATCGATCCGAGGCCGTCGCAGCGTGTGCAGGCGCCCATCGGGTTGTTGAAGGAAAACAGGCGCGGCTCCAGTTCCGCTATGGCGTAGCTGCACACCGGGCAGGCGAATTTGGCGGAAAACAGATGCTCCTTGCCGTTGTCGGTTTCGACGGCCAGCGCGCGCCCCTCGGCATGCCGCAAGGCCGTTTCGAACGACTCGGCCAGTCGCTGCTTGATGTCGGCACGCACCTTGACGCGATCGACGACCACTTCGACCGTGTGCTTGGTGTTCTTGCCCAGTTTCGGTGGCGAATCGATGTCGTACACCTTGCCGTCGATGCGCATGCGCACGAAGCCCTGCGCCCGCAACTCACCAAACAGGTCGATCTGGCCGCCCTTGCGGTTGGCCACGACCGGCGCGAGGATCATCAGCGCTGTGCCTTCCGGGAGTGCCATGGCGTGATCGACCATTTGCGATACCGATTGCGCCTGCAGCGGCAGCGCGTGTTCCGGGCAATAGGGCGTGCCGACGCGGGCATACAGCAGGCGCAGATAATCGTGAATTTCCGTGATGGTGCCGACGGTGGAGCGTGGATTGTGGCTGGTCGCCTTCTGTTCAATGGCGATGGCCGGGGACAGACCCTCGATGAGGTCGACGTCGGGCTTTTCCATCAATTGCAGGAATTGCCGCGCGTAGGCCGACAGCGATTCGACATAGCGTCGCTGACCTTCGGCATACAGCGTGTCAAAAGCGAGGGAACTCTTCCCGGACCCTGATAGTCCCGTGATGACGACGAGCCGGTTGCGCGGCAGATCGAGGCTCAGGTTTTTTAGGTTGTGCGTGCGTGCACCGCGAATGCGGATCTGATCCATTGATCGGGGAGCCTGATTAAACCTGCTAATATACGCAACATCCCCCGTAGTACGCCATTCGTATTTTTATCCTGTTTCCTTCCTTGTTATTCCAATATGACGCTTAAGCCGTCCGCAGATCGCATGTCTCCGCTGGAAATTCGCGCCAGTTTGTCGCTGGCGTCGCTGTTCGCGCTGCGCATGCTTGGCCTGTTCCTGATTCTTCCGGTGTTCGCCGTGCATGCCTCGCAACATCTGGTGGGCGGTGACAACAGCATCCTGGTCGGCCTGGCCCTGGGCATCTACGGGCTGACACAGGGCATCCTGCAGATTCCGTTCGGCATGGCATCGGATCGCTATGGCCGCAAGCCCGTGATTGTGTTCGGGTTGCTGTTGTTTGCGGCAGGCAGCTTTGTTTCGGCGGTGGCAAGCGATATCTGGATTGTGGTGCTGGGGCGGGCCATCCAGGGTTCCGGGGCGATCTCGGCCGCAGTGGTGGCGATGGCGGCCGATCTGACCCGGGATCAGCACCGCACCAAGGCCATGGCGATGATAGGCGCTTCAATCGGACTGACCTTCGCATTATCCCTGATGGCGGCACCCGTGCTCTATGTCTCGATTGGCATGGCTGGCATTTTTATGGTCACCGGCGTGCTGGCCGTGGCGGCGATCTATGTGGTGCTGAAAGTCGTGCCGCCGCAGCCTGAGATTCCGGCCAGCACCTCAGGTCATGCTGAAGGCGTTTCGCTCGGCGAAGTGCTGCGCAATGTCGAATTGCTGCGGCTCAATTTCGGCATATTCACGCTGCATATGGTGCAGATGGCCATGTTCGTGGTGATACCGGTATTGCTGGTGCGCAGCGGCGCTCTGCCTGTCGAGTCGCACTGGGAGGTCTATCTGCCGGTGGTGCTGGTGTCTTTTGCGCTCATGATGCCGCCCATCTTCATGGCCGAGCGCCGCGGCAAGATGAGGCAGATGTTTCTTGCGTCGATCGCCTTGTTGCTGGTGGTACAGATCGGTTTTGCCCTGTTTCAGGACTCGCTGGCGGCAATCGTGGTGCTGATGATCGGATTTTTTGTCGCCTTCAATATCCTCGAGGCGAGCCTGCCGTCGCTGGTATCGCGTCTGGCGCCGGTCGCGGCCCGCGGCACGGCGATAGGTGTCTATAACACGACTCAGGCGCTGGGATTGTTTGCCGGTGGCCTGGTGGGCGGATGGCTGGCCCAAATTTGGGGCAGTGTCGCGGTCTTTGTATTCGGATTGGTGTTGATTGCGTTATGGTTGATAGTGGCGTGGGGCATGCGCGTGCCGGGAAAGCTGGTCAGCCGCACGCTCAAGCTCGGATTGGTAGGCGATGTTGAGGTGCTGCGGCAGAAACTGGTGGCATTGCGCGGCGTCCGCGAAGCCGTTATCAATCCGGAACAGGGAATTGCCGTGCTGACCGTGCAGGTGGAAATCTGGGACGAACAGTCGGTCGTCAAACTTATTGGAGGACAAGCGTAATGGCATCCGTAAACAAAGTCATCTTGGTCGGTAATCTCGGGCGTGATCCTGAAACGCGTTTCAGCCCGGAAGGTGCCGCCTTCACGAATTTCAGCATTGCCACCACGGACACCTGGAAGGACAAGGGGAGCGGTGAGAAGCAGGAACGCACCGAGTGGCACCGCATTTCGACTTTCGGGCGACTCGCGGAAATCTGCGGGGAGTATCTGAAAAAGGGCTCGCAGGTCTATCTCGAAGGTCGCTTGCAGACGCGCAAGTGGACCGACAAGGAAGGTCAGGAGCGCTACACCACTGAAGTGATCGCTGATCGCATGCAGATGCTGGGCAGCCGCCAGGGTGCCGGTGGTGGCGCAATGAATGATGGCGGCGGCCCGGGCCCGGACATGCGTGATTCGGCGCCGGCTTCGTCAGGCGCTCGCCCATCCGGCCCCAAACCGGCAGCGGCAAAGAAGCCGGGTGGCCAGTTTGACGATCTGGACGACGATATTCCGTTCTAGCCCGGAATCCGTTCCCGGCGCGGTATTTGAATGAACTGCCTTGAAATTCCGGGGCTTGCATCGATTTCAGGGCCAAAATCATGGTCCTGATCGGGTATAATTCCCGGTTTTGTTCCGGAAGGTCTCCACATGCCGATCTACGAATATCGTTGCTCGTCCTGCGGGTTTCAGAAAGAGCACCTGCTCAAGGTCAGTGACCCGCTCCTAACCGAATGCCCCGATTGCGGCAAGTCCACCTATCAGAAGCAGCTGACTGCTGCCGGCTTCCAGTTGAAGGGGTCGGGTTGGTATGCGACGGACTTCAAGGGCGGAACCTCGGCAACAACGGCTAAATCCGCCGGCGGCACCAAGGATGGTGGCGCTGATAGTGCGGCCTCGAAAGACGCTGGCGCCGGCGACAGCAGTTCCAAGGACAGTGGCGCCAAGGACAGCGGTGCCAAAGCCAAGGACGGCGGCGGCGACAAGCCGGCTGCAGCGCCAGCCGCATCGTCAACGGCCAGTTCGTCTTCATCGGACTCCTGACAGCGGATTCACGTGCTTGATGGCCACGACGTTAACGACGACGATGAGATGTGCACGCGCGTTTGCTGCAGTGAATGATGATTGAATGAAAAAATACCTTATCACCGGCCTGCTGATCTGGATCCCTCTGGCGATCACGCTATGGGTGCTGCAACTCATCGTGAATACGATGGACCAGACACTGATGGTGTTGCCGCCGGATCTGCAGCCGAAATACCACATCCCGGGGATGGGGGTATTGCTGACGATTGTGGTGGTGTTCGGTACCGGCGTGCTGGCTTCAAATCTGCTGGGACAGAAGTTGTTGCGCTTCTGGGAAGGCATTCTCAGGCGTATTCCGGTGGTGAATTCGATCTATGGCGGCGTCAAACAGGTGAGCGACACGCTTTTTTCGCCGGGCGGGCAGGCGTTTCGCAAGGCGTTGCTGGTGCAGTATCCACGCCAGGGTAGCTGGACCATTGCTTTCATGACCGGTCAGCCCGGTGGCGATGTGGCCAATCACCTGCAGGGCGATTACGTCAGTGTCTATGTGCCGACCACGCCCAATCCGACATCCGGATTTTTTCTGATGATGCCCAAATCCGATGTCATTGACCTGGACATGAGTGTTGATGAGGCGCTGAAGTACGTCATTTCCATGGGTGTTGTGGCGCCGGCTGCCAAGCGCCGCAACACTGAAACCCGTGCCAATTAGCGAGCGGATTCAGCCCGCTAATTTTGGCATGCCCTTTACCTTGACTTGTTAGGCTTTCGCGGATGAGAACTCATTATTGCGGCCTGGTCGGCGCGGCCGATCTTGGCAAGACCGTAACGTTGTTTGGCTGGGCACACCGGCGTCGTGACCACGGCGGTGTCATTTTCATCGATTTGCGTGATCGCGAAGGCCTGGTGCAGATCGTCAGCGACCCGGATCGCGCGGAAACCTTCGCCAATGCCGAGCGCATTCGCGGCGAGTATGTGCTCAAGGTGACCGGCCTGGTGCGCAGGCGCCCGGAGGGCACCACCAATCCATCGCTGCACAGTGGTGAAATCGAGGTGCTCGCGCATGACCTGGAAATTCTCAACGCGTCACTGACGCCGCCGTTCCAGCTCGATGAAGACAATCTGTCCGAGACGGTGCGCCTGACGCATCGTGTCATTGATCTGCGCAGGCCGCAGATGCAGAAGAACATGATGCTGCGCTATCGAGTCGCGATGGCGGTACGCCGCTACCTCGATGCACAGGGATTCATCGACATTGAAACACCGATGCTGACCAAGTCCACGCCGGAAGGTGCGCGTGACTACCTGGTGCCGTCGCGGGTGCATGACGGGCAGTTCTTTGCGTTGCCGCAGTCGCCGCAATTGTTCAAGCAGATGCTGATGGTGGCCGGATTTGACCGCTACTACCAGATCACCAAGTGCTTTCGCGACGAAGACCTGCGCGCCGACCGTCAGCCGGAGTTCACGCAGATTGACTGCGAAACGTCCTTCCTCGGGGAAGCCGAAATTCGCGCCATCTTTGAAGGCATGATTCGTTCGGTCTTCAAGGAAACGATTAATGTCGATCTGCCCGATCCCTTTCCGATCATGGGCTATCGCGAAGCCATGCTGCGCTATGGCTCGGACAAGCCGGATCTGCGCGTGCACTTGCAGTTCACTGAACTCACCGATGTGATGAAGAAGGTCGAATTCAAGGTATTTTCCGGCGCGGCCAATGCGCCGGGTGGACGTGTGGCCGGCTTGCTGATTCCGAAAGGCGGCGAGCTGACGCGCGGCGAAATCGACGCCTATACCGAATTTGTCGGTATCTACGGCGCCAAGGGGCTTGCCTATATCAAGTTCAACGACATTGCCAAAGGCCGCGAAGGCATGCAGTCGCCCATCGTCAAGAACCTTTCCGACGAAGCGCTGTTGACGATCGTCGAGCTTTCCGGCGCCAAAGACGGCGACCTGATGTTCTTCGGCGCCGGCCGTGCCAAGGTTGTCAACGATGCTCTGGGGGCATTGCGTGTCAAGATCGGCCACGAAAAAGGTCTTGCCGCAGCCGGCTGGAAGCCGCTTTGGGTCGTCGATTTCCCCATGTTCGAGTACGACGACGAGGCTGGCCGCTGGAACGCCATGCATCATCCGTTTACCTCGCCCAAAGATGGTCATGACGAGTATCTTGAAAGTGATCCGGGCAAGGTGGTGGCCAAAGCCTACGATCTGGTACTCAATGGCTGGGAAATGGGCGGTGGTTCCGTGCGTATCCATCGCGAGGCGGTGCAGTCCAGGGTATTTCGCGCACTCGGAATAGACGCCGAAGAAGCCAAGCTCAAGTTCGGCTTCCTGCTCGATGCCCTGCAATACGGCGCCCCTCCGCATGGCGGCATTGCCTTTGGCCTGGATCGCATGGTGACCTTGATGACGGGGTCGGAGTCGATCCGCGATGTGATCGCCTTCCCCAAGACACAGCGCGCGCAATGTCTGCTGACCGAGGCACCATCGGCTGTCGACGAAAAGCAGTTGCGTGAGTTGCATATCCGGCTGCGCAGCGTCGACAAGGTGTAATGCAGGGCTGCTATTATTGATCCTTGCCAAATTTGCGACAGCGAATTTGGGCCAGGATCACCATCTCCCGCCGGCGACCGAAGGAAGTCCCTGTGGGAGAGAGGGCCGGGGTGAGGGATTGAGCGATTCAATCTGTCATCTATTATGAAACGCTCAATAGTTGCGGGGTAACTCCATGTGGATGATGCGCATTGCGGCGGCATTATTTGCGCTGTTGTTTGCTGTCTGCTCGTTCGCACGCGGTCCGCTAGCCCCGGGCGAGATTACTGTCGCGCAGTTGCCCGCGGAAGGGCAGGCAATGCTGGCGCAGATCAGGAAGGGCGGCCCCTTTGCCCATCGCCAGGATGGCACGGTGTTTGGCAACCGCGAAGGGCTGTTGCCACAACAGCGTCACGGTTACTATCACGAATACACGGTGACCACGCCCGGGGCGCGTGACCGTGGCGCAAGGCGCATCATCTCCGCTGGCGTCCCGCCGGTGGATTTTTTCTATACCGACGATCATTACCGCAGTTTCAAGCGGATCAGGGAGTAAGCATGGGCATCAATGCAGCAGAGTGGCTGAAGGATTCTGCCAAAGCCGGGGTTTTTCATCTTATCGACGATGCACGCGAACTGGCCGAACAGGCGGAGTTGGCGGGTCTTTGCGTGTATCGAATCGATATTGGCCATGCCCATGACAAAAAGGATTTCCTGGTCCATCTGGCCAGGGCGATGCATTTCCCGGCCAGCTTTGGCGGCAACTGGGATGCATTCGCCGATTGCCTGAAGGACCTGTCCTGGGCCGGAGCTGACACCGCCGCGGGCTGGGTCGTCATACTCGAAAAGAGCAAGCATTTTTGCGCCGGCCATCACCATGAATTCAAGGAAGCCATGGATGTGATGGCCGAGGCGGCGGAGTTCTGGCGGACCCAGGGCAAGCCCCTGTGGACATTGATTGGCGGACCCGAAGGCTGGCAATCCGGTTGGAGTAACGCCCCTTCAGCGTGATGATGGATTCACGCTGACTGCAGCAGCACGGAATTCCTGATCTGATAGTCGACCTGATGACCGACCTGAGCACTGATTCGGCGCCCCGTCACAAAATCCCGCGTTCGGTGCTGGTGGTCATTCACACGACTGACCTGCAGGTGCTGATGATGGAGCGCGCATCCTGGCCCGGCTTCTGGCAGTCGGTTACCGGCAGTCTGGACCGGGAAGACGAGCCCTTGCGCGAGGCGGCCATCCGGGAGGTGCGCGAAGAAACCGGGCTCGATGCCGAGGCGCATCGACTGCACGACTGGGAATTGAAGTGGGAGTTCGAGATTTTCCCGAGGCACCAGAGTCGCTTCGCACCTGGCGTTACGCACAATCTGGAGCATGTATTCAGCCTGGAGCTGCCGGCGCCGCTGCAGATCACATTGTCCCCTGCCGAACACCTGAACTATCGCTGGTTGCCCTGGCGCGACGCGGCGGATCTGACCATTTCAAACACCAATCGTGACGCGATACTGGCGCTGCCGCAGAGGCGTCTGGCCTGGCGCGGCAAAGGGGCATGACCTTGTGCATGACCTTGAGCCGCCGGGTGTTATTCTGCTGCAATGAACCCTCCGTCGAGGGTTGCCGCTCATGGGTGTCGCAGTCGCAGAGAATATTCCCGGCGTGGAGTCCAGTCACACCGATCTATTAATGCTGAATAGTAGAAGCCAATGCAGTATCCGCATATTCTCAAAGTAGCGACCTACAACATTCACAAGGGTTTCTCGCATTTCAA
Source organism: Betaproteobacteria bacterium (assembly GCA_947479645.1). Classification (GTDB taxonomy): domain Bacteria; phylum Pseudomonadota; class Gammaproteobacteria; order Burkholderiales; family SG8-39; genus CAIYPG01. The sequence goes on along the minus strand of CANKAJ010000016.1, from coordinate 27,693 downwards.
TCGCCGCATGATGGTGCATGAATTGCGTGAGCGTCTGCGCAGCCTGAATGCCGACATCGTGTTCCTGCAGGAAGTCGTTGGTGAGCACGATCATCATGCCAGGCGCTATCCGGCCTGGCCGGCCGAACCCCAGTACGAATTTCTCGCCGAGTCGGTTTGGGGTGAATTTGCCTATGGCCGCAACGCCGTGTACGACCAGGGGCATCACGGCAATGCCATTCTCAGTCGCTATTGCATCCTGCGCGCCGAGAATCAGGATGTGTCGGCGCATGCGTACGAGAAGCGCGGCCTGCTGCATTGCGAAATCGACATCCCCGGCGCGGCACAACCCCTGCACTGCGTGTGTGTGCACCTGGCATTGCATGAGCGCGGCAGGCGGCAGCAGATCGGCGCGTTGGTCGAGCGCCTGCTTCGCGAAGTGCCCGAGGGGGCGCCCGTCATTGTCGCCGGTGATTTCAATGACTGGCGCAATCTGGCCGGCCGCAGGCTGGCCACCGAACTTGGATTGAGCGAGGCATTTCGAGATCGCCGTGGCGGCGCCGCACGCAGTTTTCCCAGCGCATTTCCGGTCTTACGGCTGGATCGTATCTATGTGCGGGGATTCGCGGTGCAGCATACCGAGGTACATCATGGGTATCCATGGTCGCGTATTTCCGACCACGCGGCGTTGTCGGCAGAATTGGCCTTGAGCTGACCGAGCAATGAGGCCTCAAACATGACTCCCCAGTTCATCGGTGGAAACCGTTTGAGGTTGCTGCACTCCGGACTTGAGTACTTTCCCGCGCTGGAGGCGTCGATTCGCAGTGCGTGCCGCGAAATCTATCTCGAAACCTATATTTTCGCGGATGACTCCTCCGGTCAACGCATTGCATCAGCGCTTTGCGATGCAGCCAGTCGAGGCGTGGCCGTGCATGTGATGGTGGACGGATTCGGATCCAAGGATATCTCGATCGAAATGGTGCTGCGCATGCGCGAGGCCGGGGTGCGCCTGCTGGTGTTTCGCCGGAAAATCTCGCCGCTGACCTTGCGCCGCAATCGTTTGCGGCGGCTGCATCGCAAGGTAGCGGTGGTTGATGCGAGCGTTGCCTTCGTCGGCGGAATCAACCTCATCGACGACATGCATACGCCGGGGCACATTCCGCCGCGCTACGATTACGCCGTCCAGGTGGAAGGGCCTCTGGTGATTTCGATTCGCGAGAGTGCCTCCCGCCTCTCGCGCTGGATTGCCTGGTCGAGCCTTCACGAACGCTGGCCGGTGCGTCGCACCGTCCAGATGGATGACCTGCCCAAGGGCGATCAGCGAGCCGCATTGGTGGTGAGAGACAATGTGCGCCACCGCTCCGATATCGAAGACGCCTATTTGGCTGCGATCGACTCGGCCAAAGACGAAATTCTCATCGCCAATGCCTATTTCTTTCCGGGGATTCGTTTCCGGCACGCCCTGGTGCGCGCGGCGCGGCGAGGCGTGCGGGTGACGCTGCTGCTGCAGGGCCGCGTCGAGTATATGCTGTTGCATTACGCGTCGCGGGCGCTGTACGGGACGCTGCTGTCGGCGGGAGTGGAAATCCGCGAGTATCACAAGAGCTTCCTGCATGCCAAGGTCGCGGTGATTGACGGGCACTGGGCGACCGTTGGGTCATCCAATATTGATCCTTTCAGCCTGATGCTGGCGCGCGAGGCCAATGTCATTGTCGAGGACAGGGTGTTTGCCGCGGAACTGCGGCTGTCGCTGCATCGTGCCATGGAGGAGGGGGCCATTGCCGTACCGCGTGAGCACTGGTTCCACCAGCCGATCTGGAAGCGCGTGCCGATATGGATCAGTTACGGCCTGGTGCGACTGCTGATGGGGGCGTTCGCGTATGGCGGACAGCACTGAGGTGGTTCGGATACACTGGCTGTAATCGATATAACCGTATTTTGGATGAAACCGCGTAATGGATGACACCGTCAGGCGGGCCTTGCAGAAATGGCCCAATGTGCCCAATGTTTTCGGGTGGCTGCGCCTGGATCGGCGCGGCAACTGGCTCCTGAAGGTGCAGCTGGATCAGTTTGAGCGCATCAGCAATTCGGCGGTGGTTGCATTTATCGGACGTAACTACGAGCAGGATGAAGCCGGGCAGTGGTATTTTCAGAACGGGCCGCAGCGTGTGTTCGTGTCGCTGGATTACACCCCTCATGTGTACCGCCTGGATGACGCCCGGCGAGGCTGGCTGACGCAGGCGGGCATGCCTGCGGGGAATCCATTGGAATTGCTGTTTGACGAACGTGACGATGTTGTTCTGGTGACGGATTTAGGACCGGGTCTGGTGCTTGATCGCGATTTGCCTGCGATGATTGATAATATTACCGAAATCGATGGACGGGGCCTGGAGGTGGACGCCCTGCTTGAAAGCCTGCGAACGCAGGGAGCGAGGAGAATTCGGCTGCTTGATGTGCCGGTCCTGGCGGCTGGCGTGGATCATGCCGGGATCGCGAGCCGGTTTGGATTTGTTGCAGAGCCGGTGCCGGTGTAGCCTTAAATGGGCAAGGGTAAATACGCTTCAAACAAGGAATGAAAGAGATGCAGATGAATGTGAAACGAACTGTACTGGCCGTGCTGCTGCTGGCGTTGTCCGGATGCGGCGGCGTCAGCGATATCAGGGTCAATCCGCTGGAATGGTGGAGCGGCCCATCCGAGCAGGTGTCGCAGCAACTGGCCGGCGCAACACGCTATGAGTGTGCGGGCAACAAGCGCCTCGCCGTGCGTTATGGCACGCCTGCCAATGCCGCGCTGGTGATTCTGCCCGACCGGGAATTCAGGCTGGATGCAGTCCCCGGGGCATCAGCGGGGGCCGGCGCCCGCTATACCAATGGACGCACTACGCTCGAAACCAAAGGCGACGAGGTATTCCTGGAAGAAGGTGGCGCCAGTATCTTTGCAAACTGCAAGCGGGTGTCGTGATTGTGGTGCCGATCTCTCGAATGCCTCACGCCTTGGAATGGGCGCTTGGTTAACACACCGTCAACACCCGCTCAGCGCCCGGTGACCACCACGATTTTTCCCTGCACCTTGCGCGTCATCAAGTCCTTGAGCGCATCCCCGGTGCGTTCCAGCGGATAGGTCGCCGAGATATAGGGCTTGATTTTTCCGCTTGCGACCATTGCGAGGAGTTCGGCGAACACGGCGTTGGCGCGTTTCGGATCCGCCTTGGTGAGTCCGCCCCACCACACCCCGACGATTGAACAGCCCTTGAGCAAGGCCAGGTTGAGCGGAATCTTCGGGATGGCCCCGGCGGCGAATCCCACCACCAGATAACGCCCGCCCCAGGCCATGCAGCGCACGGCCGGGTCGGCGAAGCGATCACCGACCGGATCATAGATGACGTCTACACCCTTGTCGCCGGTGAGTTGCTTGACGGCGTCGCGCAGGTTCCCGGTTTCGTAGTTGATGACTTCGTCGGCGCCAAAACGCCTGCAGGTTTCGAGTTTTTCCTCGGTTGATGCGCAGGCAATGACACGCGCACCCATCATCTTGCCCAGTTCCACGGCGGCCAGGCCCACGCCACCCGAGGCGCCAAGCACCATCAGTGTTTCGCCCGCTTTCAGTTGTCCGCGGTCCCGCAATGCATGGTAACTGGTGGCGTAATTCATCCCGAATCCCGCAGCGACGGTGAAGTCGACACCCGCTGGCAGCGGCCAGAGATTTTCCGGTGTGGCGATGACCTCTTCGGCACAGCCGCCAGTCTTGCCGCGACCCAGCACGGCGTCGCCGGGCTTGAACGCGGTGATGTTGCTGCCCACCGAACTGACGATGCCGGCAATCTCATTGCCCGGAGAAAACGGGAACGCCGGCTTGATCTGATACTTCCCCTGTATGGTCAACACGTCGGGAAATGCCACGCCGCACGCCTTGACGCTGACCACCACCTCGTCGGGTCCGGCACTCAAGTCGGGCAGGTTCTCGACGACCAGGGACTCGGGTGGCCCCCATTGTTTGCATAACACTGCGCGCATTTGCGGTTTCTCCGTATTTGATCTGATCAACCCGTGTCGGGAGGCGCAATGTTACAGCAGGTTGCTCCGGCTCCAATGAAACGGATACCATGTAATGAGGCGGTTGCACGATTCCGATCCATTCGATCTGTTTGCGCGATCTGTTTGCGTAAGGCAACTCCATTACCGACATCGTTTCGGGCTTCGGGGAATTCCATGGACCTCAGTTATACAGCGGATGAACAGGCTTTTCGCGACGAAGTGCGCGCATTCGCGCGTGCCAGTCTCCCGCCTGAATTGGCGCGCAAGGTCTTTGACCATCGCCGTCTGGCCAGAAGCGACTATGTGTGCTGGCAGGATATTCTGGCGAAGAAAGGCTGGCTGACCGGGCATTGGCCCAGGGCCTTTGGCGGTCTTGGCTGGACCCCGGTGCAGTTGCATATCTTCGACGAGGAAACGGCAGCGGCCGGCGCGCCGCGCCTGGTGCCGTTCGGGATCAACATGGTGGCGCCGGTGCTGATGGCCTTTGGCGGCGAATGGCAGCAACAGCATTACCTGGGCCGCATGCGTGAAAACAAGGACTGGTGGTGCCAGGGTTACTCGGAACCCGGGGCCGGGTCCGATCTGGCCTCCCTGAAAACACGCGCCGAGGCGCACGGTGATCATTTCATCGTGAATGGCCACAAGACCTGGACCACGCTGGCGCAGCACGCCGACATGATTTTCTGTCTGGTGCGAACCTCCACCGGCGCGCGCAAGCAGGAGGGCATTTCGTTCCTGCTGATCGACATGCATTCGCCTGGCGTGACGGTGCGCCCGCTCATCATGATTGACGAAGAGCACGAGATCAATGACGTGTACTTCGACAACGTCAAGGTGCCCGTGGCCAATCTGGTCGGCGAGGAAGGCAAGGGCTGGACCTATGCGAAGTATCTGCTCGGATTCGAGCGCACCAATATTGCCGGCGTGGGCGCTTCCAAGCGCGAACTGGCCACGCTGAAAACAATTGCAGCGCAGGAACAGCGCGGCGGCCAATCACTGGCCCGGGACCCGCATTTCGCCGCGCGCCTGGCGCAGGTGGAGATCGATCTGATGGCGCTGGAAACCACCGTCATGCGTGTGCTGTCGCAACGCGGCAAGACGCCGGGGCCCGAAGCGTCCATCCTCAAGATCAGGGGCTCGGAAATCCAGCAGGCGCTGACTGAACTGATGATGGAAGCTGTCGGCCCCTATGCGCTGCCCTTTGTGCCCGAGGCCATTGCCGGCGAAGGCACGGCGGCAGTCGGTCCTGATTACGCGTCACCACTGGCCGCGCGCTATTTTGCCTGGCGCAAGACCACCATCTACGGTGGTTCCAATGAAATTCAGCGCAACATCATCGCGCAGGCCGTGCTGGGCCTCTGAGTGGCGGAAGGAACCCTATGGACTTCAGTTTCAACGACGAGCAAAAGCAGTTCCAGGAGTCGCTGGCGAAATTCATCGAACGCGATTATGGCTTTGAACGGCGTCGCGCCTACCAGGCGCTGCCCGAGGGATTCAGTCGTGATATCTGGGCGCAGTTTGCCGACATGGGCCTGCTGGGATTGCCCTTTGACGAACAGTATGGTGGCCTCGGTGCCGGGGTTGCTGAAATGCTGCTCGCGATGACGGCGATCGGCAATGGCCTGGTGCTCGAACCCTACCTTGCCACCGTGATCATGGCGGGCGGGTTGATCAGTCGCTGTGGCAACCAAGCGCAGAAGCAGGCGCTGCTGCCGCCGATCGCAGCCGGCAAGCGGATCGTGGTGACTGCGCTGGCTGAACCGGGGGCGCGTTACGACTTGAATCGGGTTGAAACCACGGCAACTCGCAAAGGCGGTGACACAATGCTGTCGGGCCGCAAGGCGGTGGTGCTGCACGGTGCACAGGCCGACCAGCTCATTGTGTCGGCGCGATCGTCCGGGGATTCTTCCGATGATTCTTCCAATAATGTGGCCGCCATCGATGGCATCAGCCTGTATCTGGTTGACCGTGGCGCGGCCGGTGTTTCCGTTCGCGATTACCGCACCGTGGACGGGCTGCGAGCCGCCGATATTACGTTTAACGAAGTGCGCGTCGGTCCCGAGGCATTGCTGGGCGCCGAGGGCGGCGCCTATGCTGCGATCGATGCCATTGCCGATGCCGGCGCGGCCGCCTTGTGCGCCGAGGCGGTGGGTGTCATGGAAACCTTGAATGCGCTGACGCTGGAGCATCTGAAGACACGCCAGCAGTTCGGTCACCCCATCGGCGGCTTTCAGGTGCTGCAGCATCGCGCCGCTGACATGTTCATCCATGCCGAACAATCCAAGTCGATGGCCTATCTGGCGGCAATGAAGTTGTCATCAACAGACGTCGCGGAGCGGCGGCGTGTGGTGTCGGCGGCCAAGGTGCATGTCGGTCGCTCCGGCCGCGCCATCAGCCAGGCCTCCACGCAATTGCACGGCGGCATGGGCGTCACCAATGAACTGGCTGCCGCGCACTACGCCAGGCGACTGACCATGATCGATTTCAATCTGGGCGACAGCGATCACCATCTCAAACGATTCATCAACGCTTGAACACAATAACGTATTGCAGTTTATTGAAATTCACAGACATGTCATTCCGAGGAGCGAAGCGACGAGGAATCTGCTTTGTGCGCCGATTCACGCGGCTATCCCTAAGCAACAGCAGATCCTTCGCTCCGCTCAGGATGACAAGAATTGAGCGCATTACGGATAAATTCAACAAATGTATAGGAAAGTCATGACGGTTAATAAACAGGTGTTGCTGGCCAGTCGCCCCCAGGGGGCGGTTTCAACGGACAATTTTCGCCTGGTCGATGTGCCATTGTCGCAGCCGGGGGAAGGCCAGTTGCTGGTGCGTCATGACTATCTGTCGCTTGATCCGTACATGCGCGGACGCATGGATGACGCGAAGAATTATGTGCAGAACGTGGCCATCGACGAAGTCATGGTGGGGGCCATCGCCGGAGAAGTCATCGCCTCCAATCATGCCAGGTTCAAGGTCGGTGACAAGGTCATCGGCGCGCAGGGCTGGCAGTTGTACTCGCTGTCCGATGGCCGTGGCCTGACCCGCGTGGACACCACGGTCGCGCCGCTGTCGTATTACCTTGGCGTGCTCGGCATGCCCGGGCTGACGGCCTGGATCGGACTGATCGATATCGGCAAGGCGAAGGCTGGCGAGACGGTGGTGGTGTCGGCGGCCTCGGGTGCGGTAGGCAGCGTTGTTGGCCAGTTGGCGAAGTTGCGCGGCTGCCGCGTGATCGGCATTGCCGGCGGCCCGGCCAAATGCGGCTACTGCGTCAGTGAGCTGGGATTCGATGCCTGTGTCGACTACAAGGCCGGCCGCCTGCTCGAGGACCTGCAGGCGGCGACGCCGCAGGGTGTTGATGTCTACTTCGATAACGTCGGCGGCGAGATTCTCGATGCGGTGCTGACGCGCATGAATGCGCACTCGCGCATTCCGCTGTGCGGCACCATATCCCAGTACGACGGAGCAAAGGTTCATGGCGTGCGCAATTTCCGCTCCTTCCTGGTCAATCGCATCATGCTGCAGGGCTTCATCATGTCCGATTACAAGTCAGTGTGGCCGCAGGCCATTGCCGAGCTGACCCAGGCGGTCAAGGAGGGCAAGCTGAAATATCGCGAGAGCGTAGCAGAGGGCCTGGAGCGCGCGCCGCAGGCATTCATCGGCATGCTGAAGGGTGAAAATTTCGGCAAGCAGGTGGTCAAGTTGACTTGAAATGACGGCTGCCTGGCCGGCAGCGACTGTACAGAAGGCGTGTTCGTTCAAATTGTCGTCAATCCATTGATGACGATCCAATCATTCCAAACAGGAGGTGTGTCGTGTCAGAAGCCCAGGAAATCAACGAAACCCAACTGCGCCGCGAAGGCGGCATTGCAATATTGACGATCAACAATGTGGCGCGTCGCAATGCGCTATCGCCATCGGTGCGGCAGACGCTGAATGGGTCGCTGAATGAGCTCATGACCGACAAGAGCTGCCGCGCCATTATTCTGACCGGCGCAGGCGGCACTTTTTGCGCAGGGGCCGATGTATCCGGCATGAAGGCGAGGCAGGGAACGATGGACTTTCTCGGCCGACGTCGCAGCGTCTCCGATGGCACCAGCGCGACGATCAGGATCCTGGCCAGCGGGCCCAAGCCGGTGGTCATGGCAGTCGAGGGCGCAGCCTTTGGCGCCGGCTTCTCACTGGCCATTGGCGGCGATTACACCGTGGCGGCTGATAATTCGCGACTGTGCGCGGCGCAAATCCTGCGTGGCCTGTGCCCGGATGGCGGCCTTTACTATCTGCTTACCGCACGCTGTGGTCCGGGGCGCGCACGGGAAATCATGCTGTCGGGCCGGGTGCTGGGCGGCGTGGAAGCGGAACGGCATAGCATCGTCCACGAGGTGGTTGCGCCGGGCAAGACGCTGGAAGCGGCCATGGTTGCGGCCGAGCGCTTTGCTGCGGTCCCACCGCTCGCCTTCGCGCTGACCAAGTCAGCCATGATCAACAGCTACCATACGCTGGAGGCGTGCTTTCGTGCCGAGCAGGACTATCAACCCGTGGTCGGATTGTCCAAGGACCACAAGGAGTCGGTGGCGGCCTTCCTGGAGAAGCGCAAGCCGGTGTACACCGGGGAGTAGGCGCACTGGATCGACACATCTGATCGGAAAAATGGTTATTATCGATTTGATGAAATAAGCTATCTAACACGCAATTTTCAAAATCAATTGTAGTCATCGATTGGCCGTGGTCCGGCTGATCAACCGAGCACCGAGGAGGCGCAATGCAGATCAGGCTGTGGGCAATGGGCATGGCCCTGGTTTCGGTACTCCTGTCGCAACTGGTGATGGCGCAGACTTACCCGTTCAAGCCGATCCGGCTGGTCATCCCCTATTCGCCACCGGGAGGCCCGATCGATCTGACCGTGCGTCCGTTTGCAGAGAAGCTGGGGGAGGTGATCGGCCAGCCCATCATCATCGAGAACATCGGCGGTGGCGGCAGCATGATCGGCTCTGACCATGTCGCCAAGTCCGCCCCGGATGGTTACAACCTGCTCATTACCACGGCGGCCATCGCGATCATGCCGAGTTCAAATCCCAGAATGCCTTTCGATCCCCTGAAGGATCTGGCGCCGGTGGGCACGGTGTCGGCCAGCACCATCGTGCTGGCGACCGATCCCAAGCTGGGTTTGCGCAGTGTTCAGGAGCTGGTCAGCTACGCCAAGGCCAATCCGGGCAAGCTCACCTTTGGCTCGGTCGGGTTGGGTGGGTCGCTGCACCTGGGCGGTGAAATGTTCAAGCTGATGGCCGGAATCGACATGGTGCATGTGCCCTACAAGGGCGCTGCCCAGGCGCTCACCGATATCATGGGCAATCATCTGTCCATGCTATTCGTGTCCATGGCGTCGATACTGCCACTGGCGAGTTCCGGGAAAATCAGGCCGCTGGCCGTGGCGTCGCTGAAACGCGCCACCGCGCTGCCGGACCTGCCCACCATGGATTCCATCTACGCCGGCTTCGAAGTGACGGCCAGCAACGGCATCGTCGCGCCGGCGAGGACGCCGGCAGCGGTGATTGCGCGCCTCAATCAGGCCATGGCCAGGGCGCTGGCCAGCCCGGAGGTCAGGGAACGTTTCGCCAAGTCCGGCGTGGAGCCGGTGATCAGCACACCCGAGGAATTCGGTGCCGCCTTGCGCGCCGAGATCGCCCGCTGGGGCAAGGTGGTGAAGGCGATCAACTTCGTGCAGACGGATCAGTAGCGCCGGATTTCAAAATGAAGCCGAGAGTTTGACCAAGGGTCATGTTTTGTGTGCGGATAGCCTCATCATCTGCACACAAAACATGACCCGCACAGATGGATTCGACGTCCGTGGAGGGCTTTTGCAGAAGTCCTCGCGCGCTTCGCTTGCGACCTCGGGTTTTGGGTACGGATACACATCATCCGTACCCAAAACCCGAGGTCTGGAAATGCTTTCGCATGCATTCCGGAGCGGTTTGAGTGCATTTTTTGCCGGCGAGTCCTACTTCCTCGGCAGCACCGGCTTCATGGTGCCGATGCCCTTGGCGAACAGCACCTTGCCATCAGCACTGCGGGCTTCGGCTTCGCAAAAGTACGTCGCCGAACCGCCTTTGAGCACGCGACCCTCCACGACCAGATCGCCGCTGGCGGGGTTCATGAAGGCCATGCTGATGTCGATGGTGGCCACCGACACTTTGGGGCCCACGCGTCCGCGCACGGCTGCGCCCATAGCCAGGTCCAGCATGGTCATGATGACGCCGCCAGTGACCACGCCCCAGCTGTTGAGCAGCTCGGGGCGTTGGTCCACGCGAATCAGCGAGCGTTCCTCATTCTGCTCGACGACATGCAGTCCGACGAATTTGGCAAACGGAATGTCGATACCGAAGCCATTGCTGTCTTCTTTTGCACTCATGTGCCGCTGAAATTCTTGCCCTCGGCGGCGCGCTTGCCGAGCAGTGCCGATGGCCGCCAGATATCACCGCGATAGCCCTTGGCAAATTTCTCGATACGCGCGAGCACCTTGCCCAGGCCGACGGCTTCGGCATTGAACATCGGCCCGCCGCGGTAGGACGGGAAGCCGTAGCCATTGACGTACACGGCATCGATGTCGGAGGCGCGCAGCGCGATGCCCTCGTCGAGAATCCACGCGCCTTCATTGGCCATCGCATACAGGCAGCGCTCGACGATTTCCTCGTCGCTGATGGCGCGCGGCGTCAGCCCCAGGCCCTTGCGATGCTCGTTGATCATCTGTTCGACTTCGGGATCGGGCAGCGGCGTGCGATTGCCCGGCTCGTAGCGGTACCAGCCTTTGCCGGTTTTCTGCCCGAAGCGGCCTTTCTCGCACAACAGGTCCGCGAGCGGATCCGGCGTGAAATTCTTGCCGGCCGTGGCGCGATATTTCCGAACCAGCCAGCTGACATCGTTGCCGGCCAGGTCGCCCATCGCGAACGGCCCCATGGCCAGACCCCAGTTCATCAGCGCGCGGTCGATCTGCTGCGGGCTGGCACCTTCATCGAGCAGCAGCATGGCCTGCACGCGGTACTTGCCGAGGATGCGGTTGCCGATGAAACCGTCGCAGACGCGCGACAACACCGGAACCTTGCCCATCTTCTTGGCCAGCGCCATGGTGGTGGCGATGACGTCCTTGGCGGTCTTGTCGCCGCGGACCACCTCAAGCAGGCGCATGACATTGGCCGGCGAAAAAAAGTGCGCGCCGATGACGTCCTGCGGGCGTGTCGTGGCCGACGCAATCTGATCGACGTCCAGCGTCGAGGTATTGGTGGCGAGGATGGCGCCCGGTTTGGCAACGGCATCGAGTTGCTTGAATACCGTCTGCTTGACCGTCATGTCCTCGAACACCGCTTCGATGATGATGTCGGCGCTGGCCGCTGCGTTCAATTCCAGCGCTGTTGATATCAGCGCCATGCGCTTGTCCATGTCGGCCTGGGACAAGCGTCCTTTTGACACCGTGCCGGCGTAGTTCTTCTTGATGGTGGCGAGGCCGCGTTCCAGCGCCTCCGGCTTCATCTCGATGATCTTCACCGGAACGCCGGCGTTGGCGAGGCACATGGCGATGCCGCCGCCCATGGTGCCGGCGCCAATGACGGCTGCCGTCTTGATGTCACGCAATACGGTATCGGCGGGCACATCGGGAATCTTGGCTGCTTCGCGTTCGGCGAAGAAGCTGTGCCGCAGCGCCTTGGACTCGGTGCCTTCCAGCAGTTTCAAGAAGACATCGACGGTGTACTGCTGGCCTTCATCGAAGGGGCGGGTGACGGCCACTTCCAGCGCATCCAGATTGGCCAGCGGTGCCACGCGGCCGCGCGAGGATTTCTGCAGCTCGGCGCGCTTCTTGTCGAAGAAGGCTTTCGGGTCGGCTATTTTCGGCGCCATTTCGCGAATGCGGCGCGGGCCCTTGCCGTCGGCGATCAGTTTCGCAGTGAAGCGCAAGGCGCCCGCCAGCAGGTCGCCTTCAACCACTTCATCGATGAGGCCGAGCGTATGGGCTTCGGCAACCGGGATGGGTGCGCCGCTGAGGCACATTTCCACGGCGCGCTCGACCGGAATGATGCGCGGCATGCGTTGCACACCGCCACCCGCGGCGAGTATGCCCAGCGTGATTTCAGGCAGCGCCAGGCGTGTGCCTGGCAGCGCCACGCGATAGTGGCAGCCCAGCGCGACTTCCATGCCACCGCCCAGCGCAAATCCGCCGATGGCCGCGACCAGCGGCTTCTTCACGCTGTCCATCACGGCCAGCATGTCGCGCAGCTTCGGCGGCTGGGCGGCCTTGTCGGTGCCGAATTCGCGGATGTCAGCCCCGCCGCAGAACGCCTTTTCATTGCCGATGATGATGGTGGCGCGTATCGCCGGATCCGCCTCGGCCTTGTCGATGGCGGGGCCCAGTGCCTGTCGCAGCACCAGGCTGAGGCTGTTGACGGGCGGATGATTGAGCTGGATGACGGCGATGTTGCCCTGTACGGAATATTCGACTGCACTCATGGGTTGAGACTCCGTGAATTTCGATGAAGAGATGAATGAATTCGACCCCGGTGGGGTGGCGCAAAAGCGGAGAACCGCGCAAGCGAATGGGAATTGTACCGCGCTGGGGCGGTACTGCGGTTTCAGGGTGCAGCGTCAACCGGACGTGCTCAATTCTTGTCATCCTGAGCGGAACGAAGGCTCTGCTGGTGCTTTGAAGCAATAACTTGAAAAGCATCCCGAAAGGGGGGGGCTTCCTTCGGGGCGGATTCTTCGTCGCTACGCTCCTCAGAATGACATTTCTGCGACCTTCAACAAACTACTAAAACTCGACTCTCTTAGCGCGTGCGGTTGTACTCGTAGTCCTCACGCGCGCCGCTGCCCACGCGCAAGCCCGGCGGCAGCGGCGCGCGGGTCTCGTTGACCTTGTGGTGAACGTCAAGTGCAGCCTTGTCTTTCCAACGCTCCATCAGCACCAATTTGTCCGGGTCGACGACGCTTTGAAACACTTCAAATTGCTCACAGCCCGGTTCCTGCATGATTTCCGTGCAGCGCGCTTTGTAGATTTTCGCCAGCTCGGCTCCCTTGCCGGGGGCCGCGGTGAACGTGACGACGAGCCTGATGGACATGCATTTCTCCTGGGATCATATTTCAAAATGAAGGGTTTCCCCTCGATGGGTCATTCGTTATTGGTCATTCCTTCGATGTCAGCAGCGCCAGCGCCGGTTCGATGACATCGTCGGCAATCTTGTTCAGTTCGTCGGCTGACAGGTTCTGGATCGGGTGCGGCACGTAGATCACGGCGGGGTCAAACCCCAGCACACCGGACTGCATTTCCATGGCGTCCACGAAGCCCCTGGAAACCACTGTGACACCGGGAACGCCGCTGCTGTCCATCTTGATGAGGTCGTGCAAACTGCACGACGTGCATGAGCCTCAATCCGATAAGCCGACCAATACGACGTCGCATTCCCGTACCACCTGTTCCATGATCTCGGGCGGACAGGTCTTGGCGTTGGTGGGCTTGGCAAAGCGTTTGGTGATCAGACCGCGCTCGGCGAGACGCTTTTCGACCTGGTCAAGGAATTCCGGCGTGCGCGTCTTGCCGATGCCGAACAGGCCCACGCAGAGGCCCTCCAGCGATTTGGGCGGGCTAGTCCGCGCCCGCTTCACCGAGGTTGTTTCCGCGGTGGGATCACGTAATGTTTCCCCGGACAGTTTCATCATTCGCGTACCTCCTTTGGGTGGTCAGGCATGTTCATTCAAGTAATTGGATTCGCGCATTTTCATTCATGTACTTCGCGGGTGACCGGCCCCACTTCGGCCGGCTTGGAGCCCCAGCCGGGCAGCACACCGCTGAACAGTCCCGCCGGACCGCCGGCACGGACGATCAGCAGCCCGTCGGGGGCGAACTTGGGCACCATTTCATCGGCGCGGCTGGGGTCTATGCCCAGCGGTATGCCGTCGGTGCCTGCCACGATGTCCCTGCCCGGGCGCGTGGAGTACTTGTGCAGGGCCTCGGTGATCTGTTTCCGGCCCCAGCCTCCATCGCGAAAGATGGCGTAGTGCTCGGGTGAAAGCACGATCACGGCCTGCGCCTTCTGCAACCGCGGATGGCCGATGGTGCGCAGGCCCAGACCGAAGGAATGCGCCAACTGCTCTGGGGTGCGCGATTTGTCGTCGTTAAAGGTTTCGACGCCATGGCCCTGGAACAGCGTCACCGTGGATTGGTCGCGCCGGAAGCCCAGTGACACGTGATAGGGCTCCCAGCTCGGGTCGGTCTCGTCCTCGGCGAAGCAGAAGGTGATCTTGCCGGGGCTGCCCAGCGCCGCGCGGTCGACCTCGCCGGGGCGGCCGCCACCGAAATTGCGCACCAAGAGCTGCAGCGCGCGGCCGATGGTGTTGTTGGCGCGGTTGCCCTGGCCCAGCACGTTGAAGCCCCAGTTCATGCCGAGCTTCTTGGCGATCGGGCCGTTGACGATGACGATGGGTCCACCGAAGGAGGTGGTGGCGAGGATGCCGTGCAACGAGAAGAGAGGCACCAGCGCCGTTTCCACGACGGCGAGCACCAGCGGCATGTACTCGGGCTTGCAGCCGGCCATCACGGCGCTGATGGCGACCTTCTCCACGGTGCATTCGGGCAGGAAGGGCGGGATGCGGCCGATGATCTCGTCGGGCTTGCGTTTTGTTCCCGCCAGCATGCGCACAATGCGCACGTCGGTGGGCGGCACCACTGGCAGGCCATCGCTCCAGCCGCGCTCGAAGCAGGCCTCGATGGGGTCGTCCCACTCGCCCAACTCGATCTTGCGCGACTTCAAACCGGTCTCGCCGTAACGCACCTGCAGGTTCTCGGCGGCGCCGGGGGCCACACTGAGCGAACCGCAGCCCGGCTGAAATTCCGGCAGGCCATTGCCCAGATCGGCGAGGCCGGTGATGCGGCGCCATTCCCTGACATCCCAGCCGTAGGTGCGATCGACTTCGCGGCCGTTTTCCAGACGGATCAGCGTGGGGACGAATTCGATGTTGTGGCGGAAGGACTGCTCAAGCTCACGGTCATCGAGAACTGCGCTCACGCCTTCGGGAAATTGCGGATCGTCCTGCGAGATGAAACAGGTGGCCGGGTCGGCTGCGCAGAGTTTGCGCAGCACCGGCTCGATCAGGGTGCAGGTCGGGCAATCACGCTTGGCGAAAATCACGAAACCGGTTGCGGGCAGCATGGTCGGTCCTGTCGACGGATTGGTCATGGGTTGGGCCTGGGCATTGTATGCCCGCTTGCCATACTGTCAATTTGCTCTTTGGCGCGGGTCGCCGCCGGCAGTCCTGCATGTCAGCATGGCGGCAGACCGGGGAATCTTATCCAGGGACGAAAATTAATATCGAAATCGATTTTTTAACAAATGCTGATAAGCAATTGTGATGTATTTGTTATCAATGCTTTCTGATGAATTCCAGCACGGTTCGATTGAATAATTCGGGACTTTCCCAATAGGACGAATGGCCGGTCTCCGGGATGATGGTGGATTCGGCGTGCCGAATGTGCCGCGCAAACAGGCGCAGCACCGACGGCGGTGTGTAGAGATCGGCGTCCCCGGTGACCAGGAGCACCGGCAGCTTGAGCGCTTCCAGCCTGGCCCAGGTGACGGTGCGCGCTGCGCTGAGCGACGGCGGTTTTCTGGTATTGGCCGAGGGCCTGACGGGCGATGACAGCGCCAGCCAGCGCGCCACGCCTTCAGGGTTTGCAGCGCGGTAGGAGGGGCCCAGTTCGCGCAGATCAACCGGCAGCGCATCGAACGCGGGTGGGCGCATGCGCTTGCCCATGTCGAGGTAGTCCGCATCCTGCACATTGCCGTGGCTGTTGGCGATGATGATGCTGCGCAACCGGTTCATATATCCCAGCGCATATTGCAAAGCAGTGCCGCCGCCTGCTGCGGTCCCCAGCAGGTGAAAGCGGTCGACGGCCAGTCTGGTCAGCAGCTCGTCGATCGGGTCCGACCAGTCGCCTGCGCCGGAGGCGCCATCGACACCGCGATAATCGATGGCAATGAAGCGAAAGCCCGCTTGCGTGAACGCCGGAATCTGGTGTTCCCACAGCATGCTGCTGCCCGAGGCGGCGTGCAGGAAGATCACCGGCACGCCGCTGCCACCGGAATCACGATAGAAGATTTTTCCGGTGGAGAGTTCGGCAATGTTGTCCGTGACCGGTGTGTGGGCATTCATGCCGCCCCCATTCATTCGGCCTTGATCCCGGATGCCCTGACGATCGGGCCCCATTTCTGGATGTCGTCGGCGATCAACTTGGTGAATGCCTCGGGTGTGCTGGTAAAGGGATCAATCCCCAGTTTGGCCAGCACTTCCTGCGTGCTCTTGTCCGCGATGACGGTGGCGATGCTGGCGTTAAGACGCTGCAGGATGTCGCGCGGCAGTTTGGCCGGTCCCAGAAAGCCGTACCACAGGCCGGCCTCGTAATTGGGTATCCCGGATTCGGCGATGGTGGGGATGTCAGGGGCGATGGCCGAGCGCTTGTCACCGCTCATGCCCAGCGCGTGCAGCTTGCCGCTGCGCACATGCGGGATCAACGTGGAGGGCGGCGAGAAACTGAGCAGGACCTCATTGGCCAGCAGCGCGGTTGCCGCTGGTGCCGCACCTTTGTACGGGATGTGCTGCAGTTGGATTCCCACGATCGAGCCCAGCAGTGCGCCGGCCAGGTGGCCTGAAGAGCCGCTGCCCGAGGTGCTGTACGTGATCTCGTTGGGTTTGCCTTTGGCGGCCTGGATCAGGTCACGGATCGACTTGATCGACGAGGACGAATTGGCCGCCAGCAGGAGCGGTGCGGCGCCCACCAGCGTGATGGGGGTAAAGTCGCGCAGCGAATCGTAGGGCAGCTTTTCGTACAGATGCGGATTGATGGTATGCGCGCTGGGCAACAGGATGATGGTGTAGCCGTCAGGCGCAGACTTGGCCACGTAGTCAGTACCGATGATGGTGTTGGCGCCGGGCTTGTTCTCGACGACCGCCGATTGCCCCATCACCGGGCCAAGACGCACCGCCACGGCGCGGCAAATCACGTCATTGCCGCCGCCCGGTGCGTAGGGCGAGATGATGCGCACGGGTTTGGTCGGATAGGTTTGTGCATTAGCGCTTGTAACCGTTAATGTGACGAGCGTCGCGGCCACGGCGGCGCAGGCCGCCTTGAGACGCGCTGTTGTGCCCTGACCTCGGCGCGGCACGCGTGCGACAAATCGTTGTAATTCGCGTTGTAATTCGCGACGTAATTCACGATCTGCTTCGCTATGTGTATTGATAGGTTGCTTCACTGAAATCTCTCCGATGTTTTGATCCGTAATTTTCACTCGACTCTTGCGCCAGAGGCCTTGACGACTTTGGCCCATTTTTCAAGCTCGGTCGCAATAAAGCGCGCGAATTCCTCTGGTGTGCTGCTGTAGGGATCGATGCCCTGGGCCGACAGCAGGTCGTGCACATCGGCCTCCTTGATGACCGCGCTGATGGCGGCGTTCAGTCGCTGCACGATGTCGCGGGGTGTATTGGCCGGGGCCAGAAATCCATACCAGACGCTGGCCGCGAAATCGGGAACGCCCGACTCCGCAATGGTGGGAATATCCGGTGCGGCGGGAGAGCGCTGCGCACTGCTCATGCCGAGCGCGCGCATTTTGCCCGCGCGGATCTGCGCCAGGAACGGCGGCGGCGGCGCAAAGCTCATGGAAACTTCGTTGGTCAGCACCGCCGTCAGGGCTGGCGCCGTTCCCTTGTAAGGCACATGTTGCAGCTTGATGCCGGTGGTGAGTGCCAGCAGCACGCCTGCCAGATGCCCTGACGAGCCGCTGCCTGCAGTGCTGTAGGTCAGTTCATCGGGCTTGGCCTGCGCCGCGTATATCAGGTCGCGGACAGTTTTGAGCGGCGAGGCAGCATTGACCGCCAGCAGCAGGGGGCTGGAGCCGGCCAGCGTAATCGGCGAGAAATCACGCACGGCATCGTAGGGCAGCTTGGCATAGAGACTTTGATTGATGGCGTGGCTGCTGGGCACGAGGATGATGGAATAGCCATCGGGCGCGGACTTGGCCAGTGCTTCGGTACCGATCACGGTGTTGGCGCCCGGCTTGTTCTCAACAAACACCTGTTGACCCAATCGGCCAGTCAGCTTTTGCGCAATGGAGCGTGAGATCAGATCGTTGCCGCCGCCGGGAGGATAGGGCGAGATGATACGCACCGGCTTGACCGGGTAAGTTTGTGCATGTGCCGGCATGAACGGCACCGCCAGCATCAGTGCGGCCGTGATGATTATCGGGAAGCAGGTGCCGCGTGTTGGCAAGCCTTCAGGCAGGGCACACCTGAGCCGGTTCAGGCGCCAGTTGCCTGCCGCAGCCTCGGTCACGCAGCGCGCAGCATTTTTGCTATGGATCATGATGATTTCCTTGCCTTATTGATGTGCTGATTCTAATGTCAGGAATGTGGCTGTTCGCGTTGCGATTCCGGATTGCGTCGACCGATGGTACCGTGATTGGTGCTGGCGGATGGCTGGATCGGGGTGTTCCCCGCAGTCATGTGCGAGGGCAGTCCTGCAGCAAATGCCTATTCATGATAAAAAGACCCATTCGCATTTTGACGACAGCCAAGTTCCGACCATGATTCGACCGCTCAAGATTGTGCACACCTCCGACGTCCACCTCTTTGATGGCGAGGAGGGCATGCCTGTGCGAAAGGCATTCTCGCAGGTCGTTGATGTCGTGCTTGAGGCTGAATCCGATCTGTTCCTGATCGCGGGTGACTTCTTCGATCACAACCGCATACACAGTGATGTCATCGACTTTGTCTACGAGGAACTGGCGAGGGTTCGCTGTCCCGTCGTCATCATTGCCGGCAATCACGATTGCTGGGGTGAAGAGCGCGCCATACTGCAACGCATGGACTTTCGTGCCGGTGCCGGGCATCACGTTACGATGCTCGATCAGGTCGAAGGCGCCACGGTGGAATATCCCGAATTGCATGCCACCGTGTGGGGCCGCTGCATGCTCGAGCACACGCTGGAAAATAAACCCATGGCGGGATCGCCTGCCCGGACCCGCGACATGTGGCACATCGGCATGGCGCATGGCCTGTATGTCGATTACGAAGAAACGGGCCGCTCCTCGCTGATCACGCCCAGGGAGATTGAGACATCCGGCTTTGATTACCTGGCGATGGGCCATGTGCATGTGCACCAGCAGGTTCGCCATGGCAATACGGTGGCTTGTTATCCAGGGGCGCCCGTGCCCTATTACGGGTCCAAGGCGGGAAGCGTCGCCTTGATCGATCTGGTTCCCGGAGAGGGTGTTCGCGTCGCGGAACACCGGCTTGGCACGGCGGTGGCACGGCAAGTCGCCGAACCATTGGTGGCACAGGCCGCCTGATTTCTCCGGCCGGGTTTTCCGGGATCGTATTTCAATGTGAGGGAACTTTCCCCTCGCAACTGCCTGCAGCAGCGGTCATAACGGGGCCGCCGTTATGGCCTCCAAGACTTGGACTTAGCTTTTCGCCATGAAGCGTTCCACGCTGTTGGCGAACGCCTCCGGTTGGTCCGTGAACAGGCCGTGACCCGCCATCTCGACGCGCTCAACGGCACAACTGGGCATAGTCTCGGCCATACGGGCCGCCAGTTCCGGCGTCACGACGTTGCTGTGGCTCCCATACTGGAGCAGTGTCGGAGTGGGGATGGATTTCGCGATGCTCCAGAAATCCAGTGAGGATGACTGGCTGCGGCGATTCAGTGCCGGATCATACTTCCACGTATATCGCCCGTTCTCGATCTGACGCATGCCGTGTCGCACGCTTTCGTCGACGATTTCAGGTGGTGCCAGTTTCATGATCTTCTTGAGGTAGGTCGCCGCCGATTCGTGCGACTCAAAATCGCCTGGCGGTGGTGTTTCGGTGATGCGCGAAAGGTCGGCTTCGGCATCGCTCTTGGCATCGGGCTTGGGTGGTGGGGCAGGCGGGCGCCCGGCGGTGATGTCCACCAGCACCAGGCGTTCCAGCGTCTCGGGGTGGCGCGATGCGTACAGCATGGATACCCGGCCGCCCATGGAATGGCCGATCAGCGTGAATCGCTTCAGGCCACGCTCCTGAACGACGGCGCACAGGTCATGGTAAAAATCCTCGAACTGGTAGTTGTGCTCGTCTTCACCCCAGCCGCTGTCGCCATGGCCGCGCTGATCCAGCGCCATGACATGGTAGCGGTCCTTGAAGCGGCGTCCGAAGTGGTTCCAGACGTGGGCGTGCAGCCGGATGCCGTGCATCAGCACCACCGGGTGCTGGCCGTGATTGCCCCAGTCCAGGTGATGCAGCTTGACGCTGTCGCGTACGACAAAGTGGCTCTTGGCGGGATGAGAAGTCATGGTGTGAGCGTTTCTTCAGGGTTGAGGAAATATTCGACGATACGCGCGTCGTTCGCGGAGAGATCAAGCACGGCGCAACTCATGGCGGTGCCAAAGCGCGGATCGCCGGCGGTTCCCGGATTGACCACCATGGTGCGTCCGAAGCGCGTGGCCACGTTCATGTGAGTGTGGCCGTACAGCACGAAATCGGCATCGACCTCGCCGAAGCGGCTGAGTTTGGGACTTCTGGGATAGATGTATTCGCCACGCGGGTTCCACGGTGTTGAATGCACCACCAGGATTTTTCTGCCCGCCATCTCCAGTTCCAGGCGGTGCGGCCGCTGACTCAGCCAATTCATCTGTTCCGGATCGATCCATGCCGCCTTGCGGGCGCGCTCGCCATTGGGGCCGAAAAAGCCTTCTTCGTGATTACCCATGATGACAGTGGCCTCATAGTCGCGAAGCCGGGCGACCACCTCATTGGAAAACCGGTAATCAAATATGCTGTCACCCAGGCAGATAAGGTGATCTATCGGTCCCATGGTGGCAACCGCAGCCTCCAGGCCTTCCACATTGCAGTGAATGTCTGAAACGACGCCAACGATCATTAACTCATCCTGTCAAATGACGATCGGCTGTTCGTGGCATGCCAGGGAAAATGCCCAATCGTGTGTGGCCCAATGTGAATAGCAGTGAATAGCGCCTTGATTCAATATGATAACCGTAATCATTTCCGTCTGCTCGGGCCCACTGGCTATTCTGGCCGCTGGAATTCACTCGCGTGCCGGACAGATCAGCTGGCACTCGCAAGAAACTGGTCAACGATGGCGAGGAATTCCCCGGGCTTTTCGTCGCTGGGATAGTGGCCCAGTCCCGGCATGGTGATGATCTGCACTTGCGGCAGCGTTTCGCGCAACTGCTGTTGCGTCTCCGCCGGCACGATGTTGCTGGCACCACCGAGGATGTAGGCGATGGGTGCCTTGATCTGGCGAATGAAACGCCACAACTCGGTGGGCACGAAGCCCTTGGTGATGGCGCGATCGCATTTCCACACGATGCGTCCGTCGGTGCGCGGCTTTGAGCCATGCTTCACGAAATTGCGCAGCGTCGCATCTGGTGTCAGCGGGTAACGCGCCCTGGTCACGGCGAACAATTCTTCAGTAGTGGTCCAGCCATCTTCTTCTGCGCTCATGCGCGAAGAGCGCCGGTCGGACACTTCCTTGGGACGTTCCGGGCCGACGTCTTCGACGATGACGGCGGCCACCAGATCCGGATGCATTCCGGCAAAGACCTGTGCCACGCGGCCACCGGTGGACGCACCCCAGAACACAATGTCGCGCAGATTGAGCGTGCTGACCAGCACCTCGATGTCCTGCACGTAATCTTCGACGAGGTAGGCGCCTTCGGGATGCCATTGCGAATCGCCGTGTCCGCGCATGTCCACCGCAATCACGTCGAAGTTGTCGCGAAAATGCGGTGCGAGATGATCGAAATTGTGCGCGACTCGCCCGATGCCGTGCAGCAGCACGAGCGGTTGCCTGCCCTGGCGGCCCCAGTCGAGATAATGAATGCGCAGGCCGTTTGCATTGATATAGGCGTCGATTGGCGGTTCTGCGGTGGTGCCGGGTGCGGTCATGTGGATTCCCTGAATGGACGAGCGGGTTGCGGGCCGATTCGGCAAAGCCCTGCGCTAAGGCGCACTGCCTGATGCTGCAGTTTTCTATTGCGCCAGCCTGGTGCCGGTGTCGCGAGCAACCCGGCGCCAGCGCGCAGTTTCTTCTGTGATGATCTGCCTGAATTGTTCCGGCGTGCTGGCGATGATGACGGTGCCATCTTCTTCCAGTTTCTGCACGATCTCCGGCGTTCTTGCGGCGCGGGCAAATTCGGTCTGCACCTTGTTGACGATGCTCACCGGTGTGCCGCCCGGTGCACCGATACCTATCCATTGCGCATAGGAAAATCCGGGTGCACCCTGCTCCGCCATTGTCGGCACATCGGGCAGAATCTTCGAGCGCTCCGGCGTCGAGATGCCAATGAGGCGCAGTTTTCCGGTCTTGATCTGCGGCAGCAACAGCGAGATGCCGCCGAGCGCGGCATGTACTTCACCGGACAACAGCGCGAGTGTCGCCGGGCCGCCTCCCTTGTAATTGACCACAGTGACCTTGATGCCGGTAATGCTGTTGAACCAGCCCCAGCCCAGTTCGGCAAGGCTGCCGGCGCCGGCGGTGCCGACATTGAGCTTGCCCGGATTCGCTTTGGCATAGGCAATGTATTCCGTCACTGATTTCACCGGCAGGCTGGGATGCACCAGAAAAATGCTGGGCCGCTTGCTGACCAGCGAGACCGGGACAATGTCCTTGTCGGGGTCATAGGGCAGGCTGGGATAGGCCAACGGAGCAAGCGTGAATGTGGGGGCCATGGTCAGCAGGGTATGGCCGTCTGGCGCCGCCCTGGCGACATAGGCCGTGCCAATGGTGCTGCCCGCGCCGGGCTTGAAGTCAACGATGAAGGGCTTGCCGAGGTTCTCGGTAAGCTTTTGCGCATACAGGCGCGCTTCGATATCGGTTGCGGCGCCCGCGGCGAGCGGCACGATGATGGTGACGGTTCTGGCCGGCCAGGCATCGGCGGAAACCTGCGCTGCAGACGCGCCACTCAGCGTGATCGCCGCGACCGATGCAATCAGCCGGACACAGGCCATGCCCATTGCCATTTCGCTCATTTTCATATTGGTTAAGTGGCTGAATTCAGTCAGCAGTGACGCCGCTGTCCTTCACGACCTTGACCCATTTGCGGATTTCGTTCTGCAGGAAGTTGCCGAATTGCTCGGGTGTGCCGCCCACCGGTTGCAGCCCCAGCGTCGCGAAGCGCTGTCTCACATCGGCCTGCATCAGCGCCTTGCCAACCTCGGTATTGATCCGGCTGACAATGGGTGCGGGTACTCCCTTGGCCGCCAGCAGGCCATACCAGGCTTCCACTTCATAGCCCGGCAGCGCGTCGCTGGCGGGAGGTAGTTCGGGTGCCGACGGCGAGCGTCGCAAGGTGCTCACGGCCAGTGCACGCAGCTTTCCGGCGCGCGCATTGGGCAGCGACGACACCGCATTGTTCATCATGACGTGAATGCGGCCGGCGATGAGATCCGATGTCGCTGGCGCCCCACCCTTGTATGGCACGTGGTGCATCTTGATGCCGGCCATGACATTGAACAGTTCCATTGCCATCATCAGCGAACTGCCTGTTCCCGTTGATCCGTAGTTGAGCTCGTTGGGGTGCTCTTTGGCATATTGAATCAACTCCTTCGTCGTCTGCACCGGAACGGAGGGATGCACAACCAGCACGAACGGCGCCGATGATACCTGCGCGATGGCGCTGAAATCATTCAAAGCGTGATACGGCATTTGCTTGACGAAATTGGAGTTGATGGCATGACCCGCGGACACCAGGATCATCGTATAGCCGTCGGGGGTGCTTCTCGCCACCATTTCTCCGGCAATGACGCCGTCGGCGCCAGGGCGGTTTTCGACCAGCACCTGCTGCCCCATGGCCTCGCCGATTTTCTGGCCGATCAGGCGGGCCTGCGTATCATTGGGGCCACCCGCCTCGAAGCCGACCAGAATGCGCATGGGCTTGGATGGAAAGGCAGGCTGCGCCTGGGCCGAGGCGGCCGTGACGCCCAGCAGCAGGGCAGTTATAAGTGAAATGCGTGTTTGCATCTTGTGATCCTTGATGATTTCTATTCGGATTTGATGTTCGCAGCCTTGATGACCGTGGCGAACTTGGCGGCGTCTGACTTCATCAGCGCTGCGAACTGGTCGGGTGACGATACGAAGGGATCCATGCCCTGGCCCGACAGCATCTCGGTGACCTCGGGCTTGCGCAGAATCAGGGCAACCTCGGCCGATACCTTGTCGATAATCGCCTTCGACATCCCGGCAGGCGCCAGCACGCCGTTCCAGTAACGTACGGAGAAGCCGGGTACGCCCGCCTCGGTAAAGGTCGGCACGCGGGGCAGTGCAGCCAGTCGTGTGTCCCCGGAGACGGCGATGGCCCGGAGTTTGTCCGCCTTGACCTGCGGCATCACCGACAGCGGCGGACTGAGTACCAGCTGAATCTGGCCGCCGACCAGATCGGTGATGAGCGCGCCTATGCCCTTGTAGGGAATATGCTGCATCTTTATGCCGACCATCATGTTGAAGAGTTCGGTTGCCAGCTGGCCCGAAGAACCGCTGCCCGAGGACGCATAGTTGAGCTGTCCGGGTTTGGCCTTGGCCAGAGCAATCAATTCCTGCAGCGTCGTGACTGGGACCGACGGATGCACGACCAGCAGAAACTCGCTGCTGGCAATGGTGGCGACCGGCGAAAAATCCTTGACGGCATCGTATGAAGTGCTGAGCAGATGCGGGACGATGACATGGGTTCCGGTCACCACGAGGAAGGTATAACCATCCGGACTGGAACGGGCCGCCGCCTCGGTGCCGACAATGCCATTGGCGCTGGGGCGATTGTCGATGATCACCGGCTGGCCCCAGGCATCCGTCATTTTCTGGCCAACCATGCGCGCCACCACTGATACGCCGCCACCGGCCGCGTAGGGAACAATGAAACGAATGGGTTTGCTGGGATAGTTTTGCTGGGCTGCGGCAGGGATGGCCAACATCGCCAGAACACCTGCGATCAACAATGACTTCAATTTCTCAAGCAATTTCATTTTGATGTCTCTCACTTTTGTCGGAGGGGTGCCGTTGCCCGTCGGGCCGGTGCCGCCTGAGCGGGCGCTGGCCAGAGTCAACGCGACTGCGTTAAACCGCAAATGCTCATGCTATGCCATCCCCGCCATCGATGCACCAGGTCTGGCCCGTGACAAAGGCGGATGCGTCCGATGCCAGGTACAGCGCAAGCAGGCCCGCCTCACGCGGCTTGCCGGCGCGTCCCAGCGGGACTTTTGACCAGCGCTCATTGCCGCGGCGGTATTCTTCCGGCGTGAGTTGCGCTTCGTCAGGGAATGAACCGGGCGCGAGGGAATTTACTCGCACATGGAAGGGGGCCCACTCCAGCGCCAATGCCTCGGTGAAGCTGATGACGCCGCCCTTGGCTGCGGCATAGGCAACGCGCATGGGTCCGGTGCGTCGTGCCGACAGGCTGGTCGAAATATTAATGATGGAACCGCGCTGCTGCTGCAGAAAATGCGGACCGAATGCCTTGCACCCGGTGAATACCTGGGTCAGGTTCACGTTCATGACGTACTGCCAATCCGCTTCCGTCATGCCTTCTTCGTCCTGGCCCGGACGGCCTACCACCGCCTTGCTGATGGAATCGCCGACGCAATTTACCAGCACATCAATCGGCCCGAAGGAGTCCTTGACCTCTCTTGCCAGGCGCTCCATGTCGGCGCAACGGGTGGCGTCCGCGGCATAGCCCACTGCCTTGCCGCCGGCTGCCTTGATCTCGCTGGCGGCGGCATTGGCGCTGGCGAGGTTCAGCGATGCGATGGCGATTTCCGCGCCCGCCTCGGCCAGCACGAGCGCGATGCCTTTGCCCAGTCCTCGCGCTGCGCCCACGAGAAGGATCTTGCGGCCCGTAATGTCATATTCCGGCATGGTCATTGTTCATCCGTCCTGTTCATTTGGTTCGATATTGGCAGCGTGGTGCCCAATGATAAATTGGTGTTGCGGGATTTTCTCATGCTCTTCAATAAACGAGAGAGGCTCGCATCGATATGCACGCAGCGCTTGTATTACTTTTGACTTCTCAGGCGATACAACACATGATATTCGATTGGTGTATGCGTGCGTAAAAACGCACACTGCACGCATACCGGTGTAATTCATTTTCTTCACTTGCTCCACTATTTTGATCAGATTGGAAAGCGGGATCATGCGTTTTGCTGCAAGAGTTCCACAAATGGGCCCCAACATCAGCGGGCCGGGAGTTGTGCGTTTCGCGCAGGAAGCCGAGCGCATGGGTTATGACATCATCGCAGTGGGAGACCACATTGTTTTTCCGGAGCGCATCGAAGCCGCCTATCCCTATGGCGGCGGCGGTCCCAATCCATCGGTGGCTGCGGGGAATTACATCGAGCCGATGACGCTGTTGAGTTACATCGCTGGCGCCACCAAATCCATCAAGCTCTTGACCGGTGTGCTGGTCGTTCCCTATCGTCATCCGGTGCTGGCGGCGAAAATGTTTTCCTGCCTGGATTTCCTCACGCAGGGCCGGGTCATCGTCGGCATCGGTGTGGGTTGGTTGAAGGAGGAGTTCGACGTTATGGGCATGCGCTTTGAGCAGCGTGGCGCCGTCACCGACGAGATTCTGGATATCTACAAAAAGCTCTGGACCGAGGAACGCCCGCGCCACGACGGCCGATTCTTCAAGTTCGATGAAGTGCAGTTCACCCCCAAGCCGGTGCAGAAACCCCATCCGCCGATCTGGGTGGCTGGCAACACCACAGTTGCCATGCGGCGCACCGTGCGCGTCGGGCAGGGCTGGTTTCCCATCCATTTCACTTCCGCGGAATTCAAACCGAAGCTGCAGGAGTTGCGCGCACTGGCGGAAGCCGCGGGCCGTGATCCGGCCGGGATCGAAATCTGTCTGGGCACATCGCTTGAGTTTGCCGATGCATCAGTCGCGCCGGAACTGCAGCGCAAGCTGCTGGGTGAAGGCAACCGGCAGAAGATGATCGATGAACTGAATGCCTTTGCCGAAATGGGCGTGGACACCGTGCAGTTCGACTTTCGCACGCGCGAAGTGGATGTGCGGCTGGAACTGATGGAGCGGTTCATGAGCGAGGTGCGGCCGCACGTGCGGTGAAGGCCGTAGAGGGCCTCACCAGCGAAAGCCGCAGCCGTACTCTCCGCTATCCGGGTACAGCGACATTTCCGCATAAAGCACATTGCTGCGCGGCCAGCGCACATCCTTGCGCTGGTTTGTCCGATGGCGTTTTCGGAGTTCGGCCTCGACGAAGCGGTGTGTCACCGATCCGGTCGTGTCCCACGACTCATGGTCCTGCTCGGCGCAGCCCGAGACATAGATATGGACCAGCGGACTGTCCCTGAAGTCCTGCATGGACTGATGCAGAAGCGCGAACAGTCCATCGGCGCTCTGTGCATCGGGCGAGGGAAAGTGGCCACCGAAGGTCGCCTGCGATACGGAGTCATAGACCAGGATGCCCAGTCCCGCGCCAAGCCGCTCGATGAGGATGTCTTCGCCATGGCATTCCGCGCAGGCGATCTTTCTCCAGGGGCCCTGCTCGATTGAAATGGACATCAAATGCTTTCTTATTTGCGCAGAGTGGAGTTTGCCTTGAATTTATTCGCCTCGATCACAAACATTTGGT
>CANKAJ010000015.1 GCA_947479645.1 Betaproteobacteria bacterium | reverse complement strand
GCGCCTTTTCATATGCGGGGAATATGTCTTCAGGCTCTTCAAGCCGGATGACCTCGATTGTGGTGCACATTGATCGTATCGCGTCGGTGAAATCACCCACGTGCTGACTCTGTGGGTGCAACGGCCGCTGCGAACCGATACCAGTACGGATGATTGCCTTTGTCTTGTAGCCGCCATTGGACATCACCTGAACCTTATCCAGGTGATTGACTAACTGACTCATTGCGCATAGCAGGAAATTCCATCGCGGGAAAATGCTCACAGGCACCTGCCCGGTCAATGCCATGCCCAGAGTCATGCCCATCTGCATTTCCTCGGCAACCGGAAGTTCAATCAGACGTCCGGTCGGGACATCCTTCAGGGTGTTGGTCATCGCCGTACCCGCCACGGCGACGGCCTGCCCGATGAAGACCGTGCGCGGATCGCGGGCCAGAAAATCCATGGAACGCTTGAGTTCATCGAAATATTTCATTGTGATGACCTAGAACTGAACCCGCACGCCGGCGCCGGCATGAGGGTATTTAGTTTGGTAGCGGTAGTAGCTGACGTATTCGTCTTCACGATCCTCAAAGCTCAATCGCGGTTGCCGCCATGCCTCCCGGGTATCCGTGCACACGGATTTTTCATTGTCCTCGACAATAAAATGTATCGGCAGGCGATGATTGCGGCTGTACTTGATCGATTCATGGGCAATTCCCGTTTCCGCGGTCATTTCTCCCATAAAACAATACACCCTAGCAGCTTCTCCGTTGCGCTGAATGGCCATTGCGGCGCCAACAGCGATGGGAAGAACGCCACCGACAATAGCCGACGAATAAATCCGGTATTCTGGAAAGCAAAGTGAAATGGACCTGCCGGCCAAAATCTCATCCCGTACGAGATTTCCCGGCACCCCTTTCAGCAGGCATTGGTAGTGAGAACGCCACGAACTGAATACCCAGTCCTGCGAGCGAATCTTCCGAAAAATATCAATTATCTGATCTTCGTTTCCGGAATATAGATGCACCGGCGCGCGAATCTTTCCCGAATTGAAAAGCGTTGCAATTTCGTCCTCGAAAGCAATCAGTTCTTCTTTGGTCATAATGTCACGGTTGCTTTTCTGCGGTGGAAATTAAAGGGATGTCGGATAATAGCAAATTGGTATCAAACTCACGAATGCGCCATCAAATGATCTTGTATTGAGGCAACGAACAATATGATTATTACCAGCACACCGTTCCGCATCTCATTTTTCGGAGGAGGCACGGATTATCCGGGATGGTACCGGGAGCATGGCGGGGAGGTGCTCGCGGCGACAATAGACAAATACTGTCATATCTCCTGTCGATATCTCCCGCCATTTTTTCAGCATAAGCATCGCATCGTCTATTCTCAAATCGAGAATGTGCGCGTGGTTGAAGAAATAAAGCATCCTGCTGTCCGTGCGGTACTCGGGTGGGCTGGTTGTGAAAAAGGGCTCGAAATCCATCATGATGGTGACTTGCCTGCCCGTTCGGGCCTTGGTTCCAGTTCATCTTTCACGGTTGGACTCATTCATGCCCTGTCAGCCCTGGACGGCAAATATGTGACAAAGGAAGATCTTGCAAAAAATGCGATTCACGTTGAACAAGACATAATCAAGGAGAACGTCGGTTCGCAGGACCAGATTTCAGCTGCATTTGGCGGCTTCAATCGCATTGAATTCAGGCGTGACAATACGTTTTTGGTATCCCCGATTCTTTTGCCACCGGAGCGTCTGCAGGAACTTCAGGACCATTTGATGCTTTGTTTTACGGGGTTCTCCAGGAACGCGTCGGAAATCGCCAAGCTGCAGATTGAAGGCATGAAGGATCATCAAGTCGACCTGAAGCGCATGGGCGCGATGGTCGATGAGGCGATTCAACTGCTTCAGAATGCAAACAGCCCAATTGTCGAGTTTGGCCGGTTGCTCCATCAAAGCTGGCTTTTGAAGCGCGGCCTGTCCAACAAGGTATCGACACCTGAAATCGACGCGATATACGAGGAGGCCAGGAGCGCCGGAGCCACCGGGGGCAAGATTCTGGGCGCCGGCGGTGGCGGCTTCCTCCTGCTATTTGTCGAGCCCCGCCTGCAAGCGAATGTACGGGAGCGCTTAAAGCGCCTGATCCACGTGCCTTTCAGGTTTGAAAATTCGGGCAGCCGGGTTGTCCTCTATCAACCCAATGGCTTGTCCTAGTGTGGCTCATCGAAAAATGGGAACACTCGACCATGGTCGGTCAACATGATGCACGCTGATCTTTGCGAAATTGCCCAGCCCAGAATAAGTGTCATAACGCCATCACTCAACCATGGGCGGTTCCTGAAGGCGACAATCGATTCCATTGCCAGTCAGTCTTACCGGAATTTCGAGCATATTGTCATGGATGGCGGGTCCACCGATGAAACAGTCGAAATTCTGCGGCAGTATCCCCACATTCACTGGGTGTCGGAGCCCGATAGCGGCGTTGTGTCAGCCTATCAAAAGGCGCTTGCCATGGTCCGCGGCGACTATGTCATTCAATGCTGCGTTTCCGACGGGTTTCTGGATCAGCATTGGTTTCGCAAATGCGCCGAGGTGCTGGATAAGGACATGGAAACCTCTTTGGTATGGGGCCTGCCCCAATACATGTCGGAAGAGGGCGATCTACTGAATGTGGCGTACCAGGAATTCTTCAATGATCCGTCACCGCAGAAGCAGGAGTTTCTGGCGCTCTGGTTGGCGAATGGGTTCTTTCTGCCGGAAGGCAATTATTGTGTGCGTGCCGACATCATAAAGCGGTATTTTCCTGACGAGCGCTCGGAAAGTCACTTCCAGGTCCATTGCCACCTGGGTTTCATGTATCACTTCATGGTTCAGGGATACTGTCCCTATTTCATTCCGGCAGTCGCGAATTTCGGCCGTCTTCATGACGGTCAGCGTGGAGAGCGCTTCAAATCAATCGAGAAGAATGCAAAGGCCGTGTACCTCCGATTGGTAAAGCAATACCGTAGAGCTGTGCTGGGTGGAACTGCCGCGTACCAATTCAGGAACGGGCGCTCGGAAGTCATGCATGAAATATCATCGGGAGAACTTTGGTCCTGGAAGAAGAAAATGTGGCGGCATCAGTTGCTGCGGTCCCGAGTGCTTCGGATCGACGCATTTACGCTTGCGCAGAAGGTTGCTAAAAAGATTCGTGAGGTTTGCAGTAGAGCCTGACATAGCGGGTCACTGGCTCAATCAATTTCTGCACGTTAACACCCGAGAATGGTTTTCTTCAATGTGCCGGTATTAAAAATGAGATTTAGCGCGTGACTGCATTTGCGATTGGCGACGTTCTCCTTCTTGGGGCCGGCCGGGGTCTGCAGATGATTGGCGGGATCGTCACGCTTCGGGTCGCGACCGGTTTAATGCCTCCTGAGACGCTTGGCTACGTGGCGCAGACAACGAGTATTGTTTTCCTGCTTTGCTCGATGATGGTGGCCCCGGTCAATACTTATATTGGTCGCGGCCTTTTGGGCTGGGTGGACGCGGGAGTGGCCAGGAGCAATCTGCTCCGTTTTATTAAATTTGTTGTCATTACCGCGATTGCGTGCGGTCTGTTGGTTTATCTCGCACGCTCATACGCAGCAATCGTGGAGGGTCTTCCTGCACTCAGCATAGGCATACTTACGACGCTGTATGTTTTGGGCAATTCCTTGTATCTCTCATCGGTGAGCGCTCTGAATTTGCTCGGACATCGGGTTGCCTATGTTGGCTTCTGCAATCTCTCCCTTTGGGTCGGTTTGGCTCTTGCGATAGGATTTTATGTCTCCTTTCCAGGACCCGAGGCGTGGCTGTTAGGGTTGTTTTCGGGATACATCGCCGCCTCGTCAGCCTACCTCATTGTATTGAAGCTCACAGTTAAAACCAGCCGGCGAAGTGGAGCCTATTTGCCCTTGACAGCCCAAGCCGTATTCGCATTTGCGTGGCCGCAAGTACTGATTTCCATACTGTGGTGGACCCAGACTCAAAGCTACCGATTTGTTCTTGGCGAAGTAGGTGGCCCGGCCGTTGTCGGTTTGTTCGTCGCTGGCTACACGGTTTGCTCTGGGACAATGCAAAGCTTCGAAACACTTTTCAATGAGATTTACAGTCCCATGATGTACCGAGCCCTTAAAGACCAGAGCCAGGATGGGCTGGCGAGAACCTGGAATGAATATGCAAGCGCTTATTTGCCGGCGATTGCGTTATTTGGTGCGTTCCTGGTAGGTATGGGGCCGATGCTTGCGAAGATACTACTGGCAGATCAGTACCATGAGATTATTCCGTTTCTGTTTTTACCGGCATTAACAGAGATGTTAAGAGCCTTTGCATCATCGCTCTCCATCATGGGGGTGGCTAAACTGGACATGCGGATCAATATGCTACCAGTGCTGGTCGGTGCGATACTCACTCCCGTGCTTGTATATTGCTTCGGGTCGATCGATCCCTTGCTGGGAACTGCAGTCGGCATGTTCTTCGCCTACCTCATCGTTATCCTGGTCGTGATTCCAATCAGTCGAAGAGCGCTGCCGATCCGCTGGCCTCTCAGCCGTATTCTCGGCGCCGCTCTTCTCGGGCTTCCCATGATAGTCTTGGGGCAGTTCCTGCAGACGATGACAGACACATCGCTGGTGACATCTTTGTGTGTCCTCTCCATTGGCACGCTGTACATGCTGGGCGCACAGTATGTGATGGCCCGGCCATGGTTGGCGCTAACCAAAAAATAGGATAAAAGTGAGGCATGGTACGTTCTGTCATTAGTATCATTTGTATGATTATCCCATTTGAGTTGAGGCTTTTAGAATGGATTATGCTCAAGGCAGATTGAGAAAAGGGGTTAGCGACCGGCATTTTCGATTGCTTCGAGCACCTGCAAGAATTTTGGTCCTAGGGATTGCCCGGTGGTATTGAAATCCTGGCTCAAAACCAGCCCGCTCTTTGCATTTAACCAAGTCAGTCGTGACCAATGGGTGGCCCATCAGGCGGTGAAGCTTCCTGCCGGCACGCGGGTGCTCGACATGGGTGCCGGATCGTGCCCATACCGTTCGCTGTTTGCGCATTGCCGCTACGAAACCCAGGACTTTGCCGGATTAAGTCCCGATCAGTTGCTTCACGGCGGCTACGGCCGGATAGACTACCGCTGCGACATTACCAGCGTGCCGGTTGCAGATGGTGCGTTCGATGCCATTTTGTGCACCGAAGTGCTTGAGCATGTCCGCGAGCCGAACAAGGTCGTGCAGGAAATGGCACGCATCCTCAAACCTGGTGGACGCTTGATACTGACTGCTCCCCTGGGTTCGGGGATTCACCAGGAGCCATATCATTATTACGGCGGCTATACGCCGTACTGGTATCAAGACTTTCTTGGTGCAGCGGGGTTTTCCCAAATTAAAGTGGAGGCGAACGCCGGTTCCTTCAAGTTTTACGGACAGGAGTCGATTCGATTCGTGCGCACTACGAGTCCTTTCAAGCTAGGCATGCCGCTGCTTATGGAGTTGCTGTGGATTCCACTTTGGCTTCTTTGTGTCCCATTGCTGGCGCTAGTCATTCCGCTGCTCTGCCATTTTCTGGACCGATTCGATAGGGAGCGGCGTTTTACCGTTGGCTATCACGTAACTGCCATCAAAGACTAGGTTTCACATAAGCAATGTTCACGCCGGCTGGTACTCCGGAACAAACCTGCCAAGTTGTTCGCGTACGGCAGCGTCATCGGTTGGCAGGGGACTTTCCAGCCAGTTGAGCAATTGGTCGAAAGCCTGCGTGGTCAACTGGTCTGAGGCCTTGGCGATGCGCAGCTTTGGATGAGGCGTGGGCAGGGTAAGTTCACCATCTGCAAGCAATTCCTCGTAGAGCTTTTCACCCGGGCGCAATCCAGTGAACTCAATGCGTATTTCCTTCTCCGTGAACCCTGAAAGCCTGATCATGTCACGGGCAAGATCGGCGATCTTGACAGGCTCGCCCATGTCCAGCACGAAAATTTCGCCTCCGGTACCCATCAGTCCCGCTTGCAGTACGAGCTGTGCTGCTTCAGGAATGGACATGAAGTAGCGCAATATTTCCGGATGCGTCACGGTGACCGGCCCACCTTTGGAAATTTGCTCATGAAATTTGGGTATGACGCTGCCGGTTGATCCAAGCACATTGCCAAAGCGAACGGTAATGAAGCGAGTTGATGATGGGGGCAGGCTGCGGCAGATCAGCTCTGCCACACGTTTGGTTGCACCCATGACATTGGTCGGATTTACGGCCTTATCGGTTGAAATCAACACGAACTTTGAAACGCCAGCCTGGATGGCGACCTGCGCAGTCCGCAAGGTGCCGGAAATATTGTTCTGAACCGCTTCCCAGGTATTCAGTGTTTCCATGAGTGGGACATGTTTATACGCGGCGGCGTGAAAAAGCACCGAAGGTCGATAGCGGGTAAATACCTGTTCCAGTCTTGGCGCATTCTTTACATCGGCAATTACTGCCACCACCTCGGTGCCCGGAGATCGAGCTGACAGGTCTTCGACCACGCGGTACAAAGCAAATTCATTGGCCTCAATCAACACCAGTCGAGCCGGATTGAAACGTTCGATCTGCCGAACCAGTTCGGAGCCGATCGAACCGCCAGCACCGGTGATAGCGATGGTCTGGCCTGATAGCCATCCGGTGAGCCCTGACCCATCCAGCTTGACCGGGTCGCGGCCGAGCAGATCGTCCAGTTCAATATTGCGAATCTGCGATATCGTGACTTTACCGCTGACAATATCGTCGAATGACGGAACGGTCATGGCCTTGATGCCGGCTTCCGAGCACAATTTCAGGGCGAGACGTCGCGCTGAATGATTGACACCGGGCATGGCAATGATGGCCTGTCCGACTTGCAGCCGCTTGGCTTGCTCGGCGAGTTGATCAAGTTTGCCGAACACCGTGACCCCATTAATCTGACGGCCCAGCTTGGCGGCATTGTCATCGAGCAGTCCGACCACGCGCCATTCGCGACTGCGTGCGAGATTCTTGATCAGATCGGCTGCAGCATCGCCTGCGCCCAATACGAGCACCGGTTTGGCCTCAGCAAATGTCATTCTCAGCGTATGTTCTTTCCAGGCACGATAGGCCAGCCGACTGCCCCCCATGATCATCACAAGCAATAAGGGATAAAGCACCACGACTGAGCGCG
Organism: Betaproteobacteria bacterium; assembly: GCA_947479645.1. GTDB lineage: Bacteria > Pseudomonadota > Gammaproteobacteria > Burkholderiales > SG8-39 > CAIYPG01. The sequence continues at coordinate 46,624 of CANKAJ010000015.1, read as the reverse complement.
GGACATTGGGGATGCCAAATATCAGCAGCGCAAATGACAGTACCAGGGCGCCACCGATGGCCGCAAACACGATGCGCCGCAGATCCGGCATGCTGGCATAGCGCCAGATCCCCCGGTAGAGGCCAAATACAAGGAAAAATATCGCCTGCACCAACACAATTGGCAGCAGGTTCGACATCATGGTGGCCACGTACAGTGATGGAATGTCGAGATTGAATCGCAGCCAGAAAGCAGCGCACCAGGCCACCGCACATGCCACTACATCATGGCTCAATGCCGCAATCGAACGGGGGTCACGCGGAAACATGAATTCCTTTCTGAAATTGCCGCCAGCGCCGATCAATGCCGATGGCAAGCAAGATGTAGAACATGGTCCACGAAGCCAAAAGAACGATTTGCAGAATCTCTGGAAGCCATTGCAGTGTTATTGCGCTGATTGTGGCCGCTGCCATCAACGCATACGCTGTCAACGCGGCTCGTCTATGGCCGAGCCCCATGCGAATGACGCGCTGATAATAGTGATTCTTGTGGGGCAGCCAGAATTTTTCTCTGGCCACAATTCTACGCGACAGCGTGAGGCTGGCATCGGCGATGAATGGCGAAAAAGCCAATACGGGAACAAGAGGGGACCATAACCCCCCATTCCAGCCAATCACACCAAGAGCCGCAGCAAGAAATCCCAATGGCACTGACCCGGCATCGCCCATGAATATCCGTGCGGGATGAAAATTGAAAAGCAGAAATGCAAAGGCACACGTGGCTATCGAAGCCGTCAGCAGGACCATTGCCGAACTTCCGCTCGCCGCGGCAAGCGCGGCGTAGCAACTGAATCCAAATACCGTCATGCCTGCGGCCAAGCCGTCAGAGCCATCCATGAAGTTATACAGGTTCGTCATCCAGACTGTGATCAAAATAACGATCATGCTGGTCAGGAATGGAACATTCGGCAACTCATTAGAGACAAGTGTCCCTGCTGCGACCATCTGTGCAACCAGTCTTATAAGCGGTGGCATGGGACGACGATCATCGACGAAGGAAATGCAGGCCAGAAATGCAGCACACGCCAGCGTCACTCGGAATGGTGCTGCTCCAAGCCACCCAGCGATCAAGATGGGCGCCATCATTGCGATGCCACCGGATCTGGGAACCGGCGCTAAATGCAGCGACCGGCTATTGGGAAGGTCCTGAGGCAGTATTCCAGAACGGATCAGCAGCGGCAGCAAGGTGAGGCAAGCCGCACCCGCGGCAAGTGGTGTGAAGATTAACGAATAGCGAATGTCATCCATGCAGCTGCCGATTCTACATGCGGCTCTGTCAGCGAGGGGCATTCACTGTGGCCGACAAGCCTTCGAGGATCGTAAAGCGTGGCTTCCATCCGATTTCAGAGCGAATCCGGGAAGTATCAATTGCAAGTGAATCCAGCAACCGGGCGATGGTGCCTGATTGGCCGGTTAGCATCCCGGCAAGTTGAAGCAAAACCAGTGGTACCGGCACCAGACGTGCCGACTGTTCCATCGCATTGGCGAGGGCACGAATCAGCTCTGGTGTTGACAGGTCATGACCATCGCTGACCAGAAAGATGCGAGTGCCAATCGAAGGCTGGCTTAGTGTGGCCATAATTGCATCGGCAAGATTTCCCACATAAATCAAACTGCGCTTGTTCCGTACGCGGCCTAGTGGCAGAGGAAGGCCTTTAGCAATTGCCCGCATCAGGCTGGCGAAATTGCCCTTTACCCCAGGACCATACACCAGCGGCGGGCGGATGATCGTGATGCCCAGGGTACTGTTTGCGGCCAGCTCGGCCAACTGTGTTTCGGCTTCCCACTTTGAAATGGCGTAGGAATCCCGCGGATCAGGTTTATCGGCCTCGGTGAACGGTTGAAGCGTTGTCGATTCACCATTGACCTTGACCGTGCTGGTGAACACAAACTGCCGGACTGAGCCGGCGGCCGCAGCCCGGGCAAGCGCCAGTGTCGCATCGCGATTGAGGTGCCGGTTCTCCTGCAAGGGGTCATCCGCGCGATCCTGCATGACATGGACCCGAGCGGCAAGATGGATGACGGCATTAATGCCATCGACCAAACGCGCAGGGTCATCCTTCAGCAAGTCATGCTGTACGAAAGTGCAGGCAGGATGCCGGCTCCAGGGTGCCTGGGCGCTGTTACGGGCAGTGGCGCGTACTTGGCACCCGGCTTCCAGCAAGAGAGGAATGACGGCATTTCCAATCAAACCTGTAGCGCCGGTCACCAATATACGACGAGGCAGCATGAATTCTAATTGTGCAAAATCGGATCAATGCATGGCTGGGAGCAGGCTGGTGTCAGCAGGCTTTTGCAATCACCAGCAATCCATGCGACATTGCGCAGCCATCAAGACGGTTGAAAATTGCCGCGTTGATCACTGGTTTGCTGATAATCGCGATAGGTGGACGCAATACCTTCGCGCAGTCCGATGCGCCCGTTCCAGCCAAGCGAAGTCATGCGCGATACGTCCAGTAATTTTTGCGGCGACCCATCCGGCTTGGTCGTGTCGAATACGAGGCGACCTTGGTACCCCGCCACATCGGCAACCAATTGCGCAAGTTCGGCGATTGTCATGTCAGTGCCTGCGCCAATATTGATCAATTCGCCAACGTCTGCTGCGCCATGCTTTTCCATCAGAAATACGCAAGCGTCAGCGAGATCGTCGCTGTGCAGAAATTCGCGTCGCGGACTTCCGGAGCCCCAGACAACAACCTCGGGCTGATTGGCTTGCTTTGCCTCGTGCATTTTCCGAATCAGGGCGGGCAGCACATGCGAGTTTTGCAGATCGTATTGATCGTTTGGACCGTACAGGTTGGTCGGCATGACGCAAAGGTAGTCCGTCCCATACTGCCGGTTGTAGGCCGAGCACATCTTGATGCCGGCAATCTTGGCGATCGCATAGGCTTCATTGGTGGGTTCCAGCAGGCCGGTAAGCAGGTACTCTTCCTTGATGGGCTGAGGGGCATGCTTGGGATAGATGCAGCTTGATCCGGGAAAGAGCAGCTTTTGCACGCCATGACGGTGGCAAGCTTCGATGAGATTGACTTCGATTGCGAGGTTGTCGCGGATGAACTGAACCGGGTAGGTGGAATTGGCAAGAATGCCACCGACATGCGCTGCCGCCATAAAAACGTATTCCGGCTGCTCGGCTTCAAAGAATCTGGTCACTGCCGTCGCATCGGTGAGATTCAATTCGGCGCGCGTTCTCAGTAGAAGATTTTGGTAGCCGGCCTGCTGCAGGCGCCTTACCAGCGCAGATCCCATCAGGCCTCGATGGCCGGCAACGAAGACCTTGGAATCGGGCCGCATAGCCTTGCTACTCATGATGGTCGTAAGCCAGATAACCGTGGCGCTTGACCAGTTCGTCGCGCTCGGCCGCTTTCAGGTCTTCCCTGACCATTTCAGATACCAGTTCGGCGAAGCTTGTTCGCGGCTTCCAGCCCAGCTTGCGGCGTGCCTTGCGGGGATCGCCTAGAAGCGTTTCCACTTCCGTGGGCCGAAAATATCTGGGGTCAACCTGCACGACTACCTGACCGCGCTTGGGAAATTTTCCCCGCACAGTCGGGGTTTCCACCGTTGCCCTTTCCTTTACGCCTTTGCCGCTCCAGCGCAACTGGATGCCAAGTTCAGTCGCCGCAGCATTCACGAAGTCGCGTACGCTGTATTGATGACCCGTAGCGATGACGAAGTCCTCGGGCTTTGACTGCTGCAGCATCAGCCACTGCGCCTCGACATAGTCGCGAGCATGACCCCAGTCGCGTTTGGCATCGAGGTTTCCGAGGTACAGGCAATCCTGCAGCCCGAGCTTGATGCGAGCGAGCGCGCGGGTGATCTTGCGGGTAACGAAAGTCTCTCCACGCACAGGCGATTCATGATTGAACAGGATCCCGTTGCAGGCATAGATGCCATAGGCTTCACGATAATTGACTGTGATCCAGTAGGCGTACAGTTTTGCCACCGCATAAGGCGAACGCGGATAGAACGGGGTTGTTTCCTTTTGCGGTACTTCCTGTACCAGGCCGTAAAGCTCTGATGACGACGCCTGGTAGAAGCGGGTCTTGCCGGCAAGCCCCAGAATTCTGATGGCCTCCAGCATGCGCAAGGGACCCAGAGCGTCCGAATTGGCGGTGTATTCGGGTTCTTCAAAAGATACCGCCACGTGGCTCTGGGCGGCCAGATTGTAGATCTCATCAGGCTGAACATGCTGGACCACGCGCAGTAGCGCTGAAGAATCGGTCATGTCGCCGTAATGCAGTACCAGTCGACGATTCTTGGCGTGGGGATCCTGGTAAAGATGATCGATACGGTCGGTGTTCAGAAGCGAGGAGCGGCGCTTGATGCCATGGACTTCATAGCCCTTTTCAAGCAGAAACTCGGCAAGGTAAGCACCATCCTGTCCGGTGATGCCGGTGATAAGTGCAACCTTGCGTTTTTGTGGTAAAGGCGATTTTTTCATGTGCTTAGTATACCGGATGTTGCCTTTGCCGCCGGTTTGTGCGCCGTCTTTGCCGAGAGGTCATGAGGTGGCTTTGAGCAGCCTTTTAAGGACATGAGTCGCATCTTCCGTCCAGTCAGGCAATACGATAGCCGTTTCAGCAGTCAGTTTGGTCGTCGCCAGACGCGAATTGAGCGGGCGCTTCGCTGCAACGGGATACTCTGCGCTGGGGATTGGCGCAACGCGTGTCTGCAGGCGCGCCTCGGTGATAATCAATTTGGCAAATCCGGCCCAAGAGGTTTGTCCAGTTGCGCACAGGTGGTAAAGCCCGCCCACATCGGATTTGGCTGAGAGGATAGTCGCTGTGGTCCGGGCGATCAGGTCGCTTGAAGTTGGCGCGCCTATCTGGTCGTCCACAACGCGCAACTCGTCCTTTTGCCTGGCAAGACGAAGAATGGTGAGTAGAAAATTTTTGCCATGCACACCGTACACCCAACTGGTGCGAAAAATGATGTGGCGGCAATCGGTGGCCTGAATGGCGCGTTCCCCGGTGTGTTTTGATCGACCATATGCACTCAGAGGATTGGGCGTATCGTCTTCAACATACGGAGCCGGTTTCGTTCCATCAAAAACGTAGTCGGTTGAATAGTGCACCAGTAGTGCGCCGAGTTTCTTTGCTTCCTGGGCCAGAACGCCGGGGGCCTGAGCATTGATGGCGTCGGCCAGGGATGATTCTGTCTCGGCCTGATCAACTGCGGTGTAGGCAGCGGCATTGATGATTACCTCGGGTTTGATATCGCGCACAACCGAGACGATCTGATCCGCATTGGCCAGATCGAGGCTATGGCGGTCAAGTGCGATGAGCTCTCCCAACGGCGCAAGGCAAGGTTCAAGCGCCCGGCCGACCTGTCCGTTACGGCCTATCAGCAACACCTTCACTCGAACAGTTCCACATCGTTCAAGCGTTTGCCAAGGACATCTTTTTGCGACAGCACGGGATCTGCCGATAACGGCCAACTGACGCCGATTTCAGGGTCGTTCCAGAGAATTGAGCGTTCGTGTTCAGGGGCATAGTAATCGGTTGTTTTATAGGTGACTTCGGCAAAATCCGAGGTCACGCAAAATCCGTGAGCGAAACCGATTGGCACCCAGAGTGCATGATGGTCTTTCGCAGTCAGCGTCACCCCAACCCATTTTCCAAATCGCGGGGAACTGCGGCGGATGTCCACCACCACATCAAATACCTCGCCGGCCATCACCCGCACCAGTTTTCCCTGCGGTTGCCTGATCTGATAATGCAGACCGCGCAGTACATTTCTGGCCGAACGCGAGTGATTGTCCTGTACAAAGTTTTCCGCTATCCCCGCTTGTTCAAAAGTCTGCTTATTCCAGGCTTCATAGAAAAAACCGCGACTGTCGCCAAAGACCTTGGGCTCGATCAGCAGGACTTCCGGAAGTACGGTTGGAGTGACTTTCATGTCTGTCAGGCAGGCTCGTTCAGAATGGACAGGAGGTATTTTCCATAACCACTGTTTTTCAAAGGGATTGCCAGGTGCGAGAGCTGTTCAGCATTGATAAACCCCTGGCGGTACGCAATCTCTTCCGGGCAACAGATTTTCAGTCCCTGACGACGTTCGATGATTTCGATGAATTGGCTGGCCTCAAGCAGTGATTCATGTGTGCCAGTGTCGAGCCAGGCAAGCCCGCGACCCAGTGTCACCACGTCCAGCGTGCCACGATCAAGGTAGGCACGGTTGACATCGGTAATTTCAAGCTCACCCCGAGTGGACGGTTTCAGCGACTTGGCGATGGATATCACATCGTTATCGTAGAAATACAGTCCGGTTACCGCATAACGCGACTTTGGTCTTTGCGGCTTTTCTTCCAGGCTGACTGCGTGGCCGCTTTTATCGAACTCGACCACGCCATAGCGCTGCGGATCATTTACTGCATAAGCGAATACCGTGGCACCGGTCGTTTTCCTTGCTGCCTTGCCAAGGTCGCTGGCGAGATCGTGACCGTAGAAAATATTGTCGCCCAGGATCAGGGCGCAGGCATCCTGGCCGACAAAAGTGCTGCCGATGATGAAAGCCTGCGCCAGTCCATCGGGCGAAGGCTGTACCGCATAATCAAGCTGGATCCCCCATCGCTTACCGTCGCCCAGCAACTGCTCGAAACGTGGGGTGTCCTGTGGCGTCGATATGATCAGAATGTCGCGTATGCCCGCGAGCAACAATGTTGACAGCGGATAATAGATCATCGGCTTGTCGTATATCGGCAACAGTTGCTTGGATACCACTTGGGTTACCGGGTAGAGTCGGGTGCCGGAGCCGCCAGCGAGGATGATGCCTTTCATTGATCGCGCATTCCGTAATTGAGATTGACCCACTGTTGGTAGCTGCCAGACTCTATCCCGGCAATCCATGAGGGATTGGCCAGATACCATTGTACGGTGCGGCCAAGACCGCTTTCGAAGGTTTCTGCAGGTTGCCAACCCAATTCAGTGGAAATCTTTCGCGTATCCACTGCATAACGTCGGTCATGTCCCGGGCGATCAGTGACATGGCGGATCAGGCCGGCATAATTGCCGGCACTAAACGGTTGGAGCCTATCCAGAATGCCGCACACGGTATTCACGACATCAATATTGGCGCGTTCGCTGGATCCCCCGATGTTATAGACCTCGCCAACCCGGCCTTTCTCCAGCACGAGTCGAATTGCCTGGCAATGGTCACCGACATAAAGCCAGTCGCGGACGTTCTTGCCGTCGCCATATACCGGCAGGGGCTTTGCTCGGGTCGCATTCAGGATCATCAGCGGAATGAGCTTCTCCGGAAACTGATAAGGCCCATAGTTATTTGAGCAATTCGTTGTCAGTACCGGGAGTCCGTAAGTGTGATGGTATGCCCGCACCAGATGATCGGAGGCTGCCTTGGAGGCCGAGTATGGACTGTTGGGAGCATAAGCAGTTGTTTCGGAGAACGGCGGATCCAACGGACCAAGCGAACCATACACTTCATCCGTGGAAACATGCAGGAAGCGGAATGCCGCTCTCTCCTGGCCAGGCAGCGTCTGCCACCAGGCGCGTGTCTGTTCCAGCAGATTGAACGTACCGACAACATTGGTCTGAACAAAATCGGACGGGCCGTGAATGGAGCGGTCGACATGGCTTTCTGCGGCGAAGTGGATAATCGCGCGTGGCCGATGTTGTGCCAGCAGCGTCTTGATCAGCGGCGCGTCACCAATATCGCCGCGAACAAAAACATGGCGCCCATCTTCCTTCAGGGATGCCAGATTGGTGAGGTTTCCGGCGTAGGTCAGCTTGTCCAGATTGACTACGGACTCCTCATGCCCGGCCAGCCAATCCAGTACGAAGTTCGATCCGATGAAACCTGCGCCGCCGGTGACGAGTAAGGTCATGGTCCAGGTGCTTTCTGCAGCGCCAGCAATTTGGCGTACTTGTTGAAGCTGTTCATGCAGCCGATGCATATGTGGATCAGACCTGGCAGTCCGTCCAGACATCCGCGGCGCAGCAAATAGAATTTCAGAAAGCGTGCAATCGGCGCAATGATCAAGTGCAGGGGGGTAACGACCCGCCCATCCGCGAACATGCGTTTGGCCTGCAGGCTGGTGTAACGATTTTGTTTGTCCAGATACAGTTCAATTGACTCGGCCGATTCATGCAATAGGTCACCCGACAGGCGGATAACCGGTTCGTTAGTCAGCACTTTCTCATGCACGGGATCATCACTCCAGCGTGCAGCGCCGCGATGAAAGAGCCTTACGCTCCAGTCGGGATAACCTTCGCCGTGTTTAAGCCAGCGGCCAAGAAAGCGGTTGCAACGCGCCATCGTGTAGACCCTGGCGGCCGGGGCACGCAGCATCGCCGTAATGCTCTTTTGCAAGGGTTCGCTGACACGTTCATCTGCATCGACGCAGAGTACCCAATCATGCATGGCCTGTTGGACGCCAAAATGTTTCTGTGGTCCGTACCCCAGCCATGCCTGTTCTATGACGCGCGCGCCGCGCGATCGTGCCAGAGCCACTGTGTCATCGGTAGAACCTGAATCAATGACGAGCACCTCATCGCAAAAGGCGACGCTAGCCAGGCAGTCGCCCAACTGCGTTGCGGCATTGCGAGTGATGATGACAGTAGAAATTGGCAAGGTCAGATGGTGAAAAATCGTACAATTAACATGTCGTTACGAGTGCATTTTAGCTCGAATCCCGTCCTGCACCCCCTTTACTCTAAGTTGCCTGGCATGCTGCGCATCCTACTGATCAAGACGTCGTCGCTTGGAGATGTGGTGCACAATTTGCCGGTGGTAACGGATATCCATCGACAGTTTCCTCACGCTACGATCGATTGGGTGGTGGAAGAGTCTTATACGCCGTTGGCGCGCCTGCACCCGGCCGTGGGCAGCGTCATTCCGGTTGCGGTGCGTCGCTGGAGGCGAACCCTACTGAATAGGGCAACCTGGAATGATATGGGGGCCTTTCGCAGGCGGTTGCGCGCTGAAAATTACGATGTCGTGATCGACACCCAAGGTTTGATCAAGAGTGCGCTGATTGCCCGGTCTGCACATGGCCGAAGTCACGGATTTGATGCATCCTCTGCGCGAGAATCGCTTGCTGCGCATTTTTATGATGCGACTCATCATGTTGCCAAGGGGCAGCATGCCGTATTGCGAAACCGGCAGCTTGCAGCAGCAGCGCTCGGATATCGCGTTGGCGACGTGACCGACTACGGATTAAGCGGACTGAATCGTTCGAAAATTTCATCAGTGCCTTACTGTGTTTTGTTGCATGGAACCAGCCGGGCCGACAAGCTGTGGTCTGCGGATGCGTGGATTGAGCTTGGAGGCAGGCTGGCTTCGCATGGATTTATGTGTGTGCTGCCTTGGGGTGACGAAGCGGAGCGCAAGCGCAGCGAACAGATTGCGGCTAGTCTGGGAAATGCTTCGGTTCCAGCGAAAATGCCGTTGGATGATATGGTGCAATTGCTGGCAGCCAGTGCTGCTGTCGTGGGCGTTGATACCGGGCTTGTGCATTTGGCGGCCGCACTCGGATTACCGGTCGTGGCGATTTTCGTGGGCTCTGACCCGGCACTGACCGGCGTATTCGGGGTACCGCATTGTCGAAATCTTGGAATTCACGGCACCGCCCCCTCGCCGGCCAGCGTTTTTGATGCGCTAGCCGAGCTGCGGGTATTCTGATGTGGCGCGCAGCTTATGGTCTGGTGCTATGGCTGGCCTTTCCGATTGTACTGGTCAAATTGTGGTGGAGAGGTCGACGGGAACCAGGGTATCGCCAGAATATCGGCGAGCGTTTTGGGTTCTATAAGGATGACCCGCCTGAGCGGCCGGTCATCTGGGTCCATTGCGTTTCAGTCGGTGAGACTCGGGCCGCCGAACCGCTGGTCAGGGCGTTGGCGGAGCACTACCCGGACTTTGATCTGCTGCTCACGCAAATGACGTCGACGGGTCGCGATACTGCCAGGCAGCTGTATCACGGCAATCGTGGCATCTACCTGGCTTGGCTGCCTTACGACTACCCATTTGCGATCAGGCGATTCATCAGACGATTCCAGCCGCGACTGGGAATCCTCATGGAAACTGAAATCTGGTTCAACCTGGTACGCGAGTGTTCGATGCGTGAAGTGCCATTGTTGCTGGCCAATGCGCGACTTTCACAGCGCTCTGCACGGGGGTATCAGGTGGTTGAGCCGCTGATACACGAAGCGTTGTCCCGGATCAGCCTGATTGGCGCGCAAACTCGCGAGGACGCGAATCGACTGGCTTCACTTGGTGCATCTCCACAAAAGATAGAGATCACCGGCAATCTTAAATTCGATGTGGCCATTCCTGCTGGTGTGGACAAGCTGGCGCAGCTCTGGAGAGGGCGCTATGGGAATCGCAAAGTACTGCTGGCGGCAAGCCTGCGCGAGGGCGAAGAAGAGTTGATTCTCAACTCGGTGCAGTCAGCGGGAGGGCTGCATGGGAATGCCCTGATGGTGATGGTGCCTCGCCATCCGCAGCGGTTTGACGAGGTCGCTGCCCTGTTGGAACGGCATGGACTGCGGTTTGTTCGGCGCAGTTCTGAATCTGCTGTTCCGGACGATTGCGCCATTGTGCTTGGAGACAGTATGGGCGAAATGGCCGCCTACTATGCGTCATGTGATTGCGCATTCGTCGGCGGAAGCCTGCTTCCGTATGGGGGTCAGAATCTGGTGGAGGCCTGCTCAGCCGGGGTGCCCGTGCTGTTCGGGCCGCACACTTATAATTTTGCGAACGCCGCGGAATCTGCAATTGCTGCTGGCGCTGCACTGAGAGTGGATGACGCCGAATCCATGATAATGCAGGTGCAGCGGCTGTTTGGTGACGATGAATTGCGCAAGCGCATGGGCGGGGCGGGCCTGACTTTCTGCCAAAATCACCAGGGTGCTACCGGTAAAACGCTGGATTTGTGCGAGCGGCTCATGGCCGCTCCCAGTGGTTACCCCCCCTGATTTTGGGGGGGCAAGGGGGACCGTGTCCCCCTTTTTCAACACCCTGCTAACTGCCTAACAGGCGGTTCACTTCTGCAACATCAGCCTCAGTCAGGCTTCCGGTTGCCGCTTTCAGGCGCAGGCCGTTCATGATGGTGTCGTAGGTGGCTTTGGACAAGTCGCGTTTGGTGGAGAAAACCTGTTGTTGTGAATTCAGCACGTCGATATTGATACGAACGCCGACTTCGTAGCCGAGCTTATTGGAGGCCAGGGCTGTTTCCGAGGAAATCAGTGCCTGCCCCAGTGCGCGCACTTGAGCCATGCCGTTGGTCACGCCCAGATAGGACTGCCGTGTCGTCAGGGCCGCTTGTCGCCGACTGTTTTCCAGGTCCGAGCGCGCTTTTTCCTGGTTGGCCATGGACTCGCGAATACGTGAGCTGATGGATCCGCCCGCATAGAGCGGTAGCGCCAGCTGCAGGCCAATGGTGGCCGCTTTCAAATCGGCACCCGACACATTGGTGGTGGTACCCGTGGTGCTGGTTCCGCCATACGTCCCTACCAGATCGAGTGTAGGATAATTTGCTGCCCGGTTGCGCTCGACCTCACGTGAAGCGATCTCCACGGCGGCTTCCTGCACACGCACTGCAAAATTCTCCTTCTGTGCAGTTTCCACCCACTTTTCCATCACAGCCGGTTGCGGCGGCGAAAGTTGCAATTTGGGACGCAGAGGCGTGAGCGAATCAGGGCTTTTCCCGATCAGCTGTTGCAAGGCGCTTTTCTTGAACTCAAGGTCATTCTGGGCAGCGAGTTCCTGGGAAGTAGAAAGGTCAAAGCGTGCCTGTGCTTCGTGGGTGTCGGTAATGGTGGCTGTACCGACTTCGAAGTTTCGTTTGGCCTGCGCCAGTTGTTCCGAAATCGCTGTTTTCTGGGCCTGGATGAAGGCCAGACTGTCCTGAGAGCCAAGCACGTCAAAGTAGGCCTGCGCAGTCCGAACAATCAGATCCTGGCTCGCCTGGCCAAACTGCGCTTCCGATTGCGCAACCTGGAATTCCGCCTGACTGTACTGGGACCAGTTTTGCAGGCGAAATAAAGGCTGGTTGAGTGTCACCGTCCAGAGGTTGGTATAGAACTGGCGTGATGTATAAAGCGCGTTGGGAGTGCCGGCCCGGGAATCGAGATCGGTCCAGATCGTGCTTCCTGTCAGATTGACGGTCGGCAGGAGCAGTGCTTTGCCTTGCGGCAGTTTTTCGCGACCGGCTTCCAATACCGAGCGAGCGGATGCGAACACCGCATCATTTGCTCTGGCATCGCGAAAAATCTGCAGAAGATCTGCACCTAAAGCGGATGACGTGGCTACCAAGCCTGCTGCAACAGTGATTAGAGATCTGAGTACAGTGCTTATGTTGGCTGAAGTGTGCATGACTATCTCATCAATAAGTAGGCATTGTGGGATCAACGGCCTGAGCCCAAGCGTCAACCCCACCGTTCAGGTTGTAGATATTTTCAAATCCATTGTGCTGCAGGAAATGTGCAACTTGAAAACTGCGGGCGCCATGATGGCAGATCACGACGATTGCTGCATGCGGATCAAGCGAATCGACGGTCGCAGGCACGGCATTCATGGGAATGTGAATGGAATTTTCAATATGACAGACTTGAAATTCCCAAGGCTCGCGCACATCCAGTAATACTGGCTTGGCACGATCCGGAGCGGCCAGCCAGTCGGCAAGTTCGCGTGGGTTGAGTTGATTCAAGGTGTAGCGATGCCGACCGAGTGTGCTTTTGGGGCGGTGAAACGCTAAAACTTGAAGCGTTCTGGCTGCGGGGCATTGATTAATGCAGGAAAGGACGTTTCAAACAAGTCTGTGGAGACATATGAGCCCGGGATTGTGCAAGTGATCAAGCGCGCGGACATGACCGGGGCGTCGCCAACGATCGCAAACAGGCGCCCGCCAGACTTCAACTGATCAAGAAAGCCTTCAGCAAGCACCGGAGTGGATCCCGTTAGCACGATGACATCGTAAGGACCATGTTGACTCCAGCCCTGAGCGGCATCACCTAATTCCAGTGTGACATTGTCAATGTCGTGGGCCTTTAGCGCGCGCGCGCCGAGTTCCTTTAGTGATGGATTGATTTCCACTGAAAAAACATGATGGGCACGACGGGCAAGCAGAGCTGTGAAATAGCCGGTTCCGGTACCAATTTCAAGTACGCGGTCAGTCTTATGGACAGCAAGTTCCTGTAGCACCCGGGCTTCCATTTTGGGTTGCCACATGCGCTGGCCTTCCCCGATTGGAATTTCCAGGTCGAAGAACGCAAGGTCCCTGCAAGTCGAAGGCACAAATTCCTCTCGACGCACGACATACAACAAATCGAGTACGTCCTGGTCGAGTACTTCCCAGGTGCGAATCTGTTGCTCGACCATATTGAAGCGCGCTTGTTCGAAGTTCATGCGGTGGGAGTGCAAATTGGTTGGAAGATCAGCATTTTAGCATTGCATTTCGATAAGCGGCAGTGTACCTGCCTGGGTATTCCGGATAGTTCTGCCCGGATGAGCTGGCGATATGGGTCAATGAGTGCTGCCATTAGAGTTGCTCCAGCGATCCGATTTATGCCTGTTCCGGCTATTGCGAAGCTTCGCCGCTTGGAGTACGTTTCGTGAAACGCAGGGGTCCTGGCTGCATATGTGTGCTGCCGGGTGAGAAAGACCCTAGGAACCTGATGCGGATAATGCCGCCGAAGGGACGCGCCGCTGGCCATATCAGCCCGGCTGTCTCGTCGGCAACACGGAGACAAAACATGGCAGCAGCCAATCCACAGTTCATTGCAGCGACGGCCCAGGTTGACCAGGCTGCAGTCCAGCCCCTACCCAATTCGCGCAAGATTTACGTTCAGGGATCCCATCCTGATATCCGGGTACCGATGCGTGAGGTTACTCAGGCGGACACCTCGGCGTCGTTTGGAGCGGAGAAGAATCCGCCCATCTTTATTTACGACTGTTCCGGACCTTATACCGACCCGGATGTGAAAATTGATATTCGCAAAGGCCTGCCGGCCTTGAGGGGGCGATGGATAACTGAACGCGCTGATACAGAAGAGTTATCCGGCCCGACATCGAAATATGGCACGGAGCGGTTGAATGACGCCAAGTTGGTGGAAATGCGTTTCGGCCTCAAGCGCCAGCCCCGTCGCGCCAAGACAGGAAAAAATGTAAGCCAGATGCACTATGCCCGTCAGGGAATAGTGACGCCGGAGATGGAATACATCGCGATACGCGAAAACCAGTGCATCGGACAGTACCTGGAGTCGCTAAAGGCATCCGGGCCGCAGGGCGCGAAACTGGCGGCGCTCATGATGCGACAGCATCGTGGAGAGTCATTTGGAGCGGCCATTCCGAAGGAGATCACGCCGGAATTCGTGCGCAGCGAAGTGGCGCGTGGCAGGGCGATCATCCCCGCCAATATCAATCATCCTGAAACCGAGCCGATGATCATCGGCCGCAACTTCCTGGTGAAGATCAATGCCAATATCGGCAATTCCGCAGTGACCTCAGGCATCTCCGAGGAAGTGGAGAAAATGACCTGGTCGATCCGCTGGGGTGGCGACACCGTTATGGACTTGTCGACTGGGAAGAACATTCACGAGACCCGCGAATGGATCGTTCGCAACAGTCCGGTCCCGATCGGTACGGTTCCCATATATCAGGCGCTGGAGAAAGTCGATGGCAAGGCTGAAGACCTGACCTGGGAGATATTCCGCGATACGCTGATCGAACAGGCTGAACAGGGCGTCGACTACTTCACCATCCACGCCGGGGTGCTTTTGCGCTATGTCCCGATGACGGCCGGTCGCATGACTGGAATCGTGTCCCGTGGTGGTTCGATCATGGCTAAATGGTGTCTAGCTCACCACAAGGAAAGTTTCCTCTATACCCGCTTCGAGGACATCTGCGAAATCATGAAGGCCTACGACGTCAGTTTCTCCCTTGGCGACGGTCTTCGTCCCGGATCCATCTGGGATGCAAACGATGAGGCGCAACTGGGTGAATTGAAGACGCTCGGTGAGTTGACCCAAGTGGCATGGAAGCACGACGTTCAGGTCATGATTGAGGGGCCTGGTCATGTGCCCATGCAACTCATCAAGGAAAACATGGACCTGCAATTGGAGCAATGCTACGAGGCCCCGTTTTACACATTGGGACCACTGACCACCGACATTGCACCGGGTTATGACCACATTACCAGCGCAATTGGCGCAGCGCAGATCGGCTGGTATGGCACGGCCATGCTGTGCTATGTGACCCCCAAGGAGCACCTTGGTCTGCCGGACAAGAAGGATGTGAAAGACGGCATCATCGCCTACAAGATCGCCGCACATGCGGCAGATCTTGCCAAGGGGTACCCGGGCGCACAGATTCGTGACAACGCACTTTCCAAGGCGCGCTTCGAATTCCGCTGGGAGGACCAGTTCAATCTTGGGCTCGATCCGGATACGGCCAAGGACTTCCACGACGAAACCCTGCCGCAGCAGGGCGCGAAGGTTGCACACTTCTGTTCCATGTGCGGCCCGCACTTCTGCTCAATGAAAATTACCCAGGACGTGCGCGACTATGCAAAGCAGCAGGGTGTTTCAGCAGAGGCTGCGCTGAAGAAAGGCATGGAACAGAAATCCATAGAATTCGTCAAACAGGGCGCGCAGATCTACAGCAAAACCTGAACCGTTACCCCTCGCTCTGACTGTCGTTATTGACGGCAGTCCCATTGCGCAGATCGTCAGGGCCATTTTTGCACTGGAAAGAGGCGCAGATTGGCACCATCATGAGGCAAATCTTCAGTTTGCCGTCATGTTCAAGGGCAGGATGCGCTTCCTGGTCGCCGCTAAGGAAGCGCCGTTAGAACTCGAATTCGAATTCGTCAATCTCTTCCGGTTCCAGTCGGGCCGCCGCTATCCATTCCTGCATTTCGGGCAAGGCCATGATGCGCTCACAATAATTGGCGCACGCGGAATCCAGTTTGACGTCATAAGTGGTAAAGCGCGTTGCCACGGGTGCGTACATGGCGTCGGCCATGCACAATCGTTCGCCGAACAACCAGGGGCCGCCATACTTCAGCAGGCATTCGCGCCAGATGGCGGTAATGCGGTCAATATCGGCTTGGGCGCGGGCCCATACCTTGTGGCCGGGGTAATGGCTCTTGAGATTCATGGGCAGGGAAGATCGTAGTGCACTGAACCCCGAATGCATTTCGCCACAGATTGCGCGGCAGTGCGCGCGCGTCGCCCGATCGGCTGGAAGTAAACCCGCCTTGGGTTTGATTTCGTTAAGGTATTCCGCGATCGCCAGCGTGTCCCACACCTTGACGTCATTGTGCATCAGGCAGGGCACAAGAATGGACGAGGACAGCAGCAGAAGTTCTGCGCGCGCATTCGGATCGTCATGCGCAACGCCTCGTTCTTCAAAATCGAGTTTTGCCAATCGCGTCAACAGCCAGCCCCGCAAGGACCATGACGAGTAGTTCTTGCTGCTGATCGTGAGCGTTGCCTTGGCCATGAGATGAATTCCTCCTGTTCAAAGTCGTAGTGCAAGGGCTGTGCCAGCCTGGTTGCCGGCTGGCCCGCAAGTTGCGTAAACGAACACCACGGACGTTTGATTGGTGTCGAGTATGCAAAGGGATCCCCAACTGCTGTACCAAGCCTACGATGCTCACACGGATGCAATGGCGCCGCTTCGTTTATTTGCCGAGGCAGCCGCCTCAATGCTCTCGTTTGCAACTCTCCCGCCAAATTTCCTGCTTCCAGGCTTTGGCATGGCCGGTACCTCCATGCTGCGCAAGATGGCGGCGGCATATGAAGTATTTTCGCTGGCTCGGCTAACGCATACCCGGCCGCCTTTTGGCATTGACTCGGTCAAGCTGGGTTCGCGCGAAGTGGCAGTGACTGAAGAGGCGGCCTGCGCGACCCCGTTCGCCACGCTGCTTCATTTCAAAAAGGATGCTGACGTTGAACAGCCGCGGGTGCTGATTGTCGCACCCATGTCCGGTCATTTTGCGACGTTGTTGCGTGAAACGGTGCGAACCATGCTCGCTGATCACGATGTCTACATCACTGACTGGCACAATGCCCGCGACATTCCGGTGGAGGCCGGGGCTTTCGGCCTGGACGCCTATGTGGAACATCTCATCACCTTCCTCGATGCCATTGGGCCGGGTGCTCATATCGTTGCCATCTGCCAGCCTTGTGTCGCGGCGCTGGCCGCAACGGCGATCATGTCAGAAGACGGCCACCCCGCCTTCCCTAGCAGCCTGACGTTGATGGCAGGGCCAATCGACACGCGTGTCAATCCTACGGAAGTGAACAAACTGGCAACCAGTCAACCGATAGACTGGTTCGAACAGAACCTGATCTGCACCGTGCCGGCGCGGTACCCGGGTACGCAACGCCGTGTCTATCCCGGATTTGTGCAGCTCATGGCGTTCATGAGCATGAACCTCAATCGGCACGTCAATTCATTTGCCGATCTGTATCAGCATCTGGTCGAGGGCGAATCTGAAAAAGCGCGCATGGCCAAGTCATTCTATGAAGAATACTTCGCGGTGCTTGATCTTCCGACAGAGTTCTTTCTTGAAACTGTTCGCAGTATCTTTCAGGAACATGCGCTGCCGCTGGGTCGGCTCCAATACCGTGGCCGGATCGTCGATCCGGGGAAGATCCGGCGGACGGCGTTGCTGACTGTCGAAGGGGAGCGGGATGACATCTGCGCGATCGGTCAGACCGTGGCGGCACAGGATCTATGCACCGGCATTCGTCCCTACCTGAAGACACACTACATGCAGCTCGGTGTTGGTCACTATGGGGTATTCAGCGGTCGCAAGTGGAACAATGGCATCTATCCCATTGTCAGGGACATGATTCACGTCAGTTCATGATGCGATGCCCCACTCAGTATCAATAGCACAGTGCGATTGCGTGGTTTTGACACATAGCACGTTAAAATACGAGCGATATGGACATCGCTCTGCTGCTCAAGGCAATCATCCTCGGCCTCGTCGAGGGTCTTACCGAATTCCTTCCCATTTCCTCCACGGGACATCTCATCCTGGCAGGCGATCTGCTCGATTTCAACGATGAAAAGGGCAAAATATTTGAAATGGTGATTCAGACTGGCGCAATGCTGGCCATAGTCTGGGAATACCGGGTTCGATTCCTGAGCGTGCTGTCAGGCCTGGGCTCACGAGTCGAGGCGCGGCGATTTGTCTTCAATCTGATGGTGGCTTTCATGCCGGCCGCAGTGCTTGGGCTGACATTCGGAAAATACATCAAGGCATATTTGTTCAAGCCGGTGCCGGTGGCGCTGGCCTTCATCGTTGGTGGCCTGATTATCCTGTGGGTGGAAAGGCGCGCCACGCCAACGCGAGTCAGGGTTGAATCCGTGGACTCGATGAGTTGGAAGGACGCGCTGAAAATCGGATGCGCGCAGGCCCTGGCGCTGATTCCGGGTACGTCGCGGTCCGGCGCGACCATCATCGGCGGCATGTTGTTCGGCTTGTCGCGGCGCGCGGCCACGGAATTCTCGTTCTTTCTTGCCGTGCCGACGCTGGTCGCGGCAGGGGCCTACGATCTTTACAAGAACCGCGCGCTGCTTTCCATGGATGACCTCGGTCTGTTCGCGGTCGGTTTTGTCACGGCGTTTCTTGCAGCCTTCCTGTGTGTGCGCTGGTTGTTGCGCTACATCATCAGCCATGACTTCACCATTTTTGCCTGGTACCGCATTGTGTTTGGTTTCGTGGTGATTGCTACCGCGTGGACTGGGGTCGTGAACTGGACCGCAGGATAGGCTGTTATTGGTTATATTGAATTGATCACATTGTGTGATTTATGGATTGTCATTATTTCAATAAATCCTGATTCTGATCATATTTTAATTCGCAATCCGTAGCCTAGAAAGCGGCGACCACTCCGTCAGAGCGCGGGTCGGCACCCCCTTCAAGCACGCCACTGGCGTGACGTACCACGGTACCGGCATGCCCCACGGTTTCATCCCAGGCCTGCAGGATCTCCACTTCGTGGCCCATGCTGCCCAGTTTCTCTGCAACCGACAGCGGAAAGCGTGACTCAAGCTTGAGTGTGTCGCTCGCCTGGCCCCAGGTTCTACCCAGCAACCAGCGTGGCGCGCTGATCGCTTCCTGTGCCGACATGCCATGACCAACCATGCGTGTAAATACGGCGCTTTGCGCCTGTGGTTGACCGTCTCCGCCCATGGATCCATAGACCATCACGCGACCGTCCTTTAATCGCGCCATGGCAGGGTTGAGGGTGTGGAAGGTTTTTTTGCCCGGCGCGAGCGCGTTGATGTGGGCTGCATCCAGCGAGAATGCGCAACCGCGGTTCTGCCAGTTGACCCCGGTTTTGCGCAGCACAACTCCCGAGCCGAACTCGTGATAGATGCTCTGGATGAAGGATACTGCGCGGCCCTTGTTGTCGATGACGCCCAGCCATACCGTGTCGCCCGGATTGCCTGCCTTTCCCCATGGCGCAGCGCGCTGGCGATCAATGTTCTCCACCAATTGGCGCAGCCTGGCCGGGCGCAGCAATTCGTGTGCACTGGTCTTCATCCATGCCGGGTCGGTGAGTTGTGCATCGCGCACCCGGAACGCTTGTTTGGTGGCTTCGACAGCCAGATGCACATAGTCGGCGCTGCCTGCCGGCACCAGGTGCGCCTGCAACTGGTCGAGGATGCCCAGAATCATCAGCGATACCACGCCTTGCGTGGGAGGGGTCATGTTGTAGATTGTGCCGGCCGAATGGGCCAGCGCCAGCGGATCGCGCAACACCGCGCGGTGCTGCTGCAGATCAGCCAGCGTCAGCGGGCTGCCCGTGTGTTGAAGTTCTGCAGCCATGGCTCGCGCCAGATCACCGCGGTAGAAATCGTCGGTGCCAGCCCTGGCAATGCGTCGCAGTGTTGCCGCCAGGCGCTTTTGAACAAACAGGCTACCGATCCCGGGTGGCGCGCCATTGGGAAGAAAGTGCGTGGCAAAGCCGTGCACCGGGAGCAACTCCGCCTGTTTGCCGGCGGTGGCCAGCGCCTGGCTGCGGGTGACCGGGAAGCCCTTTTCAGCGTAATGGATAGCATCTTCCAACAGGCGTTTGAATGGCAACCGCCCGCCCATGGTGCGCGACAGTTTGAATGCCGTGCCCCAGCCCGAGATGGTGCCGGCGACGGTGTTGGCGGCGATGCCACCGCGAAACGGGATGCGATCCGTGATGCCACGTTCGCGATACCAGTCGATGGATGCCGCGCGTGCCGCGGCACCGCTGGCATCGATGGCGCCTGGCGCCTTGCCTGGCACATGCAGCAGCCAGAAACTGTCCCCGCCGATGGAGTTCATGTGCGGATAGACCACGGCGATGGTCGCCGCTGCGGCGATCATCGCCTCAATGGCGTTGCCGCCTTCGCGTAAAACGGCCAAGCCTGACTGAGACGCGAGCGCATGCGGGGCAACAACCATGCCGCGGGTGCCACGGATTGAGTTAATCATGGGAACTGCCGAAAATCGAAGGGATACGCCATTCTACGACCAGCTGCGCGTACCACCGACTGCCGGATGAATGGTTCCACCGTTCCATCCGGCAGAATTAAACCGGCGCGGCAAAGCCGCGTCCGGCTTTAATAAGTCTTGTAAGGAAGAAACTTCCCCGATAGCACCACCCGCACGCGATCCCCCTTGGGATCCGGCTCGCGCTTGATGTCCATGGAGAAGTCGATGGCGCTCATGATGCCGTCGCCGAACTCCTCATGTATCAGCTCCTTGATGGTGCTGCCGTAGACGTTGACGATTTCGTACCAGCGGTAGATCAGCGGATCGGTGGGCACGGCGCTGGGCAGCGAGCCCTTGTAGGGAACAACCTGCAGCAATTGCACGGCATCCTTGGGCAGATCGAGCAGCTTGCCCACGGTATCGGCCTGCTTTTTGGTCAGCGTCATCTGGCCCAGGCAGGCGGCCGTTGTCCATTCCTTGCTCTGGCCGACTTTCTTCGCGATCTCGGACCAGGTGATTCCCTTTTTGATCCGGTGGGCGACGATCATTTCAGTCACATCATTACGAGTCATGCTGTCTCCTTGTCAATTGTTGTGGGATGGGCTCTGGTGATTGGCAGTCAGATGCTGTGGGTCGCCCTGGTTGGCGCCGCCAGGCGGCAATGCAGGCAGCGCACCGTCCAGTCCGGGCCGAACCACCAGCGGCTGAGCCGGGTTTGCGGTGCCGCCGGACTGAAACAGTTTTGAGCGGGTGACCAGAAAATCCACGAGATAGTTGCGCACCCGGTAATACTGCGGATCGTGGTGCATATCGTGTCTGGTGCGGTTGCGTGGCAGTGTGTTGTCGACGATCTCGGCAATCAGCGCATTGGGTCCGTTGGACATCAGCAGAATCTTGTCCGCCAGCAGAATGGCCTCGTCAACATCGTGGGTGATCATGAACACCGTCTGATGCGTCGCCTGCACGATGCGCAGCAATTCATCCTGTATGGTGCCACGCGTCAGCGCGTCCAGCGCGCCGAAGGGTTCGTCCAGCAGCAGCATCTTGGGTTCGATGGCAAAGGCGCGGGCGATGCCGACGCGCTGTTTCATGCCGCCAGACAGTTCCGAAGGTTTCTTTGCTTCGGCGCCGGTCAATCCGACCAAATCGATGAAGCGCTGGCAATGCGTCTTTATACGGTCACGGTCCCAGTCCGGCCACCGCGATTTCACCGCGAAGGCAATGTTCTTCATCACCGACAGCCAGGGCATCAGCGCATGGCCCTGGAACACCACGCCGCGCTCCAGCGACGGGCCGGCGATTTCGCGGCCGTCCATGACCGCGACACCGCTGGTCGCCATGTCCAGCCCGGCCAGCACGTTGAGTATGGTGGTCTTGCCGCAGCCTGAGTGGCCGATGATGCAGACGAATTCACCGCGCTCGATGGAGAAGTTGATGTTGTCGAATACCGTGACGGCACCGCCTGTTGCCGGAAAGGCTTTTTTCAGCTCTTGTACTTGCAGGAATGGCATGGATCGTCCTACTTATTCGACATAGGTCACCAGCCGCTGCAGCCGGCCGATGATGATGTCGAGGATCATGCCGACCACGCCAATGACCAGGATGGCGAACACGACATTGGTGAGGTTGAGGTTGTTCCACTCGTTCCACACGAAATAGCCGATGCCGGTGCCGCCCACCAGCATCTCGGCGGCGACAATGACCAGCCAGGCGATTCCCATGGAGATACGCATGCCGGTGAGTATCGTCGGTGCTGCTGCTGGCAGTATCACCTGAAAGGCCTTCCTTACCGGTGTCACTTCCAGCGTGCGCGCCACATTCAGCCATTCGCGGCGTACCGAGGCCACACCATAGGCGGTGTTGATCAGCATTGGCCATACCGAGCAGATGAAAATGACAAAAATGCCGGAGATGGACGAATCCTTGATGGTATAGAGGGCAATCGGCATCCACGCCAGCGGCGAGATTGGTTTGAGCACCTGGATGAACGGATCAAGCGCACGGTAGATCAACGGCGACATGCCGATCAGAAAGCCCAGTGGCACCGCCAGCAATATCGCCAGCAAAAAGCCCAGGCCGACCCGGCCCAGCGAGTGCCCCAGTTGTATGCCTATACCCTTGTCGTTGGGACCCTTGTCGTAGAACGGGTCGGACACATGCTTGATGATGGCCCCGCCCAGTTGCGCCGGGGTGGGGAAACCCGCCGATTTGCTGGCACCTTTGCCCATCAGTTTCGCGTACTCGTCATCGGCGCCCTGCGCCTGGACTTTGGGCAGCGTGGCGATGTGCCAAATCCCGATCAACACCAGCAGCAACAGCGAAGACAGCAGCGCCGAGCGCAGCAGGTCGCGTGCCCTGGTGCTCACGCCGCTTTCCTGATCCTGAAGCTCGCCAGATA
The DNA here is from genome assembly GCA_947479645.1 of Betaproteobacteria bacterium. Lineage (GTDB taxonomy): Bacteria > Pseudomonadota > Gammaproteobacteria > Burkholderiales > SG8-39 > CAIYPG01. The sequence goes on along the minus strand of CANKAJ010000015.1, from coordinate 23,748 downwards.
TTTCTCAGGTTGGGCGGGATCGAACTCCTTGTCCATGACCTTGAACTTGGCATAGCTCGCCGCCGGGGCCTTCTGTCCGAGTTCGGCCATGCGTTTCCTCGCATCGGTGGCGAGGAAGACGCGCTCGGCGATCTGCTTGTAGTTGACGTCGCCTTTGACATAGCCCCAGCGCTTCATCTGCGTCAGCATCCACACGGCCATGGATTGCCACGGGAACGGGTCAAAGTCAGCGCGGTCGGGCACAGTCTTGACGTTGCCCAGGCCGTCGGCAAATTTGCCTGTCAGCACCTGCTCCAGCACCGTCACCGGCTGGTTGAGGTAATTGGCCGGTGCGATGACGTTGGCGATCAACGATCGGTGGCGCGCCTCGCGGGCCATGGCAGCCGCGGTCAGAACGGCACGGTACAGCGCGGCGAAAGTGTTGGGGTTTTCCTTGATGAAGGCTTCGGGCAGGCCGAAGGCACAGCAGGGATGACCATCCCAGATTTCCTTGGACAGTAGGTGGATGAATCCGACTTCGTCAAACACTGCCCGCTGGTTGAAGGGATCGGGCCCGAGGAATCCGTCGATGTTGCCGGCGCGCAGGTTGGCCACCATCTCCGGCGGCGGCGTGACGCGGATCTGGATGTCGGTGTCCGGATCCAGGCCGTGCTCGGCGACGTAGTAGCGCAACAGGAAGTTGTGCATGGAGTATTCGAAGGGCACGGCAAACTTGAATCCCTTCCATTGCTTGGGATCGCGCTTGTCCTTGTGCTTGACACTGAGTGTGATGGCCTGGCCGTTGGTGTTCTGTATGGTGGCGATATTCATGGGCATGGCGGTCGAACCCAGTCCCATGGAAATGGCCAGCGGCATCGGCGACAGGAAATGCGTGGCGTCGAATTCCTTGTTGATGATCTTGTCGCGAATCAGCGCCCATCCTGCCGTTTTCATCAGCTGGACGTTCAGCCCTTCCTTCTTGTAGAAGCCCAGCGGGTCGGCCATGATCAGCGGGGTCGCGCAGGTGATGGCGATGAAGCCGATTTGCAGGTCTTTCTTTTCCAGGGACCGTCGCTCCTGTGCCATGGCTTGCAGCGCGCCAAATGGGAAGAAAGTGGATATTGCGGCCAGTGCGGTCGAGGAGCCCACTGCCTGCAGGAAGCGCCGTCGCGTGTCGTCTTGTGGAAACAACGCACGCATTGCCGCCGATTCGATGACGCGGGCGTTCAACTTGTCCGGATCGTTGTCGGGAATATCGGCATTGTCTGCGGCTTCGTGCTCGGCCTGATCACGATGACGGCCGCATTGGCAGGTGCCGGCGCCCAGGCGGATATTGGGGTCGAAGGGATTCGAGAAAGCGGACATGGGTTCTCCTGATATCGGACAATTGAAAGTCATGGTAGGGGTGCGCGGCTGGCTCGCCAATCGCTGCGGTCCCGAAAATCGTGTAGTGCTGTTACTACAGGGCCTCCGTGACTCCGGGCAGCAGGTCCTGCTTCATGGCGTAAATGGCGATTTCGACATCATTGCGTGCGCCGGTCTTGTCGCAGATGCGTGCACGGTAGGTGCTGACGGTATTGGGGCTGAGGGCCAATTGCTCGGCGATCTGGGCGATGCTCAGGCCGGTGGCGATGAGCCGGAACACCTGATATTCGCGATGCGACAGCGTGTCGATGGCTTTGCCATCGACAGCGGTGTGCAGACTGGCAGCCAGTGCTTCGGCCTGGGCTGGAGTGACAAAAATGCCACCCGAGGCCGCTTTGTGTACTGCTGTAAGCAACTGATCGGTGTCAGCGCTCTTGTTGAGGTAGCCTGAGGAACCCAGTTTCAGGCAGCGGATCGCGTACTGCTTGTCCGGATAGGTGGACAGCATCACCACAGGCAGTCTGGGAAATTCGGTTTTGAACTGCTTGAGAATGTCCAGTCCGTCGCGTTGCGGCATGGCGATATCAAGCAGTACCACGTCCAGTGCGATCTCGCGCGCCAGCCGAATCGCCTCTGCGCCACAGGAGGCTTCTGCCGCAACACAGATGTCCAGTGCATCGGACATCAGCTGCTTCAGGCCCTGGCGCACGATCAGGTGGTCGTCGCAGATCATCAATCGGATCATGGGGCTGCTCCCAACGCACGTTTGTCATCACGTGCGGTACCGGGCTGCAGCGGAATGCGCAGCCGCACGTGCGTGCCGGCACCGGGTGCACTCTCGATGCGGATATCCCCGCCGAAATGCCCGGCCCGCTCGCGCATGCCCAGTACGCCGTAGGCGCGCGGGCTGTCGAACGCCGAGGCGGGCGCGCCATTGCCGTTGTCGCTGACTTCCACGCGCAGCATGCCGTCCTGCGCCAGGATGCGTATGGAGACCGCGCGCGCCTGGGCATGGCGCGCCACGTTGGAGAGCATTTCCTGGAAAATGCGGAATACGGCGATGGCCAGTCTTCCTGCCGGCGCCGGCGTGTCGGTGGCGATGGCGATGCGCGAATCACAGGCGATTTCACTGGCGTCGGCAAACTCCTGGGCCTGCCATTCCAGGGCCGCCCACAAGCCCTGATGATCGAGGATGCTGGGGCGCAGATCGGTGATGATGCGGCCGACGTTTTCCACGGCGCCTTCGATCAATCGGCCCATGGAGAGGCATTTGCGATCCAGTTCGGGCTGGTCAATGAGGCGCTTGCCCAGCCAGGTGACGTCGAACTTCAGTCCGACCAGCAGACTGCCCAGCTCATCATGAATCTCGCGGGCGATGCGGGTGCGCTCGTCCTCGCGCACAGTATCGAGGTAAGCGGAAAGTTCACGCAGCTGCCGTAGCGCATCGGACAATGCCTGGGTGCGTTCTTCGACGCGTCGCTCCAGCCCATCCTTGGCCAGTTTCAGCATTTCCTCGGTGCGCTTGCGTTCGGAAATATCGACCAGCGTAACCACGGCGCCCAGCACCACGCCATCCTCGATGATGGGATGCGAAGAGTATTCCGCGGGGAAGCAGCTGCCATCGGCACGCCAGAATACCTCCGAGTCAATGCGGCAGGGCAGGCCTTTCCAGAACGCGCGGAATATGGGGCATTCGTCTACGGGATAATTGCGTCCATCGGGATAGGCATGGTGAATCAGTTCGTGCATGTTGCGGCCGATGACCTGGCCGGTGGCATAGCCCAGCATCTGGGCACCGGCACGGTTAATGAAGGTGCAGCGGCCGTCAAGGTCGATGCCGAAAATGCCTTCCCCGGTGGACTCCAGGAGCAATGTCAGCCGGTCGTTCCACAATCTTGCGCCTGTGCCGGAAATGGCTGCCGTGGTGTCAGGCGTTGCGGGCGTGCATCCGTCTTGGCACGCGACCATGGAACCTGAAAGCAATAACCCTCCGCGGTCTTGCGGAGGTCCGTGGCGAGGTTGCGATGCGGTTGTTGCAAGGATGGGCACAGCTTCTCTCCGAAATGCTTCGGAGCAAATGCATCAAGTGTGCCAAAGAAGAGAGCGGATCAATTGGGTGGGATAAACCGCCTGCTCGGTGCCGTTGGCCTGGCAAACAGCCGTGTTTGCCAGGCCCCAGGTTCAGGTCGATCGCGGGCTGTTGCAGACCGGCAGTGCCGGGTTTGCACCGTGACGTGAATTCACGAGGCGTTGGTACGCCAAGGGCATTCCGATATCGTTACGGCCTCCCTGCTCCCTGTTAAGGCATCAGCCTTGTATCCAGGGCAACCCTGCCTTGCGCCATCCACCCACTGAATTGCGCTGGTTGTGCTCGTTCTTGTCGCCTTCGAAGCCCTGAAGCACGTTAAAGCTTTGCGTATATCCCGCCGCGGCGGCCGCGGTTGCTGCGCTGTTGGAGCGGCCACCTGATCGGCACAGAAAGAACACGGGTGCATCCTGGTTTGGGACTTGTGAACGCAATTCTTCAAGAAACTTCGCATTGCGCTGACCGCCCGGCCAGGTGTTCCACTCGATGAGCAACGCGCCGGGAACTTTTCCGACCCATTCCCATTCGGCCCGGGTACGTATGTCTACCAGCTTTGCCTCAGGATGCTGTTGCAGAATGGCGTGGGCTTCGTTGGGCATCAACGCACCAGCGTATGGGAGGCTTTGGGATTTGGCACGCGCCTGTGCTTCGGCAAAAATCGGGTCGTAAGGGTTCATGAAATTTCCTCTTATGAGTTGTTGCCGATAGTATAAATTGCAGCAAACCGAAGCGCACTAAAACGAATGCCCGCACCTTTCTAGTGATTTTGGAAGATGAGGCGCACTTATTTGGTGCAAAATAAAATATCCGTTTGGCTTTATGGCACAATTTAATTGTTGTCTGGGCTGCCCGCGACAGTGAAGACACTGGGGATATGCGTAATGCGGATGTGTAAGTACCCATCGATGGCATATTTTCTGCTCTTTCTTCGGTGTTAAGCCCTCAGAATCCGCAATTCTTTTTCCCATTCACCGATTGAACCGCTTTAGGAGAGTTATTGATGGCACTTTCAGCCAATGATGTACTGAAACTGGTTAAGGACAAGGAGGTCAAGTTTGTCGATTTCCGCTTCACCGATACGCGTGGCAAGGAACAGCACGTGCAAGTGCCGGCGAAGCAGTTCACGATGGACAAGTTTGAGTCAGGACATGCGTTTGACGGCTCATCTATTGCTGGCTGGAAGGGGATAGAAGCATCTGACATGCTGCTGATGCCTGACCCGGATTCGGCTCGCCTTGATCCGTTTACCGATGAAACGGTGCTCAACATCAGTTGCGATGTGCTGGAACCCTCTGATATGAAAGGCTATGACCGGGACCCGCGTTCCCTGGCCAAGCGTGCCGAGGCGTACCTGAAATCAACCGGGCTTGGCGATGTTGCCTATTTTGGTCCGGAACCCGAGTTCTTCATTTTTGATGGCGTCACCTGGAACGTGGACATGTCAGGTTGCTTCGTCAAGATCAAGTCCGAGGAAGCGCCCTGGTCGACAGGTATCGACTACGAGGGGGGCAATATGGGACATCGTTCGGGGACCAAGGGCGGTTATTTCCCGGTTGCCCCCGTGGATTCGCTGCAGGATATCCGCAATGCCATGTCCATCGCTCTTGAGTCGCAGGGTGTGGAAGTCGAGGTGTTTCACCATGAGGTGGCTGCGGCTGGACAGTGCGAGATTGGCACCTTGTTCAACAGTCTGGTGAAGCGCGCTGACTGGACGCAGATTCTGAAATACACCGTGTGGAATGTCGCAGCGGCCTACGGCAAGACCGCCACGTTTATGCCCAAGCCGGTTGTCGGGGACAACGGGTCAGGCATGCACGTGCACCAGTCGGTATGGAAGGATGGCAAGAATCTGTTTGCCGGCAACGGTTATTCAGGACTTTCCGACTTTGCCCTGTACTACATTGGCGGCGTGATCAAGCATGCCAAAGCGTTGAATGCAATCACGAATCCAGGTACAAACAGCTACAAGCGCCTGGTGCCAGGGTTCGAAGCACCGATCAACCTCGCCTATTCGGCACGTAATCGTTCGGCGTCGATACGGATTCCGTTTGTCAGCAATGCCAAAGGCCGCCGTATCGAGGTGCGTTTTCCTGACCCGACCGCCAATCCGTATCTCGCGTTTTCAGCGTTGTTGCTGGCGGGCTTGGACGGTGTGCAAAACAAGATCCATCCCGGCGATCCGATTGACAAGAATCTCTATGATTTGCCCCCGTCCCAGGCCAAGAAGGTGCCGAATGTGTGCTCCTCGCTGGACCAGGCACTGGAGGCTCTGGACAAGGATCGCGCCTTCCTGACCAAGGGGGGGGTGTTCTCTGACGATATGATTGATGCGTATATCGCGTTGAAGATGGAAGAGGTCACACGCTTTCGCATGACGACACATCCGGTCGAATTTGACATGTACTACAGCCTTTAAGGTTTTTGCCGGTACAGCCCGGCTGGTCTGAGAATAAAAGAGGACGGGCGCATATCCCGTCCTTTTTTATTTGAAATCAGGGTCATATTGGCCTAGACTTAATCTCCCTCTTTTATGTGGCATGTGAATTCCATCCATGAGGCTGCAGCGGTATATCGCAGGGTTGACGTTGCTGGTATGTACGTCATCAGTGCTGGCGCAAGCCATTTCCGGGAGTGCCGCAGCTGGCGCTACCACCTACAAGTGCATCGACAGTACTGGACGAAGCACTTATACCAATGTCAACGAGGAAATGGGGGGGAAGAAGTGTACGGTTGTGAGCAGGGAGGTATCCGTGGTTCCGGTTGCACCACCGGCGCCTGCGCGTCAGGGTACGCAGACGGATGCCGGCAAAGGAGTCGCACGCGTCGACGCGCAGACCCAACGCTCTCGCGACGATCAACGACGCTTCATTCTGCAGAGGGAGTTGCAGGACGCGGAGAAGCAGCTTGTGGAGGCCCGCAAGAAACTGGCCGAACAGGAGGCAATCCGTGGCGGCGACGAGCGCAATTATCAGCGTGTGCTGGATCGCCTGAAGCCCTATCAAGACGAAGTTCGTGTCGCCGAGGACAATGTTGCTGCTGTGAAGCGCGAGCTTGCCAACGCGCGCTGAGGTCAGCGCAGGCATTCCGGGAATGTTCCCTTCTGGTCCCCTTTATCGGGGGCAATTTCAAATTGTCCTGACGTGTTTTCCAGGACACACTTAGGCATGCTGGGCGTGCGCCCGATCCGGGTGCCAGCGAACTTCTTTCCCCTTGGCTGGTAAAGCCTGAACAAGCTCAATGGAATCACCCTGCAAACCCTATTCCGGACTCGAGTTGCTTGCCACTGCCGTGGTGATACTTGACCAGAAACTACGCGTTGAATATGTCAACGCAGCAGCCGAGAGTCTGCTCGCCATCAGCGGTCGGGTGTTGCAGGGTCACCGGTTTGGCGAACACTTTACCAATGCAGGACCGTTCGAAGAAAAATTGCGCCACGCGCTGGCCGAAGAGCACGGTTTCTGGGATCAAGGCCTGGTGTTGAGTCGTGCAGCGCATGATCCTCTGGAGTTCAATTGTATAGTCACGCCGACCGACACTCATGGCGGCGGTCTACTGATTGAGTTGCGTCCGATTGAACAGCGCTTGCGTGTTGAACGTGAAGAACAACAATTGGCACAGCACCTCGCGAATCGTGAGTTGATTCGTAATCTGGCCCATGAAATCAAGAATCCGCTGGGGGGGTTGCGAGGATCGGCGCAACTGCTGGAAAAGGAGCTGGACAGGCCAGAATTGAGGGAATACACCCAGGTCATCATCAAGGAGGCCGATCGCCTTCAGGCGCTGGTGGATCGGTTATTGACACCGCATCGCTTGCCGCATGCGGTACCGATGAATATTCATGAGGTATGCGAGCGTGTGCGCAGCCTGATTCTTGCCGAGTTTCCGCACGGTTTGCGTATTCGGCGAGACTACGACAGCAGTATTCCGGAATTTCGCGGCGATCGTGAACAATTGATTCAGGCGGTCCTGAATATTGTTCGAAACGGTGCACAAGCCTTGCTCAGCGCAAGGAATTCTGCGAATCAGGCCGCATCTGAGGCGGGAGCTGAACCGGAAATCCGGTTGCGTACCCGCATCATCAGGCAGGTGACACTTGCCAGGCGTCGTTATCGCCTGGCACTAGAATTGCAAGTGACTGACAATGGTCCGGGTATCCCGGCGGCAATTCGTGACACCATTTTCTTTCCACTGGTATCAGGTCGGGAGGGCGGCAGCGGACTTGGGTTGACGCTGGCGCAGACCTTTATCCAACAACACAATGGTGTGATCGAGTGTGATAGCCAGCCTGGCCGGACCACGTTCAAGATTTTATTACCGCTTGATGCGGTCAACGAAGACAGGTAGCGCCTGATGGGCCAGATTGCAGAAGAAATGAACATACCGAATACGGCGTTACCCCCTGCAGTGGGAACCTTTGCCGAAAAAATCAAACCAGTCTGGGTGGTCGATGATGACCGATCCATACGCTGGGTATTTGAGAAGGCGCTGACGCGTGAAGGCATCCCGTTCAAGACTTTTGCACTGGCCCAGGATGCGCTTGACGCGCTGGTTGCCAGCGAGCCGCAGGTGCTGGTGTCGGATATTCGCATGAACGGGGCGTCCGGCCTCGAGTTGCTGCAGAATGTGAAGCAGCGTTTTCCGGCATTGCCGGTCATTATCATGACGGCTTATTCCGACCTGGAGTCGGCGGTTGCGGCATTTCAGGGCGGGGCATTTGAGTATTTGCCCAAACCGTTCGATGTCGATCAGGCCGTCGACCTGATTCGCCGCGCAATGGATGAATCATTGCGCGAAGTGGACGTTGAGGATGCCAACCTGTCCTCGCCCGAGATCCTGGGGCAGGCGGCCTCCATGCAGGAAGTTTTCCGCGCCATTGGCCGACTTGCGCAATCCTCTGCGACGGTAATGATCACCGGCGAATCCGGCAGTGGCAAGGAGTTGGTCGCGCGCGCGTTGCATCGCCACAGTCCGCGGGCGGCCAAACCGTTTGTGGCGATCAACACGGCGGCCATGCCCAAGGACCTGCTTGAATCGGAATTGTTTGGTCACGAGCGCGGTGCCTTTACCGGAGCCCAGGCGATGCGCCGCGGCCGTTTTGAGCAGGCTGAAGGAGGCACGCTGTTTCTGGACGAAATTGGCGACATGCCTGCGGAATTGCAGACGCGCCTGTTGCGCGTTCTCTCCGATGGTACGTTTTATCGCGTTGGCGGACACCAGCCGATGCGGACCAATGTACGCGTCATTGCCGCGACTCATCAGGATCTTGATGCGCGTGTGCGTGAAGGACTGTTCAGGGAAGACTTGTACCATCGACTGAATGTCATTCGGTTGCGCCTGCCCAGCTTGCGTGAACGCAGGGAAGATATCCCATTGCTGGCGCGTCATTTTCTTGCCAAATCCGCACGCGACCTCGGAGTCGATCCAAAGCGACTCTCCGATGCGGCAATGGCTTACCTGGTTGCGCATGATTTTCCTGGCAACGTGCGCCAACTGGAGAATCTTTGCCACTGGCTTACCGTCATGGCCCCCACCCAGATTATTGAGGTCGGCGATCTGCCGCCTGAATTTCGACAGCAGGCCGCGAGCGTGGTTGATGCCGATTGGCTGGCTGCGCTGTCCAGCGAGGTTGATCGGGTGCTGGCACGTAACGAGTCAGGCATCATGGATGAGTTGACCCGCAGTTTCGAGAGAACGCTGATTGCCAAGGCACTGGCTGCGACCGGCGGACGGCGTATCGAAGCCGCCAAATTGCTGGGCATCGGGCGTAATACAATTACCCGTAAGATTCAGGAACTTGGGCTGGAAAAGGACTCCGGCCCGGATGTGGACTAAGGAAGTACTTAAGTCAGTACTGAACAAGGGGGCGTTGCCCCCTTGTTTATCCCCCACTTTAGAGGAAACACTGTGTATGCCTTCTCCAATTTTGGGACTTGTTCAGTATTTCCTTTGCAGATTCAATCGAATGGGTAGAAATCAAAATGACTGAAAAATTTTCCGGCGGTGTTGAGATCCACGCACTTATGACGCCGGAGTTCCGCCAGATACTGACTGACGAAGCCGTCGCCTTTGTAGCAAAACTTCAGCGTACCTTTGGTGCGCGGCGCGAGGAGTTGCTGGCGCGGCGGATGGTGCGGCAAAAGGAATTCGATGCTGGCAAGCTTCCGGATTTTTTGCCGGAGACCAAATCCGTGCGCGAGGGTGACTGGAAGATTGCGCCACAGCCCAAAGACATGCTGGACCGGCGCGTCGAGATTACCGGGCCTACCGACCGCAAGATGGTGATTAACGCGCTCAACTGCGGTGCCTCAACCTTCATGGCCGACTTTGAGGATGCCAACTGCCCGACCTGGAACAACATGATCGAGGGTCAGATCAATCTGCGCGATGCGGTGAGGCGCACGATCGCGCTTGAACAGGGGGGCAAGCAGTACAAGCTGAACGCCAAGGTGGCGGTACTGATTCCACGTCCGCGTGGCTGGCACCTGGAAGAAAAGCACATGCGGGTCGATGGAAAGCGGGTATCAGGCAGTCTTTTCGACTTCGGGCTGTATTTTTTTCACAATGCCAGGGAACTGCTTGCTCGCGGCACCGGACCGTATTTCTATCTGCCCAAGATGGAATCACATCTTGAAGCGCGTCTGTGGAACGATGTGTTCAAATTGGCGCAGGACGAACTGAAAGTTCCGCAGGGCACGATCAAGGGCACTGTACTCATCGAGACAGTGCTGGCAGCGTTCGAGATGAACGAGATTCTGTGGGAGTTGAAGGATCATTCGGCCGGATTGAACATTGGTCGCTGGGACTATCTCTTCTCCTGCATCAAGAAATTCCGTTCCAACCCGGACTTTTGCCTGGCCGAGCGCGCTCAGGTGACGATGACCTCGCCGTTCATGCGAGCCTATGCGCTGACGCTGGTCAAGACTTGCCATCATCGGGGTGCGCCTGCCATGGGTGGAATGGCAGCACAGATTCCGATCAAGAATGACCCCGTGGCGAATGATGCCGCCATCGAAAAAGTGCGTGCCGACAAGTTGCGCGAAGTGACTGACGGCTGTGATGGCACCTGGGTTGCCCATCCTGCGCTGGTGGCAGTGGCAAAGGAGATTTTTGACAAGCACATGCCGCAGCCCAATCAGTACGACAAGCAGCGCCCCGACGTTCATTTCACGGCCAAGGACCTGCTCGATTTTCAGCCGGACAAGCCCATTACCGAGGCCGGGCTGCGCAATAACATCAGCGTGGGCATCCAATATCTGGGGGCCTGGCTGGCCGGGAATGGTTGTGTGCCGGTGTTCAACCTGATGGAAGATGCGGCAACGGCCGAGATCTCGCGTTCACAGATCTGGCAGTGGATACGCAGTGACAAAGGCAAACTCGATGATGGCCGCAAAGTGACCGTGGAACTCTTCCGCCAATTGCTGGCCGAGGAGTTGCCGAAGGTCAGGGTCTATCTTGGTGAAGACGGATGGCATGCCGGCAAGTATGAAGATGGCGCCAGGTTGTTCGACAAGATCACCACTGGTGACTACGTCGATTTTCTTACACTGCCTGCCTATGAGTTGATCGACTGAAAAAGGCAGAGTCGCGCTAAAACGCCGGGGCTTGCCCCGGCGTTTTTATTGATGTTGTCGAATTAAAAAATATATCGAATATTCAAGGGAGAATAAGGGATTATTGTGATCAAATTCGGGAAGCTAATCTGATCACTCCGGAGTCTAAGTCTCGATTTCTGCCCAGATGGGCGTGTGATCCGATGGCCGTTCCCGACCGCGGGGTTCGATGTCGATTTCGCAGTGTCTGCAATTGCGTGCCAGGTCCGGGGACAGCAGGATATGATCAATGCGCATTCCCATCTTGCGCTTGAAGGCATTCATGCGGTAGTCCCACCAGGTGAATGATTTCTCCGGCTGGGGAAACAACCGGAAGCCGTCCTTGAAACCCATCTCTACCAATTGCCGGAAGGCAGCCCGTTCCCGGTCGCTGACCAGCACCTGACCTTCCCAGGCCTTGGGATCGTGCACGTCCTCGTCGGCGGGAGCGATGTTGTAATCTCCCAGCACGGCCAGCCTGGGGTGGCGTTCCAGTTCTGTAGCGAGCCAGTGCTGGAATGCCGACAGCCAGTTGAGCTTGTACTGGTACTTCTCTGAATCGACTGCCTGGCCATTGGGCACATAGGCGCATACCACGCGCACGCCGGCCACTGTGACGGCCAAAACGCGCTTTTGCTCGTCGGCGAATCCGGGAATATCAGTCTGGATGTCGCTGATCGCATGGCGCGACAGGATGGCCACGCCATTGTAGGTTTTCTGGCCAGAGTATTCGACCTGATAACCGGCAGCCTGTATATCGGTCAGAGGGAATTTTGCATTTTCTGTCTTGGTTTCCTGCAGGCAGACCACATCCGGCCCCCGTTGTTGCAGCCAGTCAAGCAAGTGCGGCAAACGCACTTTCAGGGAATTGACGTTCCAGGTTGCGATGATCATTGAGTCAATGGAAAAGGTTGCATGCGCTACGGGAACACAAGGTGGGTCGGCGCTTATTTTGCTGCCGAACCCGCCTGCTTCGGGAATCCGGCATTGTCCAGAGCAGACTGGTAGCGAACCTGATCGAAGCCCCGTACCGGCGAACCACCCACCAGCAGCACGGGAACGACATCGTTGCTGCCCGAGACTTTCTTCAATTCTGCCAGGCTTTCGTCGCTACCCACTTCGATTTCCTGAAAAGTGATGCCACGAGCCGTGAGCAGATCCTTGGCACTCTGGCAGGGCAGGCCGCAAAGCGAATTGGTAAACAGACTAACTGCGGGCAGTTTGCGTTGCACCGCATGGGCGTCCTGGCGACGCGAGGATGCGGGGATGCTGGCTGGATAGCCAGCGTTGTCCAGCGCGTTTTTCCAGGCGTCGGGCTCGAATCCGGTCGAGATCTGCGAGCCAACCTGCAACGTAGGTATTCGGGTGCCACCGGAAAGTTTGCGCAAGGCATCCACACTCTGGTCGTCACCGACAGAAATTTCCTTGAACGGAATACCGCGTTTGGACAGCGCGTCCCGGCCTTGCTTGCACGCATCACTGCATTCTGGCGACGTGTAAAGCGTAACGGGAAAATTCTTTACGGCAATTTGTGCGGCGTAAGGAAGATCCGACCCTTCCACGACACTGCCGCTACCGAGCCTCTTCTGCTGAATATTCTTGGCTGCACCTGCCGGAGGCGGATTCTGTGAGTAGGTGACCCGACCGTTCTGGTCAACCCAGCGATAGAGCTGCTGAGCATGAGCGGCGGTGACGGTCATCAGCAGTAATGAAAGAGCCGCAATCGAAAAGTGTCTGCGCATGGCTTTTTCCTGTAAGCACCGGCTGTAATGACTACGCGGCGATCATACCACTGTGCCTGAGCAGTGCGTCCACACGCGGTTCGCGTCCGCGAAACGCCCTGAACGACTCCAGCGCGGGCCGGCTGCCGCCTACGGCGAGGACTTCATTGCGAAAGCGCGCGCCGATCTGCGCATTCAGTACGCCTGAGTCCCCGCCATTGGATTGAGAGGTGTATTCGCTCCGGCCTTCCTCGAAGGCACTGTAGGCGTCGGCGGACAATACTTCAGCCCACTTGTAGCTGTAATAGCCGGCGCTGTAGCCGCCGCCGAAGATGTGTGAAAAATTATTGGCGAAGCGACTCCATGCCGGCGGGGTGACCACTGCTACCCGAGCGCGAATTTCATCCAGCAGTTGGAGCGGAGTTTTCTGACCCGGCTCCCCGTAATGGGGATTGAAGTCATGATGCAAATGCATATCGAATAACGAGAACTCGATCTGTCGTACCGCTTGCATTCCGGACTGGAAGTTCTTTGCGGCAATCATCTTGTCGTAGAGCGCGCGAGGTAGTGGTTCTCCGGTTTCGACATGGGAGGTCATGTTGGAAAGCACTTCCCACTCCCAGCAAAAATTTTCCATGAACTGGCTTGGCAACTCTACGGCATCCCATTCGACGCCGCGAATGCCGGAGACGCCCAGATAATCCACACGGGTCAGCAGGTGATGCAAGCCGTGGCCAAATTCATGAAACAGCGTAATTACGTCGTCATGGGTGAATACTGCCGGACGCTTCTTGCCGTTGCTCTCACCGACTGGCGATGGAAAATTGCAGACCAGATAAGCTACTGGTGGTTGCACTTCAGAGTCTTTGCGCCGTCGTGTAATGGCCTCGTCCATCCATGCACCGCCACGCTTGGTTTCGCGTGAATAAAGATCCAGATAGAACTGGCCGATCAGAGCGCCACTGCTATCGGTGATTCGGAAAAACCGTACAGCCGGATCCCAGGTCTCGGCTTGTTCATCGCTGATGGATAGGCCATATATCGACTGCACCACCTTGAACATGCCTTCGATCACCTTGGGTTCGGGGAAGTACTCCTTTACTTCCTGATCGGAGAAGGCGTAGCGCTTTGCACGCAATTTCTCCGACACATACGCCATGTCCCACGCCTGCAATGCAGGCAGGCCGAGTTCTTCGGCAGCAAATGCCTTCAGTTGCGCATAGTCCTTTTCGGCAAATGGCTTGGCCTTGGATGCCAGGTCATTGAGGAAATCGAGGACCTGCTGCGGCGAGTTCGCCATTTTGGGCACCAGCGATACCTCGGCATGACTGGCATAGCCGAGCAGATTGGCGGCTTCCTGGCGCAACTGCAGGATGCTGGCAATCAGCGGCGTATTATCGAGTTCCGGCTTGCCAAATTCGCTGGCACGGGTTTGATGCGCGTAATAGAGCTTTTCGCGCAGCGCACGGTCCTCGGCATACTGCAGGACAGGGAAAATGCAAGGCGCCTGCAGGGTCAGCTTCCAGCCTGGCCGATCGTCCCGCTTCGCCGCTTCGCTTGCCGCTTGCTTAACGTCGTCAGGCACGCCGGCCAGTTGTGTTTCGTCATCTACGTAAAGCACAAATCCATTGGTTGCGTCGAGTACATGCTCTGAAAACCGGGTCGACAGCGAGGCAAGTTCTTCCATCAGCTTGCCAAAGCGTTCCTTTTGCGCTGGTGCCAGTTCTGCACCGGATAGCCTGAAGTCGCGAATTTCGTTATCGATGATTATTTGTTGAGCCTTGGACAGATTGGCAAATTCCGGCGATGCCTTGAGTGCCTTGAATTTGCCAAACAAGGCCAGGTTCTGGCCCAACTCGGTGTAGTACTGCACGATTTTCGGTTGGTTGGCGCTGTACGCCTCGCGCAGCGCTGGTGAGTCCAGCACGCCATGCAGGTGGCCGACGGCGCCCCAAGCCCGCGATAGGCGTTCATTGGCATCATCCAAAGGGGCGATAAAGGCTTCCCAGCTTGCCGGCACCTCAGAACCCGAAAGCCTGGCGATCAGCGCGCGATTTTCAGAGAGCAGGGCATCGACGGCAGGGGTGATATGCTCCTGACGGATAGCTGCAAAGCGCGGCAGGCCGGAAAAATCCAGTAGTGGGTTGTTCTCAATTTTCAATTCCGTCATCCTCAGGCCACCAAAGAGTTTTACTCCGAAGCGGCGGTTAATTATCCCTTGTTGCCGACGATCAACTCGGCGGCATGCACGGTGTTGGCCAGCAACATAGTGATAGTCATGGGGCCCACGCCGCCAGGCACCGGGGTAATGTGCGACACCTTGCCGAGCATGCCCGTGTAGTCGACGTCACCGCAGAGTTTGCCGGCATTGGGCCCGTCTGGAACCCGGTTCATGCCCACATCAATCACCACCGCTCCGGGTTTGACCATGTCTGCCATGACCAGATTGGGTTTGCCAGTCGCCACCACGACAATGTCTGCGGCGCGGGTATGGGCTGCCAAGTCCCGGGTCTTGGAATTGCAGATGGTGACCGTAGCGCCTTTTTGCAAGAGCAACAGGGCCACTGGTTTGCCGACGATGTTGGATGCGCCAACGATCACCGCATTCAAACCCCAGGGATTGATGCCTTCATCCTCGAGCATGGCCATGATTCCGGCAGGCGTACAAGGGGCAAAGCGCGGATGGCCGGTGGCCAGCAGCCCGACATTGACCGGATGGAAACCGTCGGCGTCCTTTTCCGGTGCAATGGCATTGAGCACAGCCTCGGAGGCAATCTGGGCCGGTAGCGGCAATTGCACCAGAATGCCGTGTATGCGCGGGTTGGCATTCAGATCTGCGATGCGTCTGAGCAATTCCTCTTGTGAGGTTGCTTCCGGCAACTCGACATGTTCGGAGTGGATACCGACTTCCGCGCAAGCGCGGATTTTGTTCCGCACGTAGATTTTGGAAGCTGGATTTTCGCCGACGATGATGACAGCGAGACCGGGGGTGATACCCGCCGCAGCGCATTGCTCTGCACGCGTTTTTAGAGAAGCGCGAAGACGCTTGCCCAAGGCATTGCCATCAATGATTCGGGTTTGCACGGGATGATCCTTTGGAAAAGGACGCAATTATGAACCAAGAGGCTGGTGGAGAAAGACCCGAAAGGGTGGCTTTTTGCAAATTCCGGGTGCATGGCCTGGTTGTCGCGGTCAGACGTGGCGGCGCTTGGACAGGCTTGTCTCTGGAATTCCGTCAGTTTCTCTAAATTGCACAGTGTGGAATGCTATCTTACAATGCGAGAATTCCCTGTTGTGCTGGAGGATCGCATACAAGTCCTATTCAGGGAGTATTGATTCGTATTAATGCGACTCCGCTACAATGGCTTCGGAGACTAGGAGGAGACAGTCATGTCTGCAGTGCCGGATTTTTCCGCTGCCAACGATCCTGATGCGCTGGAGACTCAGGAGTGGCTCGAAGCGCTTGAAGGCGTTCTTGAGCGGGAGGGCCCGGAGCGGGCCCACTATCTGCTCGAGAAATTGATCGAAAAGGCACGCCTGTCAGGAGCCTATCTGCCTTACAAGGCGCAGACCGCCTATATCAACACCATCCCCACTCACCGCGAGGATCGCTCCCCTGGCGATCATGTGATGGAAGAGCGCATCCGCTCATTTGCGCGCTGGAATGCGCTGGCGATGGTGGCGCGTGCCAACAAAGGTGAGGGTGACCTTGGCGGACATATCGCCAGCTTTGCCTCGGTAGGGACCTTGTTTGGCATCGGCTTCAATCATTTCTGGCATGCGCCGCATGAGGGTCATGGTGGTGATCTCGTCTACTTCCAGGGACACTCAGCGCCGGGTATCTATGCGCGAGCCTATCTCGAAGGACGTCTGTCCGAAGATCAGTTGCTCAATTTCCGTCGCGAAGTCGATGGAAAGGGTATTTCCTCTTACCCGCATCCATGGTTGATGCCGGATTTCTGGCAGTTTCCGACCGTATCCATGGGATTGGGGCCGATTCAGGCGATCTATCAGGCACGCTTTCTGAAATATTTGCATGCCCGTGGCTTGGCCGATACTTCCAATCGCAAGGTGTGGGCATTCTGTGGCGACGGTGAGATGGACGAACCCGAATCGATGGGCGCCATCGGCATGGCATCGCGTGAGAAGCTGGATAACCTCATCTTCGTGGTCAACTGCAATCTGCAGCGGCTCGACGGTCCGGTGCGAGGCAACGGCAAGATTATCCAGGAACTGGAAGGCGATTTTCGCGGTGCCGGCTGGAACGTTATCAAGCTGATCTGGGGAGGCTATTGGGACCCGCTTCTGGCGCGTGACAAGGAAGGCATCCTCAAGCAGATCATGGAAGAGACGGTCGACGGGGAATACCAGAACTTCAAGGCCAATGACGGTGCGTTTGTGCGCAAGCATTTTTTCGGCAAGCATCCCGAGACGCTGGAGATGGTGTCGCGCATGGGTGACGATGATATCTGGCGGTTGAATCGGGGCGGTCATGATCCGCACAAGATTTATGCTGCCTATTCCGCGGCAGTCAAGCACAAGAATCAACCGACTGTCATTCTGGCCAAGACCATCAAGGGCTATGGCCTGGGCAAGCAGGGGCAGGCGAAAAACCCGACACACCAGTTGAAGAAGCTGGATATCGAGACAATCCGCGGGTTTCGTGATCGCTTCAATGTGCCCATTCCGGATGACCAGCTGGAGCAGTTGCCCTTTTACAAGCCGGAAGCCGATGATCCTGTGATGGTGTATCTGCAGGAGCGCAGAAAAGCGCTGGGTGGATATCTACCGCAGCGTCGACGCGCAGCGGAGGCTCCGCCAACCGTGCCGCCGCTGGAGGCCCTGGAACAGGCGCTCAAGGCCACGCCTGAGGGCCGCGAAATTTCCACTACCATGGCCTTCGTGCGCATTCTGACGGCACTATTGCGCGACAAGTCCCTGGGCAAGCACATTGTGCCTATCGTTCCTGATGAAGCGCGCACTTTCGGCATGGAAGGCATGTTCCGTCAGCTTGGCATTTATTCATCCGAAGGCCAGAAGTACACCCCGGTCGACAAGGACCAGGTGATGTACTACCGCGAGGATGCCGCCGGTCAGATTATTGAGGAGGGCATCAACGAAGCGGGCGCATTTTCCTCATGGATTGCGGCGGCGACGTCCTACAGCAACAGCAATCAGGTGATGGTGCCGTTCTTCATCTTCTATTCGATGTTCGGCATGCAGCGCGTCGGCGACCTCGCCTGGGCGGCGGGCGATCTGCGTGCGCGGGGATTTCTTCTGGGAGGTACCGCCGGGCGTACGACGCTGAATGGCGAAGGGTTGCAGCATGAGGACGGCCACAGTCATATTCTGTCTTCGGTCATCCCGAACTGCGTGTCCTACGACCCCACATTTGGCTACGAACTGGCGGTGATCATTCATGACGGACTGCGCCGCATGGTCGCCGAACAGGAAGATGTTTACTACTACATCACGGTGATGAACGAAAATTATCCTCACCCCGGCCTGGACGACGCGGAAAAAATCAATCCGGCGGCCCGCGAAGGCATACTGAAAGGCATGTATCTGCTGAAGTCCGGCGACAACAGGAAGTTGCGCGTTCAGTTGCTGGGTTCCGGAACGATACTGCGCGAAGTCATCGCTGCCGCGCAATTGCTGGAGTCTGACTGGGACGTTGCCGCTGACGTATGGAGTTGCACCAGCTTTACCGAACTTCGTCGTGAAGGACTGGCGGTGGAGCGTCACAATCTGCTTCATCCGACCGAGGCACCTGTGAAGAGTTTTGTGCAGCGATGCATGGAAAAGCAGCAGGGGCCCATCATTGCCTCCACGGATTACATCAAGGCCTTCCCGGACCAGATTCGCTCGTTTCTTCCCAAAGGCAGGACGTACAAGGTGCTGGGTACCGATGGCTATGGCCGGTCAGATACCCGTGAGCGCCTGCGCCACCATTTTGAGGTCAATCGTTACTGGGTGACGCTGGCTGCGCTGAAGGCGCTGGCCGATGATGGCCTGATCAAATCTGTCCTGGTTGCCGAAGCCATCACGAAGTATGGGTTGGATCCGGACAAGCCCAATCCGGTTACGGTATAGGCGGACATATGGGTGCCATCACGGAGGTTGTTGTTCCCAATATCGGTGATTTCAAGGATGTCGATGTTGCCGAAGTCCTGGTCAGTGCGGGCGATGCCGTTCAGGCTGAACAGTCTTTGATTTCCGTGGAGTCGGAAAAGTCGACCATGGAAATTCCGTCGCCGTTATCCGGCGTCGTCAGGGAAATCCGGCTGAAGGTTGGCGACAAGGTGTCGCAGGGCAGCCTGATCCTGACGCTGGAAGCGGGTGATGCTGTTCAGCCAGTCGCTGCCAAACCTGCTGTTACTGCCGCACCCGTGACTCCAGCAGCTACCCAGCCAGTTCGCCATTCAGAGGATGTGGTACCGGTTCCGGTCCACGCGGCATCGCCGGTGCCGTTCGAGCCCGTAGTCGAATCGGCGACATTCAAGCCGCATGCTGGTCCGTCGGTACGTGCGTTCGCGCGTGAACTCGGGGTTGATCTGGCCAAAGTGACCGGTACGGCGCCCAAGGGACGTATCCAGCGCAGTGATGTGCAGGCCTTTGTGAAGAGTGTCATGAAGGGAGCGCCGGTGGCTGGCACTGCGACGACTTCCGTTGGAGGGGCGCTGCCGTTCAAGCTGCTCGAATGGCCACAGGTCGATTTCGCAAAATTCGGCCCGGTCGAGACGAAGCCACTGTCGCGGCTGAAGAAGCTGGCCGGCGCCAATCTGCATCGCAACTGGGTATCGATTCCGCATGTCACCCAGTTCGACGAGGCCGATATCACCGATCTGGAATCTTTCCGCAAGAGCAATGCGGCCGACTCGGAGAAGCAGGGATTCAAATTGACGCTGCTGGCCTTCCTGGTCAAGGCCTGCGTGACTGCGCTGAGACAGTATCCGAACTTCAATGCGTCGCTGGACAAGACTGGCGAAAATCTGGTCATCAAAAGGTACTACCACATCGGGGTCGCGGTCGACACCCCGGAGGGGCTGGTGGTGCCCGTGATCAAGGATGCCGACCGCAAGGGCGTGCACGATCTGGCGCGTGAATTGTCAGAACTTTCCAAGCTTGCGCGCGACAAGAAACTCAAGCCCGGCGACATGCAGGGCGGCACCTTCTCCATTTCCAGCCTGGGTGGCATAGGCGGAACATTGTTCACACCCATCATCAATGCGCCCGAGGTTGCAATTCTGGGCGTGTCCAAATCGGTCATGAGACCAGTGTTCAAGGATGGACAGTTTGTGCCGCGGCTGATGTTGCCGCTGTCCCTGTCCTACGATCACCGCGTGATCGATGGTGCCGACGGCGCGCGTTTCACCAGTTATCTGTCGTCGGTGTTGTCCGATATCCGGCGCACGTTATTGTGACGGCAGCCAGAATATGAGCCAGATCGAAATCAAGGTACCGGACATCGGCGATTTCAAGGATGTCGATGTCGCCGAGGTGCTGGTCAAAGCGGGTGACGCGGTCTTGGCCGAGCAATCGCTGATCTCGGTGGAGTCGGAAAAATCGACGATGGAGATTCCCTCTCCGGCTGCTGGTGTCGTCAAGGAAATCAGCCTGAAGGTTGGCGACAAGGTTTCCCAGGGTAGTCTGATTCTGCTGCTGGAAACCAGCGGGCCTTCTGCTGATACCGGCAAGGCGACAGCGCCGGTTGCGGTGTCCGCACCTGCCGTTGCGTCTTCATCGCACGCATTTGCAGCATCGCAGGCGACTTCTCCTGCACCTGCAGCCAATCCTGCCAGCTATGCCGGCGCAGTCGACATTGAATGCGACGTTGTGGTCCTGGGCGGCGGCCCTGGTGGCTACTCGGCGGCCTTTCGTGCCGCCGATCTGGGTTTGTCCACGGTGATGGTCGAGCGCTATCCGGTCCTGGGTGGCGTCTGCCTCAATGTTGGCTGCATTCCGTCCAAGGCCTTGCTGCATGTGGCGGCGGTCATGGATGAGGCCGGGCGTCTGGCCGAGCACGGCATTGCTTTCGGTGCCCCGCAGGTCGATCTGGAAAAATTGCGTGGCTGGAAGAACAAGGTGGTGGGGAAACTCACCGGTGGGCTTGCCGGCATGGCCAAGGCACGCAAGGTGACGGTGTTGCAGGGTACCGGCTCCTTCGCGGGTCCAAAGCATCTTGCAGTCGAAACCAAAGACGGCCGCAAAGTGGTGGCCTTCAAGAACGCCATCATCGCTGCAGGTTCCCAGGCGGCAAAACTTCGTCTGAACGGAAACGATTTGCCCGACGACCCCCGTATAGTTGACTCCACCGGTGCGCTGGAATTGCGGTCCTGCCCCAAGCGCATGCTGGTCATCGGCGGTGGCATCATCGGTCTGGAGATGGGAACGGTGTATTCGACACTCGGGGCACGTCTTGATGTCGTGGAAATGCTTGATGGCCTGATGGCGGGGGCCGATCGCGACCTGGTCACTGCCTGGCAGAAATTCAACGCCAAACGCTTCGATAATATTCTTCTGAAAACGCGCACCACCAAGGTTGAAGTGACGCCAGAGGGATTGATGGTTTCGTTCGAAGGCGCTCAGGCTGGAAGTGGCGCGCCGAAGGAACCGCAGTGCTACGACATGATCCTGGTATCGGTTGGACGGGTTCCCAACGGCAACAATATCGGCGCTGACAAAGCCGGTGTGATGGTGGGCGAGCGGGGTTTCATCACCGTTGATTCGCAGATGCGCACCAATGTTTCGCACATTTTTGCCATTGGCGATGTTGTGGGTCAGCCGATGCTGGCTCACAAGGCGACGCACCAGGGACATGTTGCCGCAGAGGCGGCGTCCGGCTTGAAATCACATTTTGACGCGCGCGTTATTCCGGCAGTGGCCTATACCGATCCGGAGATCGCCTGGGTTGGTGTTACCGAAGATGAGGCGAAAAAGCAGGGCCTTAAGTACGGTGTGGGCAAGTTTCCGTGGGCGGCGTCGGGTCGCGCCATCGCCAACGGCCGCGACGAAGGATTCACCAAGTTGCTGTTCGATGAGGAGACTCACCGGGTGATCGGCGGTGGCATTGTGGGTACCGGTGCCGGAGATTTGATCAGCGAGATTGCCCTGGCCATCGAGATGGGCGCTGATGCCGTCGACATCGGCAGGACCATCCATCCGCACCCGACGCTGAGCGAATCTGCAGGGTTGTCTGCAGAGGCTTATGAGGGGGTGTGCACCGATCTGATGCCGCCACGCAAGCGTTGAGGGCCGACTCGGGAACCTCTTTCCGTATGCTCTGTTGGTGGTTTTGTTTGGGAATTTTTTCTGTTTTCTGTATAGGACAGGTTTGATGACGCAGGACGAACTGAAGCTGGCAGTGGCCCGCGAGGCAATCAAGCATGTAGTGGAAGATTCAGTTGTGGGGGTCGGCACAGGGTCAACGGCCAACCTTTTCATAGACGAGCTGGCCAGAATCAAGGGTCGAATCGACGGGGCGGTGGCCAGTTCGGAACAAACCGTGTTGCGGCTGAAAGCCCATGGGATCCGTATTGTCGATCTCAACAGCATCAGCGAACTGCCAGTCTACATCGATGGTGCCGATGAAATTACCGAGAGTCTCGCCATGATCAAGGGCGGCGGCGGTGCGCTCACGCGCGAGAAGATTGTCGCCGCGGTGGCCAGGAAATTCGTCTGCATCGCTGATCAGTCCAAATTGGTGTCTGTCCTTGGCAAGTTTCCATTGCCGGTTGAGGTCATCCCCATGGCCCGGTCGCACGTTGGCCGGCAGATGGTGAAGCTGGGGGGGGCGCCGGAGTTGCGAGAAGGCTTTACCACCGACAACGGCAACCTGATTTTGGATGTCTACAATCTGTCGATCTCGGATCCGGAAGGACTTGAAGCCGCCATCAATGACATCCCGGGCGTGGTCACAGTGGGTTTGTTCGCACGGCGTGGTGCCGATGTGCTGCTGCTGGGAACGGCCGATGGTGTTCGAACCTACCAGCGGCAGATTCCATGACAATTCGCGGGCGCGCTTAGCTTGCCGAAGGCCGTCGGGTTCGGTTTCTCGAGATTTGAATGGTGCTCCTGTTTCGGTCACCTGGAATCTGAAGCCGCTACTGAAACATGATTGTCACAGTGCTATGCTAGTGTCCTCCCCTGGACATGGGATAGTCTGGAATGAACGAGCACATATCAAAGCAATTCGATGCCGAACTGGAAGCTGTGCGTACGCGCGTATTGCAGATGGGGGGGCTTGTCGAGGAGCAGATCGTCAAGGCTATTGACGGATTGACCAGTGGTGACATGATCAAGATTGATCAGGTCATCGCCGATGACCATCGCGTCAATGCCCTTGAAGTCGAGCTCGACGAATCATGCAGCCACATCATTGCCAAACGTCAGCCGGCAGCAGGCGATTTGCGTCTTATCATCGCTGTCATAAAAACCATTACCGACCTGGAACGCATCGGCGACGAAGCGGAAAAGATTGCCCGCATGGCGAAGCTCGTGCATGTCGCGGCGAGTCGGCACATGCCGCGACTTGAATTGAAGCATGTGTCCAATCTTGCGTTAGGCATGTTGAGGAAGGCGCTGGATGCCTTTGCGCGGCTGGATTCCAAGTCTGCCGCCCAGGTAGTGCTTCAGGATGCCTTGGTCGATGATGAGTTCCGGTCAATATTGCGGCAACTCATCACTTTCATGATGGAAGATCCGCGCACGATTACCCGTAGTCTGGAAGTATTGTTTGTGGCGAAAGCGCTGGAGCGAATTGGCGATCACTCCAAGAATATGGCCGAATATGTCGTCTACATGGTCGAAGGACGCGACGTTCGGCATCTTCGAGTGGATGAGCCACTCAAGGCAGCTTCCTAGTGTAGTGCTTCATAATTAATGGAACTATTTTTCATCTGCCGAGATCCAAGATGTATCTGGTGCATTTGGGAGGCGGTGATGCGAAAAGCAACAGCGATTGAACTGGACGACGCGCAGCGAAAGAAGCTGATGAGGCTTGCGCATT
>CANKAJ010000014.1 GCA_947479645.1 Betaproteobacteria bacterium | reverse complement strand
GTTATGGTGGCCCGCATGCCGCGTATATGGCGGTGCGCGAAAGCCTCACGCGCCAGATTCCCGGCCGCATCATCGGCGTGTCGGTGGACGCTGCCGGCCACACCGCCTATCGCATGGCGCTGCAGACGCGCGAGCAGCACATCCGCCGCGAGAAGGCCACCAGCAACATCTGCACCGCGCAGGCGCTGCTCGCCAACATGGCCGCCTTCTATGCCGTGTGGCACGGCCCCGAGGGTCTGAAACGCATCGCGCTGCGCACACATTTCATGGCGCGCATGCTGGCGCAGGCCGCGGCGCCGCTCAGCATTGAATCGCACGCCTATTTCGACACCATCACCTTCAACGTCGGTGGCTCCGATGCCAAGGGCATCCTCATCCGCGCCAAGAACCAGCACATCAATCTGCGCTGGATCGGCGCTGACCGCGTTGGCATCACCGTCGATGAGACCACCACGCTCGCCCATGTCGAGAACCTCGCCTGGGTGCTGACCGGCAAGAACGGCAAGCTCGCCTTCAACGTGCCCGAGCATGCCAAGAACTTTTCCACGGGTCCCAAGGCGGTGCCGCAGGCGTTGCGTCGTGGCGATTCTGCCGATGAGACCATCCTGACTCACCCGGCGTTCAATCGCTATCACTCCGAAACGGAGATGATGCGATATCTCAAACGCCTGGAGAATCGCGACTACTCGCTGGTGCACGGCATGATTCCGCTGGGCTCCTGCACGATGAAACTGAATGCCGTTGCCGAGATGATCCCGGTGACCTGGCCCGAGTTCGCCGACCTGCATCCGTTTGCGCCGGCCGAGCAGGCGCAGGGCTACGCCAAAATGCTGGGCGATGTGTGCGCGGCGCTGGCCGAAATCACCGGTCTGCCCAAGGTCACCATGCAGCCCAACTCCGGCGCCCAGGGCGAGTACGCCGGCATCATCACGATCCGCAATTATCAGGCGGCCAGGGGCGAGGGCCATCGCGATGTGTGCCTCATTCCGCAATCGGCGCACGGCACCAATCCGGCCACGGCCAGCATGTGCGGCCTGCAGGTGGTGGTGGTGGCCTGTGATGCCAGCGGCAATGTCGATGTCGCCGATCTGCAGGCCAAGGCCGACAAGCACAAGGACAAACTCGCGGCGCTGATGATCACCTATCCGTCGACGCATGGCGTGTTCGAAGCGCCAATCAAGGAAATCTGCGCCATCGTGCACGCCGCCGGCGGCCAGGTGTATATGGACGGCGCCAACCTGAATGCGCAGGCGGGCCTGTCGCGCCCCGGCGACATCGGTGCCGATGTCGTGCACATCAACCTGCACAAGACGTTTTGTATTCCGCACGGCGGCGGCGGCCCGGGCATGGGCCCCATCGGCGTGGCCAGTCATCTGGCGCCCTATCTGCCGGGACATCCGGCCGTGCCCCACGCGCATGAGAAGGACAAGGATAAGGACAAGGAAAAGGACAAAGACAAGGGCGCCGAAGTCGTCGAGAAAACCGGCACCGTCAGCGCCGCGCCCTACGGCAGCGCGCTCATTGTCGCCATCTCGTGGATGTATGTGCGCATGATGGGTGCCGCCGGCATACGCCGCGCCACCGAGATAGCCATCCTGAATGCCAACTACGTTGCCAAGCGCATCGGGCCTTACTTTCCGGTGCTGTACACCGGCGCCCACGATCGCGTCGCGCATGAATGCATTTTTGATCTGCGTGGCCTGAAGGAAGCCTGCGGTATCGGCGCCGAGGATGTCGCCAAGCGCCTCATCGACTACTGCTTCCACGCGCCCACGCTGTCATTCCCGGTGGTCGACACGCTGATGGTCGAGCCCACCGAAAGCGAATCCAAGGTCGAGCTCGACCGCTTCTGCGACGCCATGATCGCCATCCACGGCGAAATCGAAAAGGTGAAAAGCGGCGAGTGGGACAAGCTGGACAACCCGCTGAAGAACGCCCCGCACACCGCCGAAGAACTGGCCGGCGACTGGAAGCACGCCTACAGCCGCAACGTCGCCGCCTACCCATTGGCCAGCGTGCGCACCCACAAATACTGGGCGCCGGTGAAACGCCTCGACCAGGTCTACGGCGACCGCAACTTCGTCTGCACCTGCCCGCCGATGGAGGTGTGGGAAGCGGAGCACGGCGGGGAGAAGGCAGCGGGTTGATTCAAGCAGTCAGGCCTCGGCCTGTCATTCCGAGCGCCAGCGAGGAATCTGCTTTGTGATGGGTAGTCTCTTGCAGGCGCCCGCCAGTCGGGCTTCTTCACGCAGCCGCAAGTCCCGTAAACGCAGGCTTGCAGCATTCCTTGGCACCGAGTAGGGTAAGCGTACTAACGACATGCGCTCAATCATGGTCCAATCCTCAAAGCTCTCGAAAAAGCCCCAAGCCACCATTCCGGCCAATGTCCGCCGGACCCTTGGTCTGAAAATAGGCGATTTGCTGGCCTTCGATAAAAGCAAAGATGGGGTACGCCTTTGCCGTGCAACTCCGGCCGTTCTTGCAGATGCAGAGGTTTTCGCTGCCAGATTGTGTGAGTGGAACTCCGAAACTGATGAACGGGCCTTCCGCGATCTTTGACCGAATGGGTCAGTCTATAATCCCGAATCGGAGGTCAACTTGAAATACCGGATCGCTCTGCATAAATCGGAAGAGGGCTACAGCGTTTCCGTTCCAGGACTCGCAGGCTGCTGGTCTCAGGGGGCCACCGAACAGGAAGCCCTCGATAACATCCGCGACGCTATTCGCGAGTATCTGTCTGTCGTCGAGGAGCAACTCCAGGGCGAGGAATTTCGCGAAATTGAAGTTACCGTCTAGCCTTGCCAAAGTTTCCGGGTGTCAATCACCTTGATGCCGTGCGGGCATTGGAAAAGGCCGGGTTCCGGATTGTGCGTCAGGGAAAACACATCGTCATGAGTAATGGTCTGCGCATCCTGACCATACCCCGTCACAATCCGGTCAACGCATTCACCATGGGCGGTATTGCGCGTGACGCCGGCTTGTCGATTGAGCAGTTTCGGGAGCTGCTGTAGGCAGAATATTGCTGCGGCGGTGAGTACGTCATTCCCAGCGACGGGCCGCTTCGGGCTACCAGAGCAGCAGTTCCGCGTCTTCAAACCCGTCATTCCGGGCGCCAGCGGGAAATCTGCTTTTCCAGATGAAATCGCCTGTAAATGCCCGCCAGTCGGGCGTTTACAATTGATTGCCCTGAAGTTGGTGGCTTCAAACTCCGGCAGATCAACCTGCCACCTTCGCGTTCTTTGGCCATAATAGCGGCTGAAGTCAGGTACAAAGTCAGATACAAAATCCTGACTGATGCGATGAGCAACCGGCAGGCATTGGAGACTCGAATGAATCGTTCCCGGACCTTGCAGTTATTGACCCAACATAAATCTGTCCTGGCGCAGCGCTTTGGCGTTACGGAGCTTGCCGTGTTCGGATCTACCGCGCGGGACTCCGCAGGAGCTGGCAGCGACATCGACATACTGGTCAATTTCGATGGTCCGGCCACGTCGAATCGTTATTTTGGCGTGCAGTTCTATCTGGAGGATCTGCTTGGTCGGCGTGTGGATCTGGTCACACAAAAGGCCCTGCGCTCCGAATTGCGGCCCTTTATCGAGAAGGAGGCACTGCATGTCTGACCCGGCGAAGCGCGAATGGCGCTTCTACCTGGAAGACATGATTGCCTTCGCCGACAAGGTCGTTGCCTACACCGATGGGCTGGATCAGGGTGGCTTCGTCAGCCGTGGGTTGAATTACGACGCCACGGTGCGCAACCTCGAGTTGATCGGCGAAGCAGCCATGCACGTTCCTGATGAGATCTGCCAGGCCAACCCACAGATTCCCTGGCGACGCATCATCGCCACTCGCAACCGCTTGATTCACGGCTACCTTGGCATCGACAACGATACCCTGTGGAGCATTATTCGGGACGATATTCCCGGGTTGCTGCAGGCGCTTCACAAGCTCAATGCTGCAAAGCGCAGGTAGCGCCGGCAAAGATTCCGCTGTTCCAATACCCACATTCCGGACCCCATGCTCACCCCCACCACGCTTGCCGAACTCCTCGAATTCCGCCGCGAACGCGACTGGGAGCAATTCCACAACTTCAAATCACTGGCCATCTCGCTCAGCCTGGAGGTCGCCGAGTTGCTGGAGCACGTGCAGTGGACGCCTGATGCGCAGGTCGACGCGGCGATCAAGACGCCCGACGGAAAAGTCAAAGATGCCGTCGCCGATGAAATCGCCGACATCACCATCTATCTGAGCTTCCTTGCGCGCGACCTGAATCTTGATCTTGATGCCGCCGTGCGCCGCAAGCTGGCCATCAACCGCGAGCGGTATCCGGTGGACAAGGCGCAGGGCAATTCGACGAAGTACGACAAGCTCTGATCCAGTCTCTTTCCTTGCGCGAAGCGCTGGGGGACGGCAGAGGAAGGGCGGAAGTTCGGCGACTTCAGATTGTCATTCCGAGTATCGCGAGGAATCTGCTTTGTCGGCGCCAATTGACCGTAAATGCGCGCCAGTCGGGCATCTTCACGCAGTGGTGTATGACGATGCGCAGTCAATTTACGATGCGCAAAAGCGCAGGAAATTCAGCTTTTCCAGTGTTGGTGTTCAGGCACAAGGACGCACCACGATCCTTCGCCTTAATTACCGGAATACGGCCGAGATCTTGAACCTTGCCTACGAGTTTGCTCGCGAGTTCCTGGTTCCGGAAGAAGCCGAGGAAGATGGTGTTCCATTGGTCCAGCCGCAAAGCGCGGGGCGGCATGGGCCATTGCCGGTTGTGCACCAATTGCCGAATTTGCAGGCGGAGGCAGAATTCATTGCCAAGGAATTCGCCGCGATCAATCAGGCTGGATGGGCCTGGAGGGATCTCGCGGTGGTCTATCGTTCACGCTTCATAGGCCAGGAAATCGCGAAGCGCTTACGACTCGCCGGCGTCCCTGTGGAATGGATGGGTGAGGATGACAAGAAGCGCTATGATCCCAGTGCAGACAGCGTCAAGATTGTGACCATGCATAGCAGCAAGGGTTTGGAATTTCCGGTGGTCGCCATTCCCGGGCTCGGATACATGCCCGGCGACAGGTTCCAGGCGGAGGACGAGGGGCGTTTGCTCTACGTCGCGATGACCCGCGCAATGGAAGTGTTGCTGATGACCAGCCACAAGAAGACCGATTTTACTGAGCGCCTCGAAAAGGCGCGGCTGAAGTTGGCTGCTTGAGTTCCCTCCAATGACCCGGTAGCGTGACCAATGACCTCCGACAACCGCCCCCAAACCCCCGAAGCCCACCTCTTCGGCATCCCGCCCTTCGGGTGGCGCCGCCAGGCCTTCACCATCATCTTCGAGTCGGACACGCCCGCCGGGCGGGCCTTCGACGTGGCGCTGCTGGTTGCCATTCTGGTGAGCGTGGCGGTGGTGATGCTGGACAGCGTGGAGTCTGTCGCCGCGCGCCACGGGCGGCTGTTTGATGTGCTGGAGTGGATGTTCACGCTGCTCTTCACGCTGGAGTACCTCGCGCGCCTTGTCTGTGTGGAGCGGCCGGCGCGCTATGCGCTCAGCTTCTTCGGCATCGTCGACCTCTTGTCGGTGGCGCCGACCTATCTGGCGCTCTTCTTTCCCGAGCTGCATGCTTTCATCGACATTCGCCTGTTGCGCATGCTGCGGGTGTTCCGCATCCTCAAGATCACCGCCTATGTGACCGAGTACAGCTCGCTCGGAGCGGCCCTGTGGGCGAGCCGGCGGCGTATCGTGGTGTTCATCGGCGCCGTCTCTATTATCGTGGTGCTGATGGGCACGCTGATGTACGTGGTGGAGGGGCCGCAGAACGGCTTCACCAACATTCCGGTGTCCATCTATTGGGCCATCTCCACCATGACGACGGTGGGTTTTGGGGACATCGTGCCCAAGACGGGGTGGGGGCGGGCGATTGCGAGCTTCATGATGCTGTTGGGATGGGGGACGCTGGCGGTGCCGACGGGGATCGTCACGGCGGAGATGACGGCGCGGCGGATGGGACGGCGGACGGCACGGCGGATAGAGCGGAGCGAGGCGTCACGCCCGTGTGCCGCGTGCGGGGAGCGGGTGCATCTGGCGGAGGCGGGGTTTTGCCATCGCTGCGGGGCGAGGTTTGATCGTTATCAGAATAATGAAAATAACAATTAACAGAGGTAATCAATAAAAATATTGTGATCAAAGGCTTCGCAAAATTCCTGGTGCGGTTTGTTGTGGAAAGCGTGCCTTCGCTACTCACCCCCTCGCTGCGCAGGGGAGCGAATGATGAGCTTTGTCGCGACCTGTGGTTCAATGCGGGGAAACCAATTAACACAGAGGAGCTTTACCCATGATGATCATTGATTCCCAAGTCCATTGCTACGCCGCCAACACGCCGGATCGCCCCTGGGCGCATACCCCGGTGGGCTGGGAGATGCCCAGCGTCACCGGCGACCAGATGGTGGTGGCCATGGACAAGGTCGGCGTGGACGGCGCGATTTACGTGTCGCCTTTCAACCTGTACAGCTACGACACCAGCTATGCCATGGGGGTGCAGCGCGCCCATCCGGGCCGCTTCGCGCTGGTGACGCGGGTTGATTTTGACAAGCCCGATGTGGCCGAGAAGGTTGCCGAGTGGAAGAAGGTGCCGGGCGCGGTGGCCTTGCGCCTGGGGATGCCCAAGGAGCAGGGGCTTGCCGCGGACAATCCCGGCATCGATCGCATGCTGCGCGCAGCCGCCAGTGTCGATATGCCGATGAATTTCCTGTGCTGGGGCAACATCGATGTGGGCACCCAGGTGATCGACCGTCACCCGCAGACGCGCTTTGTGCTTGACCACCTGGGCATGATGCAGCCGCGCACCAAGCCGGCGCCGGCAGACGTATGGGCCGATCTGCCCAAGATACTGGAACTGGCCAAGCGTCCCAATGTGGTGATCAAGGTCAGCGGTGCCTGCACCATGTCGCACCAGGCCTATCCGTTCGCGGACATCTGGGAGCCGCTCGCCCGCGTGTTCGATGCCTGGGGCTTCGAGCGCTGCCTGTGGGGTACCGACTGGACCCGCGCCGCCGCGGTGGTCAACTACGAGCAGGCTGTCGAGCCGTTCCGGGTGACTGACCGGTTGAGCGAGAGTGAGCGGGCGATGCTGATGGGTGGTGCTTGCGCCAAGACCTATGGGTGGACGCCGAAGAAGGGCTGACCCTCCTGCAGAGCGCGCATCCCGTTGCACCGGGATGCCGTTTGCTTTTCGCGATCGCGGGGAAAATCGCTTCGTACTGACGCCATTCGTCGCCCAGCGTCTTCTTCCAGTCGAGGTTGGCCTGAATGCCGTAGCCGTAGCAAATGTGCACGGCGGTCGTGCAGGTGAGGCCTGAGATGGCGTGCTCGAGCGCGGTGCGCGCGCGGCCGCGCAATTTCAGCGGACCGATGACCTGCGGCACCATGGCGTCGTAGTTGTTGGAAGGGGAGTGTGAACCAAATGCCGCGAATTGACACGCGCTGACACCAGGGTGTTTGCGGTTCGCGCGTTGACGCAAAAAGGAGCGAGAAAGATCGAGAAATACGACTCGCCGGATTGACGACGACTCAACAGGGCTGTCGGGAAGTGGTCTTTTTCGGGGGGGGCACATTTTTGCGGAGTTTAAAGCGATTTACGAATGGGTTATAGAGCTGGAAAAGTATTTATTAACAATAGGTTATACATGCGATCGACATGACAATGGCATGTATTTCCCAACAGCAAAATTATGTGACATTATGCCTGCCACCCCGGCTTTAGCCCGGCGTATTATTTGCTGGTAAGTTAGGTTGCTGGTGGAACATAACGCCAAATTTTTGAGTTGGAGACAATCATGCGTGAACTGAAACCCGAAGAGTATTTCCAGGTCAGTGGTGGTTGCGGTGGTGGGAAGGGCAAGAAAAATCATGGCAGCGGTCATGGTAGTGGCCACGGCAGCAGTCATGGCAGTGGCCATAGCAGCAGTAATGGCGGTGGTGCAGGTGGTGGCGGTGGTGGCACAGTGACCTGCGGCCCCGGCCAGTATTATGGCCCCCTGCCGGATGGTACCTATGGCTGCATCGCGTTTGCGGGGCCCTAGTTGATGCAGGCCGACGTTGTGCCGGATGACTCCTGCACGATGTCCCGTAAGTAAAAAGCCGCATGCCCGCGGCTTTTTTTTTGCACGCTGCATCCTGTATCCTGAACGACCTTCTCATCTGGTCGCAGTATGTTTCGGTTCCGAATTCCGATTGACAAGGAAGTGCACGCTGCAGTGGCGGTCGGCATGCTGGCTGCCATGACGGGAATTTCC
Organism: Betaproteobacteria bacterium; assembly: GCA_947479645.1. Classification (GTDB taxonomy): domain Bacteria; phylum Pseudomonadota; class Gammaproteobacteria; order Burkholderiales; family SG8-39; genus CAIYPG01. Next base: position 45,582 of record CANKAJ010000014.1, on the reverse strand, counting down.
TTTGCCATTGATGCAATGGGTGCGCATGGGGAGGAATCGGGCGCAAGCAGTCTGCAGTTGCAGATGGGAGTGACGTTGTCAGCCGCGCCGGCTGAAACGGATCGGGCTGCAACGAGTCCCGCTCAACGCGGCAGCGGCCCTGCAGGTCTGGTGCAACTGGCCAGCCTGGCCCTGGCCGCGCAGCCCGCCATCCAATTTGCCGATGCCCGTTTTCGCGCCGATTCTGAACGACTGGAACAGGCGCGCGGTGCGCGGCGCGCCAACGTCAGCGGGACATTGGGTTATCGGCGGGAATTCGCGGACAGCGGTGGAACCACGCCCTTTCGCAGTGCCTCCGGCGGACTGCTGTTGTCCATTCCGGTCTATCGTGCGCAGGTGGACGCGGGCATCGGGCAGGCGCAGTCGCAGGAAGATTCTTCACGGTCTGCGGTTGAAGAAGCCCGCCAGAATATCCTCTTCGGCGTTCTCGATGCCTATCTGAGCGCGGCGCAGGCCGACGAGGAGTCGAGCCTCCTCGAAGAGGAGCGCAACGTGCTGCTCGGCCAGCGGCGTATCAATGAGCGACGCATGGAGGGCGGCGTTGGCACGCGTGTCGAAGTCATGGAAACCTCGGCGCGCACCGAAGCCATTCTTGCGTCCATGGAAGCGACGCGCAGCCTGTATCGTTCACAGCTGGCTGAACTGCAGCGGCTGTCATCATTCAAGGTGGATAGGGTGGCACGCGTGCAGAATCGCCTGCCGCCGCTGATCGTGCCAATGAACGTGGCGGATGCGGTGGCGGTTGCTCGCGAAAAAAGTAGCGTACTGGCGCGCCTGGGAGCCGCCCTGGCGGCGGCCAAGGCCGGCGTGGAGGTTCAGCGTGCGGCGCTCACGCCCACCGTCGATCTGGTCGGCAATCTGGATCGTTCGCGCTTTGCCTTCGATGGGGGAACCACGCTGTTGCCATCGGCTGCGCTGGGGTTGCAGGTCGCCATACCCTTGTATACCGGGGGCATCGCCAGCGCGCGCATACGCGAAGCGCAGGCGTTCGCCGAGGGCGCGCAGGCACAACTCGAGGACGCGATCCGGTCACTCGAGACGGAACTGGGCAAGGCTTATCTTGATTTGCAGCGCGCCACCGAACAGTGGCGCATTCAGGTGAACGTGCTGGCCACCGCCAACGCCGCGCTGGAGGCCACGCGCAAGGCCTTCGATGCCGGCGCGCGCTCGAACATCGATCTGCTCAATTCACAGCAACTGACGTTCTCGACGCGGCGCGAGGTATTGCGCGCGCGTGTGGGCGTGCTGGTGGCCCAGGTTCGCATCCTGTCACTCAGCAGCAGTCTGAATCTGCAGGCACTGGCGCATCTTGAGACGGCCTTTGATGTGCCTGCCTATAATGCGTCGGCGGCGCCCCGGAGCACGCCATGAGCGATCTGTTCCGCAAGCAGGCGATCGATGAGAAGCAAAGCCGCTGGACCGGCGAAGTCAGTTCGATCCGCCCGGTGCAGGTATGGGTGCCGGTGCTGTTTCTGAGCGTTATTGCGCTCGCAATGCTGGTGTTCCTGTTCTTCGGTTCCTACCTGCGCAAGGAGCGGGTGAGCGGCGTCATCGTGGCGGCTGAAGGGGTCATTCGCGTGCGCTCGGTGGAGAGTGCAGTCATCAAGGCCATCCCGGTGCGCGACGGGCAGGAAGTGCGCGCCGGTGATCTGCTGGTGGAATTGACGCGCGAGCGCTTCAGCGAGGCCGGCGCAACCTCGGAACTGGTGGACAAGAGCCTGGGCCTGCAGCGCGACCAGATCATGCGGCAGACGCGCGAGCAGCAGGCGGCTGCAGCGGCAGCCGCGGCTGGCATTCGCGACCGGGTGCGCCGCGCCGGCCGCGACCTGGTGCACCTGGATGAAGAGATGCGCCTGCAGCAGCAGGTGATTGCTTCGTCGGAGCGCGTGGTTGGCAATCTCAAGCCGCTGGCGGATGACCGCATCATCACCGATCTGCAGTATCAGCAGCAGATCAATCAACTGCTCGATCAGAAAGGACGACTGCAATCGCTCAAGCGGGCGCGTGAGGCGCTGCAGTCGGAGATTCAGATGGGTGAGTCGGAATTGAATTCCCTGCAGGCCAGGGCGCAGGCTGATACGGCCGGCACCGAGCGCACCCGCCTCGCGCTGGAGCAGGACCGGCTGCAGAAGCGTTCCGACAACGCGCTGCAATTGCATGCGCCAGTGGATGGCACGGTGACCTCATTACTCGGCGTGGTTGGCCAACGGGTTGAACCGGCGACCATGATCGCGGCGCTGGTGCCGGCCAATGCCACGCTGCAGGCGGTGTTGTTCGTTCCCAGCACCGCCATCGGCATGATACGCACCGGGCGCCGCGTGGTGCTGCGCTACGATGCCTTTCCCTTCGAGAAATTCGGTCAGTACGCGGGCACCGTGACCAAGGTGTCGGAGGCCGATGTGGCGCCGGCCGACCTGGAAGGCCCATCGCAGACGGGCAAGGACAAGACGCTGTACCGGGTGCGGGTGACCCTGGATCGCGACTCGGTCGAAGCCTATGGCGCGACGGTGAAGTTGAAACCCGGCCTGACGCTGGCGGCAGATATCGAATTGGACCGACGCCGCTTGATCGAGTGGATGTTCGACCCCTTGTTGGCCCTGGGCAAGAAACTGTGATGGCGGTGCGATGAGTTCCAATTTCTTTTCCTTGTGGCGCGGCCGGCGCGAGCCGCCGATCATGCTGCAGACCGAAGAGGCCGAGTGCGGGTTGGCCTGCCTCGCCATGTGCGCCACCGTGTTTGGCTACGAGACGGACGTGCTGATGCTGCGCCGCCGCCATCCGGTATCCATGAAGGGAACCACGCTGGCGCGCCTGGTGGAGATCGCCGGCGACCTTGGCCTGAATTCGCGCGCGGTGCGCCTGGAGGTTGACGAACTCGCCAAGCTGCAGACGCCCTGCATATTGCACTGGGACCTGAATCATTTTGTGGTGATGGTGCGCATGTCGCGCGGCAAGCTGGTGGTCAATGACCCGGAACAGGGCCGCCGCGAATATTCCATGGAAGAAGTCGCCAAGCGCTTCTCCGGCGTGGCGCTGGAGCTGACGCCGCGCACCGACTTCAAGCCCAGGGTGGACAAGACCCAGCTCAATCTGAGGATGTTCTTCACCGACAACGGCGACGTGCTCACGGCGTTTGCGCAGATCCTGCTGTTGTCGCTGGCGCTGGAGAGCCTCGGGGTGCTGCTGCCGCTGATCAATCAGTGGGTGATCGATGATGTGATCATCAGCGGCGACGTGAGTCTGCTGGTGGTGCTGGTATCGGCGCTGTTTCTCATATCGGTGACGCGCATGGCCACGCGTATGCTGCGCGGCTGGGTGCTGCTGGCAGCGTCCATCTCATGGAATCTGCGCTCCAGTTCCAGCGTGTTCCAGCACATGGTGCGCCTGCCGGTGTCGTTTTTCGAGAAGCGCCATGTCGGCGACGTGATCTCGCGCTTTCGGGCCGTGGACGAAATCCAGGGCACCATCAGCACCAATTTCATCGAGACGGTGCTCGACGCGCTGATGGCCTGCGTGGCGTTGGCAGCGCTGTTTTTCTACAGCGTCAAGCTGACCGGCGTGGTGCTGCTGGCGGCGACCGGCTATATCCTGGTCCGATTCATGATGTTCTCGCGCTATCGCGCGGCGACCGAGGAGCGCATCGTGCGCTCGGCCAATCGCGATTCCTTCCTGTTCGAGACGCTGCGCGGCATTCCCGCCATCAAGTTCTTCTCGCAGATGGGCTGGCAGGTGGCCGGCTGGATGAACCGCCAGATCGGCGTGTACAACGCCACGGTGGTGACACGCAAGCTCGACCTGATCTACCAGGCGGCCAACGGTCTGATCGGCGCGCTGGAAATGTCGCTGATTCTGTTCCTGATGGTGGGCATGATTTTCGAGAAGACCTTCACCGTCGGCATGATGGTGGCTTACATGACCTTCAAGGACCAGTTCCTGTCGCGAATCGTGGCGGTGGTCGAGCGGCTGGCACGCTTCCGGCTGCTGCGGCTGCAGGGTGAGCGCCTGGCCGATATCGTGCTCACCGAGCCGGAGCCCGACAGCATGGCGACGGATCGCATGCGAATCGATCGCGACGGACCGCTGGAGATTGAGCTGCGCAATGTGTCATTCCGCTACGCGCCGGGCGAGGACTTTGTGCTGAAGAACATCAACCTCAAATTGACTCCGCAGGATTCCATTGCGATCGTCGGCCCGTCGGGTTGCGGCAAGTCGACGCTGCTGAAGATCGCCTCCGGCGTGCTGGTGCCCGAAGAGGGCGAGGTGTTGTTGAATGGCTTGCCGATACAGCGCATCGGCCTGGCCACCTATCGCGAAATACTCGGTGTTGTGATGCAGGAGGACTTTCTGTTCTCTGGTTCGCTGGCCGACAACATCTGCATGTTCGACAGCGTTCCGGATGATGAGCGCATCATCGAAGCGGCCAGGCTCGCCGGCATCCATGCAGACATTGCGGTGATGCCCATGGCCTATCAGTCGCTGGTCGGCGGCATGGGCACCAACCTCTCGGGCGGGCAGCGTCAGCGCGTGCTGCTGGCGCGTGCGCTGTACAAGCAACCGCGCTTCCTGTTGCTTGACGAATACACCAGCATGCTCGATTACGACACCGAGATGCGCGTGCAAAATGCGCTCGCATCGTTGCCGGTCGGGCGGTTTGTGGTGACACATCGCCGGCGCAATCTGCTTGCGCAGGACAAGGTGTACGTCGTGTGGGAAGGCGGACTCATGCCGGGCAAGGAATTCGATGTGATGTTCGCCGCGCTGGGCCGGCCGTCTCAGGCGGCGGACTAGGGTTTGACGGGCAGCACATAGTGGGCTGCATACTGTTTGCCGGAGAGCTGGACGGCAATCGAGAAGGTCTGGCGGCGCAGGCGGAAATCGCGGCCGCGCTGGCCGAGCGTGACATGCGCTCGGTGTTCGCGGTTCGCAGCATGACCCTGGCCAATGCCGTGTTAGCCGATTCGAAGTGGGATTTTCTGCAGGCACCCAGGCATTATTTACTCCTTCCGCTGATAGCTGAGCCGCGCAATTACGTCGACTCTCTGCTCAACCGTGGTTTTGGTGATGCGCATTTGCTCGCCGCACAGGCAGATGCGTGGCAGGCAACGATACGGGCGGTGAAGCCCGCGCTGCTGGTGGTTTGTGGTTTGCCGGAAGCACTGCTGGCGGCGCGGCTTGCCGGCCTGCCTGCGATCCAGCTGTCGCGCGGATTCGACATGCCGCCGGACAGCGATCCGCTGCCGGTGTTGCGACCTTGGGTAGAACAATCATCGCGGCGGCGCAAGGCGGACGAAGCGCTGGTGCTGGGCAATATCAATGCGCTCCTCGCAGCGGCGAAGCGCCCACACCTGACTGCGCTGCATCAGTTGTTCGCGAGCGCGGTGCGGCTGCTGGCGACTTTGCCCGAACTCGATCCGTATGCAACGCGCAAGCGGTGCCGCTACGTCGGACCGCTCGCGGCAATCGCGCATGGCCGTCGGCTGGCCTGGCCCGCAGCAGCAAAACGCCGGGTGCTGGTGCATCTGTCCCAGTTGCCGCAAACCAATAGGGAGGCGGTGAACTCGATACTCGGTGCGCTGGAACGGCGTGACAGTGCAACGATTGCATTGTTGCCGGGCAGTCGTGCCGGCGCGGCAGGCAAGGCAGGAGTGGCCGCGGGCGCGCAGCAATTCATTCATCGCAGTGAAGTGGATTGGGGCGGGTTGTTGACGCAGGCCGACATCGCTGTGTTCGATGGCGATCCGCAATTCGCGGCACACTGTGCACTGGCCGGCGTGCCGCTGATTTGCACACCGCAGTCGGTGGAGGGATTCCAGATGGCGGGATGCCTGACGAAAGCCGGCATAGGCGCTGGCGTCGGACTGGTGGCTCCCGATCTGCGCGGCCGTTTGCGGGCCATGCTGGAGGAGATCGAAAGCGGGGGAGAAGAAGCGCGCGCCGCCCAGGCGCTTGCCGGCGCGTGGGTGCATCGGAGTGAGCTCGATGCATACTCCAGCGTCGTGAAGACGATCGCCCGGCTCGCGTTTATCCGCGGCCTTCCCCGGCGGGTCGCTCCGTTGTTACGTCGAGCCAGGCCGGCATGAGAGTCCTGTTCATATGGGAACTTGGTTCCGGCCTGGGGCATATCGCGCGTGAAGTGCCCATTGCACTGGAGTTGCGTCGGCGTGGCCACGAGGTGCTGTTTGTCGTGCGCAATCTTGCGGCAGCCCGGGCAGCTCTCGGTCAGCATGGCATTGATTTCCTGCAGGCACCGTTGCCCCTGCTGACGCGGCGAGTGGCGCAATCACCGCGGCAATTCCGCAGCTACGCCGACATTCTGGCCGCAGCAGGCTTTGCCGAACCGCGTGCGCTGACCGATTGGATCGCCGGCTGGAAGCACACGCTGGCGCTGCTGAGGCCGCAGGTGGTGGTGTGCGATTACTCGCCGGCGGCGCAACTGGCGGCGCAACTGGGCGGTTATCCGGTGGTGCAGGTGGGGACGGGATTCGAACTGCCACCGGTGGCGCGGCTCCTGCCGGATACCAGTCCATCCGGTGCGACGCCCATGGCGCATCTGGAGCAGCGTGAGCAGCGCGTGTTGCATGGCATCGCCGCGGCGTGTGTGGCGGCCGGTCATGCACCGATTCAACGTGTGGCGCAAATCTACGCGACCGATGCTCCCTTGCTGGCGACGCTGCCGGAAGTGGATTGCTTCGGGCCGCGTACCAGCGGAGGCGCGCGCTACGTGGGGCCGCTGTATGCGCAAACGCTGGGCCGCGCGATGGACTGGCCCGGTGGTGGCGGGCGACGGCGTGTGTTTGCCTACCTCAGGGGCGAATACATGCGCGGCCGCACTGCGCTGGAGGCGGCGCTGTCGAGCTTGCAGCGCAGTGGTGCGGCGGTGATTGCCTGTGTCCCCGATGCCGACGAAGAACTGGTTGCGCGTTACTCGGGCGCTGCGATGCAGGTGAGTGTGCAGCCGGTGACGCTGGCGCCGCTGCTGCAAGACGCTGATCTGGTGATCAGCAATGCAGGTGCCGGGCTCCTCGCGCAGGCACTGCTGGCGGGCGTGCCGTTATTGCTGCTGCCCTGGTTTCTTGAACAGAAGCTCAATGCGCTGGCCGTGACGCGAAGCGGCGCGGCAGCGTGGATCAGCAGTCGAAAAATTGCGCAACAATTCGATGACATGCTTGCGCGCATGCTCGAGAGCGAGCAATACAGGCAAGCCGCACGGCGCATTGCCCACCGGCATCGCGGCCTGACACCGGAACGAACGGCGCTGGATATCGCCGCTATCATCGAGTCCTTGGGTCGCGGCCAGCGTCGTCAGGACACGTAGTAGCCGCGCTGTCGTTTTGCAGGGCGAGTGCGCTGTTACACGATCTTTTTGACGCGCAGAGCGGCAATCTCTTCTTTCGATAACCCCAGTTCCGACAGCAACTGCTCGGTATGCTCACCGAGCATGGGCGCGCGTTTGGTGATCGCAGGCGGAGTCTCGGACAGTCGATACGCTGCGCCGGGCATGCCGTAGGCGGGTATGCCGGCCGTGGGGTCGGCATCAAAGCGCTTGATGAAATTGCGCGCCACCACTTGCGGGTGCTCGATGGCTTCCAGCAGCGACAGAATCTGCAGGCCGGGTACGCCGTCCCTGGCGAATTTTTCGTCCCACTCGCGGGCGGTGCGGGTCAGCAGCGTCTTCTGGATCTCGGCATTCAGTTCATTGATGTTCTGCCGTGCCAGCTTGTCGGTGTTGAAGCGCGGATCTTTGGGGATGTCCTCGCGGTCGATCGACTTGAAGAAGCGACCGCGCAGGTTGGCCGAGCGCGCCGCGACCATGACAAAGCCTTCCTTGCAGCGGAAGGAATTGCTGACATAGCGCGAGCGCGAGGAGGCGTTGCCCGACAGCGGCGGCTGTTCGGCATTGGTGACGGCCCGGATGACTTCGCCCGACATCAGGGTCATCGCGACTTCCATCATCGACATGTCGATGGCCTGGCCTTCGCCCGTCTGGGCGCGGTGGAACAGCGCGCCGGCGATGGCAAAGGCGGTGGCGTAGCCGGTGCTGTAATCGACGATGGTGGAGCCGGTTTTGAGCGGCCCGGTTTCCGGTGTGCCAGTCATGCTCATCAGGCCGCTGACCGCCTGGATGGCGTCGTCGATGCCGGGATCCTTGGCCTTGGGGCCGGTCTGGCCAAAGCCGGTCACCGAACAGAAAATGATGCGCGGGTTGACCTTCTTCAGTTCTTCGTAGCCCAGGCCGTAGCGTGCCATGGTGCCGGTGCGCAGGTTTTCCATGACCACGTCGGCATCCTTCACGAGTTTCTTGAAGATCGCCTGGCCTTCAGGCGTGTTAAGAGCAAGGGTGAGGGAGCGCTTGTTGGCATTTAGCGTCAGAAATGCGCGGCTCATCAACGGCTTGAGGAATTCATCGCGCACCTCGGAGTGGCGCTGCGAGTCGCCGTCCTCCGGGTTTTCAATGGTAATGACATCGGCGCCGTTCATGGCCAGTTGCATGGCGGCAAAGGGCGCGGCGACGACGCGGGCGACGGCAAGTATCTTGACGCCGGCGAAGAGTTGTTTGGGGGCTGCGGTCATGCTGGATTCTCCTGTGGGGCGGTGGGTCGGATTAGGGTGGGGCGGCCGTCAGCAATTACCAGCACGCATCGAGCACGTCCTTCAGCAGGTCGCGCTCCTTGACGAATTCGCGCCTGGGGTCGGCGTTGAAGTTTTTCAGCGAGTTTTCCAGCAGCGTAGTCGCGCTGTCGCGGGGCACCTTGATGTCAGTGAGCGTCCTGGGCATGCCAAGCTTGCTGAAGCGTTTCTCAAGTTCATCGGCGGCGCGCATCGGCGCATCGGCGAGCGCATCGCCTTCACGCCACACGCCCAGTGTCTCGGCGATTCGGCACATGGCTTGCGGATCGCGCGAGCCCAGGCGGCGTATCACCGTGGGTGTCAGCGCGCTGCGCGCCTCGCCCTGGCCGACGTGCTCGAACATGTTGAAGATCGAGGTGGCGAAGGCATACACCACGCGGCCCGGCCAGTGATGCACGCGCCCGCCGCCATCATCGGCCTCGCGGTTCTGCAGGTAGGTGGCAATGCACAGGTCGATGCGCGGGCCGGGGTCCTTGCTGTCGATGTGTGCGAGCGCATTCTCGGTGATTTCGAACACCTGGCGACGATTGTAATGGGCAATGGGTGAGGCGCCCTTGTAGCCCATGTCCATGCTGGCGCGCCACAGCACCGAGGCGCCACTGGTGCGCAACATGGAGTCTGGCGCGGTCATCAGCGCATCGGCATCCCAGAACAGCGCTACCGGGCGTGTCTTGGGATCAAAAAATTCCAGTCGCGAAGAGCCGTATTTTACCGGCGAGCCGCCGCGGTTCTGCGCTGCCGTGCCCATGGTCAGGACGTTGATGATGGGCAGCTTGGGAGCGAGCAATTTGGGACTGATGGCGGCGCCGAATTCCGGGTACTGCGTGGCCAGTTCTTCGGGTGATTGTTTTTCTGCAAGCAGGATGGCGACCACACGCGCGCCCTGAATCACGCTGCCGCCGCCCACGCCGATCAGAATATCGGCTTGTGTCGCACGTGCCAGATCGCGCGCGGCGATGACGTCCTCCAGCGGGGTGTCCTTGCGCATTTCGTCGTATACGCCGACACAGCTGTCGCCCAGCAAGGCCTTGATACGCGTGATGAGGTCAGTCTTTCGCGATACCGAACGCCCGCAGATGACCAGGGCGCGCCTGGCTTTATGGCGTTTCAGTTCGGCCGGCAGGTTGCCCAGCGCATCCTTGCCGCTATAGACGCGAGCGGCCAGGCTGACGATTCGAAAGTCGTGATTGGTCTTGTAGTCCATGGCACGGTTTCCCTGTATTGGTTTGATGCGAAAAAGGATTGCGGATTGCAGATCTCATTCGATGCTGTGCCGTTCCTGCTGCTGCGGGAACCGCGGTTGATCGGGGCGTTGCTTACTCCGCCAGCTTGATTCCGGAGTCCGTGACCACCTTGCGCCAGCGGGCGGATTCATCGGCGATGTACTTGCGCAAATGTTCGGGCGTGCTGCCGATCATGATGGTGCCGTCATCGGCCACTTTGGCATAGACGTCTGGCATCCTGACGATTTTTGCGAGCTCAGCACTCAACCGGTTGACGATAGCGGGCGGTGTCTTCGCCGGCGCCGCCACGCCGATCCATTGCGAGTAGTCGTAGCCGGCGAGGCCCAGTTCCTGTGCCGTCGGCAGGTCGGGCAGGATCTTGATGCGTTCGGTGGTGGTGGTGACCAGCGCGCGCGCCTTGCCGGTCTTGATGTGCGGAATCATGGCCGCCGGGCTGCCGATGGCGCCGTGGATCTCGCCGGCAATCAGCGCGGTGTACGAAGGCGCGCCGCCCTTGTAGTTGACGTAGGTGACCTGGATGCCGGCCAGGTTGTGCAGCCAGGCCAGTGCCAGGTGGCCGATGGTGCCCGCACCCGAGGTGCCGATGTCGTACTTGCCCGGATTTTGTTTGGCCAGCGCGATGTATTCCCTGAATGTCTGTGCCGGGAAGGAGGGATGCACCAGGAACAGGCTGGGCCGTTTGCTGGTCAGCGAGATGGGGGCGAAATCCTTGTTGAGGTCATAGGGCAGGCTGGCATAGACCAGCGCTGAAATGGTATGACTGGGAGTCAGAGATACGATGGTGTAGCCATCCGGTGCCGCCTTGGCGACATAGGCGGCGCCGATGGTGGAGCCGGCGCCGGGCTTGTAGTCGATGACGAAATTCCTGCCGAAGGCCTCGCCCATTTTTTGCGCGTAGAGGCGCGACTCGAAATCGACGCCGCCACCAGCGGCGGTGGCGACGATCCAGGTGATCGGCCGGGCGGGATAGGCATCTGCCGATCCCTGGGCCGCAGCGGTTTCGGGCAAGGCGTGTAGCATCAGCAGCAATGCAGCTGCGCAGGCCAGCCGGCGGTGAAACGGGCTCATGGTATTCCCTCGATTGACGACAGCGGATATCCGGGCTGGAACGGGATAGTCTGGGGTGGCCAGGCCCCTTGTCCTCCTGTCCCGTTGTTCCGATTATTGGGGTGTGGAGGATAATACATGAGCGCACCGCCCTTGGTCATGCCGGAAAGTGCACAGGGCAGCGTGTTGATTTGATGGTGCTCGCCTTTAACTTTGACCCTGACGTCCCCATATAACTCCTCTCGATGAAAACACTCTCCCAGATTCTCAAAAGCCTGTTGCGTATTACGCTGGTGACCGCCATTTTCGTGGCGATCGTCATCGGTCTGTTGGTGGCGTGGTGGATTGCGGTGTGTGTGGTGCTTGGCGTCAGCGGGTATCTGGCCGTGCGCCGAATGCTGGGGGCCAGGTCGCCGGCGCGCACGACGCAGACGATGCACACGACGTATAGGGCGCGTCCCACCCCCGAGGGAGCCGTGATCGTCGAGGGTGAGTATCGGGTGGAGGAAGAAAGCGCGGTTGTGCAGCGGATTGATGCGGCGGTGGATGCAACAACGACGCAACCCGAACGTCGTACGTGAATGCCGCCGTGCTTGGAGAGGTGCTTGGCGATGCCTGATGCAAAATCACCAAAACAGGCTTGAATTGGCACTTTAGCTGCCAATGTTGCTGGGAATAGGCCGGATTCCGGATTTATTGATGCAACAGCGCGGAATTTGAGGCACGGAAACGTCATATCGGCGCGATAAGGGTGATAGCGTCCATTTAACGTGTATAAGAGTCTGTAACAGCGCGAGGGGAGACTTCCCTCGTACACCCGTCCCACAGGGGACATCGCGGTATTACTGTCATGGCTTTCGGGTGAGCGCCCAATATTGCGAGGAATGAACCATGTCGTTGAGCTTATTTTCCGGCGTGTTCGATCTGCCATGGTGGGGGCTGGTGCTGGTTGCGCTCGGTCTGACGCATATCACCATTGCAGCGGTAACCTTGTTCCTGCATCGGCACCAGACGCACCACGCGTTCGACCTGCATCCCATTCCCAGCCACTTCTTCCGACTGTGGCTATGGCTGACCACCGGCATGCGTACGCGCGAATGGGTGGCCGTGCACCGCAAGCACCACGCCAAGTGCGAGACAGTCGATGATCCGCACAGCCCGCAGGTGCTCGGCATCAATACCGTGCTGTGGGGCGGCGTCATTCTTTATGTGCGCGAATCCGCACATCCGGACACCATCGAACGCTATGGCCAGGGCACGCCCGACGACTGGCTGGAGCGCAATCTCTATTCCAAATACGTGCTGCTCGGGCTGACGCTGACGGGTCTCACCGACGTGTTGCTGTTCGGTCTCATTCCCGGTGTGCTGATCCTGTTGACCCAGATCGCGTGGATTCCGTTCTGGGCCGCGGGTGTCATCAATGGCATCGGACACTGGTTCGGCTATCGCGGCTGGTTCACCGAAGAGGCGAGCACCAACATGTCGCCATTGGGCATCCTCATTGGCGGCGAAGAATTGCACAACAATCATCACGCCTACGCCACCTCGGCAAAATTCTCGATCAAGTGGTACGAGTTCGACCTGGGTTGGGTGTATATCCGCATCCTGGAGATGCTGGGCCTGGCGAAGGTAAAGCATCTTGCTCCGATACCGACGTTCGTTGCGCCGCGGGCCGCGGTCGATGAAGAGAACCTTGAGGCGGTGATTCATCATCGCTACGACGTGCTGGCGCGCTATTTCTCGGCGCAGCGCGAGGCCTATGTCGAAGAATTGCGCACGTTGAAAAAAGTGGCGCCGCGCGATGCCGAGCGTCTGCGTGTGTTGAAGCGCTGGCTGATGCGCGATGAGCGCACCCTGCTCGACCGCGAGCGCGCTTCGCTGGCGCACGGGCTGGCCATATCCCCCGCACTGCAGAAGGTGGTGGTGATGCGCCGTGAACTGATGACCTTGTGGGGTCGCTCCATGGCGTCAAAGGAACAACTGGTCGCGCAATTGCAGGATTGGTGCCATCGCGCCGAAGAAAGCGGCATCGCGTCGCTGGCGGCGTTTTCGAGGCAGTTGAGGTCTTACGCTTGAGCGGCTCGCCCCCTCCCCAGCCCTCCCCCGCGCTTCGCGCAAGGTAGGGGGCATCCCAAGCTTCCTCCCCCAACTGTGCAAGGAATGGGGTTCATCCCAAGCCCCCTCCCCTGCGTCAGCGGGGGAGGGTTGGGGTAGGGGCAGTTCTACGCCACGCCTGCCTGATGCGCCTGCTGATCAGCATGGTAGCTCGAGCGCACCATCGGACCGACGGCGGCGTGCATGAAACCCATGTTGCCCGCCTCTGCTTCGAACATCCTGAATACCGACGGATCAACATAGCGCGCTATCGGGAGATGATGCACGGATGGTTGCAGGTATTGGCCGATGGTGAGCATGTCGATGTTGTGCGCGCGCATGTCGCGCATCACCTGCAAAATCTCGTCGTCGGTTTCGCCCAGGCCGACCATGAGACCGGACTTGGTGGGCACACCGGGATGGCGCGCCTTGAATTCCTTCAGCAGGGTCAATGAATGCTCGTAATTGCCGCCCGGGCGCGCCGCACGATACAGGCGTGGCACGGTCTCCAGATTGTGATTCATGACGTCCGGCGGCGCGCTGTCGAGCACGTCGAGCGCGCGATCGAGGCGCCCGCGAAAGTCCGGCACCAGTACTTCAATTGTTGTGGTGGGCGAATGCTCGCGCACGGCGCGGATGCAGGCAACGAAATGCGCGGCGCCGCCGTCCTTCTGGTCGTCGCGATCAACGCTGGTGATGACGACGTAGCGCAGTTTGAGTTTGGCGATGGTTTGCGCCAGATGCAGCGGTTCCTGGGCGTCCAGAGGTTTGGGTTTGCCGTGCGCGACATCGCAGAACGGGCAGCGGCGCGTGCAGATGTCGCCCATGATCATGAAGGTGGCGGTGCCCTTGCCGAAGCACTCGCCGATATTGGGGCAGGAGGCTTCTTCGCAGACGGTGTGCAACTGGTTGTCACGCAGGATCTGCTTGATATCGTGATAGCGCGAGCCGGCTGCGGCGGCCTTGACGCGAATCCACTCCGGCTTGCGCAGGCGCTCGGCCGGCACGATCCTGATCGGGATCTTGTTGGTCTTGAGCTGGCCCTTCTGCAGGGCCTTGAGTTGATCCGCGCTCAATGTTTCAGTATCGATCGGCTTTTTTGCTTCCGTCGACGCGCTGCCTTCAGGCCGGGATTGCATGGGGTTCTTTCAATTGACTGGCATGTTCATGGAGGGCTCGCGCGATCTGCTGCGCCAATGCGTTGCCGATCCGGCTGACACTGTCTGTTATGCCGTAGTCGACCGTGCGGGCGATTGCGAGGCCCGGATAACCGCACGGATCGATGGCGTTAAATGGTGTCACGTCCAGGTCGACGTTGAGGCTGATGCCATGATAGCAACCGTTGCGCTTCACTTTCAGGCCCAGTGCCGCGATCTTGGCCAGCCCGCCGGCGGCGTTTGCGTTCGTGGTCGCGGTTTCGATATAGACGCCCGGCGCGCCCGGGCGGCGTACTGCCGTGACAGCATGTGCGGCGAGAAAATCGATGGCGGCCTGCTCGAGCAGGCAAACCATTTCACGAACCTTGATATTGCGTCGGTTCAGATCGACGAGCGTGTACACCACGGCCTGTCCCGGTCCGTGATAGGTAATTTGTCCGCCGCGGTCGGTGTGTACCAGCGCGATATCGCCTGACCGGGGGAAGTGCTGCGGCTTTCCGGCCAGCCCGACCGTATAGACCGGCGGGTGTTCCAGTACCCACAACTCATCGGGCGTGGTCGGCGTGCGCGCCAGCGTGAATGCCTGCATGGCATTCCAGGCCTGCTCATAGTCGACGCGGCCGAGTTGGCGGATGATGGGCGTGCGAAGCGGCATGTGACTGCTCGTCAATCAGAGAATCAGTTGCACCATCGGATGGTCGCACAGTTCCCGGTACAGACTGTCCAGCTGCTGCTGTGACTGTGCGTTGATCGTTGTGGTGATGCTCAGATAATTGTTCTCGCGGCTGGGACGCATTTCGGCTGTTGCCGGGTCAAAGTCGGGTGCGTGGCGGCGAACCACTTCGATCATGGCCTGTGCGAACCCCGGTTGCGTCTTGCCCATGATCTTGAGCGGAAATGCACATGGAAATTCAAGCAGCGATGTCGTGATCTCGGGTTTGTCGTCAGGTTTCTCAGTCATGGCTGGCCGCCTTCAGTTGTGCCTTGAGTCCGAGGAAAAGGGCGCGTACGCGAGCGAACAGCGGTCCGGGTTTGCCGGTGCCCACGGGCTTGCCGTCCATGTGCGTGACGGCGAGCACGTCCTTGGTCGAAGAGGTGATCCACACTTCGTCGGCGCTGTGCAGTTCGGCTGCGCTGACCGGACGTACTTCGTGGGGTATGTGATGCGAGTTCAACAGTTCCAGCACCACGTTGTAACTGATACCGGGGAGGATCAGGTTGTCCTTGGGTGGGCACAGCACGACCCCGTTCCTGACGACCATGACGTTGCTCGATGACGCTTCAGTCAGAAAACCGTCGCGCAGCATGATGACTTCTGCGCAGCCCTGATCGGTGGCCTCATTGCGCAGCATGCAATGGCCCAGCAGCGAAATGGATTTGACATCGCAGCGCAGCCAGCGGATGTCTTCGCGGGTGACCACGGCCAGCCCTTCTTCAATCTGCATCTGCGTCGGCAGCACAAGCTGATTGCTCATCATGAATACCGTTGGCTTGATGTTCTTCGGGAAGCTGTGGTCGCGCGGCGCCACGCCGCGTGTGATGTGCAGGTAGATGCCCTGGTTGGGCCAGGGGTGCGCCGCGATGAGCTTGTGCACGACGGCAGCGAGTTCGGCTTCGGTGAATGGATTGGGAATCTGCACTGCCGCGAGCGAGTTGACCAGGCGCGTGTAATGCTCATGCAGCCGGAACGGGGCGCGGTCAAATACCGGCACGTATTCGTAGATGCCATCGCCGAAGATGAAGCCGCGGTCCAGCACCGGGATGCGGGCTTCCTCAATCGGCATATATTGGCCATTCAGGTAGATCATGAGTGTTTCCGTGGCGAAGGTGTTGTGATCACTATTTATTCTGAAATGCTTTTGAATAAATGATGGTTTGGTTGGAACGATAACAATAAGTGTTCCAGCATTACTGGAACCAGAGCTGCATGGTGTCCCAGGCGCGTCCGAAAAGGCCGGCCACCGCAATGTTCTCTAGCGCCACCACAGGATACTCGCCCACCACCCGGTTATCGAGCAGTACCTTGAGTGTGCCAACGCGCTGTCCCGCTGACACCGGCGCCAATATGGGTTCCTGGCCGAGAAATTCGGCTTTGACCCGGTCTGCGGTGCCTTTGGGGATCGAGACGAGCAGATCGCTGTCAACGCCGGCATTGAGCCGCGACTCGCTGCCTTTCCATACCTTCAGGGAGCTGATGGTCGCTCCCTTGGCGTAGACGCGCACGCTGTCATACAGCTGGAACCCGAAGTTGAGCAGCTTCTGGCTTTCCTGGGCACGCAGGCTGTCGGAGTTGGTCCCCATCACCACCGACAGCAGGCGTCGCTGACCGCGACGTGCCGATGCAATCAGGCAATAGCCGGCGTTGTCGGTAAAACCGGTCTTGACGCCGTCAACGTTGGGATCCAGCCACAGCAGCCGATTGCGATTCTGCTGGGTGATGTTGTTGTAGCGGAATTCCCTGATCGAGTAGTACTTGTACTGCTCGGGAAAATCCCGGATGAGCGCACTGGCCAACGTGGCCAGGTCACGTGCCGAGGAATAGTGCCTGGAGTCGGACATGCCGTTGGAATTCAGGAAATTGGTGTTCTTCATTCCCAGGCGCTGGGCTTCCCGGTTCATCAGCTGTACGAACGCCTCTTCGGAGCCGGCGACCGCTTCGGCCAGCGCGATGCAGGCGTCATTGCCCGACTGAATGATCATGCCGCGAATCAGATCCTCGGCAATGACCGGTCGCTTGGGGTCGATGAACATGCGTGAGCCGACTGCGCGCACAGCCCGCTCGGACACCGGCACAGTCTGGGTCAGCGCGAGTTTCTTGTCCCGCAACGCACCGAACACGACATAGGCGGTCATCAGTTTGGTCAGTGATGCCGGTTCGACGCGCTCATCAGGCGCCAGGCTGGCGAGCAACTGGCCCGATTGCGTGTCCATCAGCAGCCAAGCCTTGGCGGCGATGCTGGGCGGTGTTGGCAATTCTGCGGCGAAAACGGGTGAAACGGCGGGCAGGAGTGCGACAAACAGCGCAATCAGTAACCAGAACGAAGCGGCGGAGCGGCCAATGGAGCGACCGATGGATCGACTGGTGGATCGACCAATGCGTCGGGGTACGAAAGTCATTGAATCTCGATGGGGAAAGCGAATGGAAATTATAACAGTCGCTACTCGCTGTCCTGCCGGTGCAGGCAGGGCTGTCGGCCGCCGGAAGCGGCACCAATTGCGCTGGCATGGCGAAGGCGTATTCTTGCGTTGCTCTTGCGTTGCATATCGGTGCTACCCTGCCTTCAGGCCGGCGGCAATGACTGTCTGGCCGGCGTCAGCAGCAGCCCACAATCAGTGCGACAGACAAGTCGCCAGCGTGCTTGTTCAAAAGGAGAAATGCATGAATCACCTCTTCAAATGGGTGCTGTTGGCACTGTCGCTGTCCCTGTGTCTGTCCGGCGCCGCCGTCGCGCAGTCATTTCCGAGCAGGCCATTGCATCTGATTGTGCCGTTCCCGGCGGGTGGACCAGCCGATATGTTTGCCCGCGAACTGTCACAGGGCATGGCCTCAAGGCTGGGCCAGCCCGTACTGGTGGAGAACAAGGCGGGCGCCGGTGGCACGCTTGGCGTTGACTTCGCGGCCAAGGCCGCGCCGGATGGTTATACGCTGACCCTGAACAGCGCATCGGCCGTGGCCATGGCGCCATTTGCCCGCACCAGCATGCCCTATGACGCGCGCAAGGATCTGGCGCTGATCACCACGGTGGTCAAGGTGCCCGAAGCGCTGGTGGTGCATCCGTCGGTGCCGGCGAAGAACCTGCGAGAACTGGTGGCATATCTCAAGGCCAATCCGGGCAAACTCAGTTATGGTTCCACCGGTGGTGGCACCATCACCCATCTTGCTTCCGAATTGCTCAAGGCCGAGGCCAATGTTGATATCGTGCATGTCCCCTACAAGGGCGCGGCGCCGGCGCTGACCGATCTGCTCGGTGGGCAGATCCAGATGGTGGTGCTGGATGTCCCGGTGGTACTGCCCCATATCAAGTCGGGCAAGATCCGCGCGCTTGCGGTGACCAGCGGCAAGCGCGCCTCAGCCATTGCGGAGGTGCCCACGACGGGCGAAGGTGGTTATCCGGGCGTGAATTCGGATAACTGGTACGGATTGGTTGGCGCTGTGGCAATTCCGCAAGCCATTCAGACGCGCATACGTGCCGCTGCGGTGACGACGCTGGAGTCAGCCTCGGTGCAGGAGCAGTTTGCCAGGATCAGTGCCGTGGCATTTCCCTCCACGTCGGAGGAGTACATGAGCTTCCTGATTTCGGAACAGGCCAAGTGGGGCAAGATCATCAAGGCCATTGGTTTCAAAGAGGACTAGTGGCGGGATGGGAGGCAGGCAGCAGGTATCGCGTAACCAAGGGGAGAGCCGAGCGTGAATTGCGTATCGAGATTAATGATGTTTGCCGTGTCCTTGCTGGTGTCCGGTGTGACGCTGGCGCAATCGTTTCCGAACAAGCCACTGCGCATGATCGTGCCTTTCACTGTCGGCGGGCCAGCTGACCTGTATGCGCGTGAATTGTCGCAGGGCATGTCGCCCCGGCTGGGGCAGCCCGTGCTGGTGGAAAACAAGGGCGGGGCGGGCGGCATGCTCGCAATGGAAGCCCTGGTGAAATCTCCGGCGGATGGCTACACGCTGTTGCTCAATCCTGCATCAGTGCTGGTGATGGCGCCGTTTGCCCGCGCCAGCCTGCCCTACGATGTGCGCAAGGACATTGCGCTGATCACCACGGTGGCGAAGAACCCCGAGATTCTGGTGTTGAGCACGGCGGTGCCGGCCAAGAACCTGCGCGAGCTTGTCGACTATCTCAAGGCGAATCCGGGCAAATCCAATTACGGATCGGCCGGTGGCGGGACGATCACGCACCTGGGCGTCGAGATGCTCAAGGTCGAGGCGAAGGTGAACATCGTGCATGTGCCCTACAAGGGCGCGGCGCCGGCGGTGACCGATTTGATCGCCGGACAGGTGCAGATGGCCTTGCTCGGCATCCCGGTGGTGTTGCCGCATATCAAGTCGGGCAAGATCAAGGCGCTGGTGGTGACCAGCGACAAGCGCGTCGCAGCGTTGCCGGATGTGCCCACAACCGTCGAGAGCGGCTTTCCGCGCGTGCAGACGGATTACTGGTACGGGCTGATCGCGGTGACGGCCGTGCCCTCGGCCATACAGGCGCGCCTGCGTGCCGCTGCGGTCACGACGCTGGAGTCACCGGCATTGCAGGAGCAATTCGCCAGGGTCGGCGCCGAGGCGTTTCCTTCCACCGAGGAGGAATACCGCAGCTTCATGATTGCAGAGCAGGCCAAATGGGGTGCCATCATCAAGGCCATCGGGTTCAAGGAAAGCGATTAGATCGGGGGAAACCATGCAAGGCATCGGCAAAGGTATCGAAAATGGTATCGGCAAAGTTGCAGCATTCGCAATTTACCTGTGCCTGTCCGGTGCGGCACTGGCGCAGACCTTTCCCAGCAAGCCGCTCCGATTGATCGTGCCCTATCCGGCCGGTGGTCCGGCCGACATGTTTGCGCGGGAGTTATCGCAGGGCATGGCATCAAGACTGGGCCAGCTTGTGCTGGTCGAGAACAAGGGGGGAGTGGGGGGCACGCTGGGCGTGGACTTTGCCGCCAAGGCCACGCCGGACGGATACACGCTGGCCTTGAACAGCGGATCATCGGTGGCCATGGCACCGTTCGCGCGCTCCAGTCTGGCCTATGACCCGCGCAAGGATCTGGCCTGGCTCACCACGGTGGTCAAGGTGCCCGAGGTGCTGGTGCTGCATCCATCAATGCCTGCCAACACCCTGGGCGAATTCATTGCCTACCTCAAGGTCAATCCGGGCAAGTTCAGTCATGGCTCAGCCGGCAGCGGCGGCATTACGCACCTTGCCGCCGAATTGCTCAAAGCCGAGGCCAGGGTCGATATCGTGCATATTCCCTACAAGGGCGCAGCCCCGGCGATGACGGACCTGCTGGGTGGGCAGATCCAGATGGTGGTTCTCGATGTTCCGGTAGTGCTGCCGCACATCCGGTCGGGCAAGGTCAAAGCCATTGCAGTCACCAGCGGCAAGCGTGTTGCATCCCTGCCCGATGTGCCGACGACCGGTGAAGGTGGTTATCCCAAAGTGATTTCGGACAACTGGTACGGCCTGGTTGGCGCGGCGGCAATACCGCCGGCGGTTCAGGCGCGCATTCGCTCGGCCGCAGTGGCGACGCTCGAATCGGCCGCGGTGCAGGAGCAATTCGCCAAAGTCAGCGCCATCGCGATTCCATCGACCGAAGAGGAATACCGGGCGTTTGTATTGTCGGAACAGGCCAAGTGGGGTCCGATCATCAAGGCCATCGGGTTCAAGGAAGACTGAGAAAGCGTTTTCGAAAGGACCAGTCCTTTCGAGTCAGTTTATTGCTGACGCGCTTCTATGTATTCGAACATTCGCGTGGCCTGGTCGCGTACTGCATCGGTCCATGCGACGTAACGTTGCATCTGCGCGTCATTGGCGGCCAGATGCCACTTGTGCTCGAAATGTTCGCGTGATTCGGTCACGTGCTGCGCGCTCCAGCGCCATAGGCAATAGGGACGGTCGGTCAGTTCGAAGGCGAGCCCGCGCGGATAGGTGACCACGGCGCGCGGCTCGAAAAAGACATGCTCCCCCATGCCGCGCGCAAACATGCAGAAATCGGGTTCTTCGAACATCCCGCAGATACGTTCATCGAAACCACGCATGCGCAGCAGCAGATCACGGCGTATCAGCATGCAATGGAACTCCATGACTTCGCATTCACAGCGCTCGAGCGGTTCGGGAATATCCGCCAGTTTCATGAATTCGTAACGGTGTTCGACGGTAAGGTGGCGTTGGCCATTCAACTCGTCCAGATGCGCATTGCCGGCGGCCATGTGGATGACGCGGTCTTCGGGTTTGCCTTCCAGATATAGCGGACCCACCACCGCCGCGCCGGTTTCCTGTGCGCATTGGAGAAGCGCTTCCAGGCAGCCAGGCTCCACTATCGCGTCGCTGTCCAGGAACACCGCGTAGGGTGTGGTGACGGCCTGCAGGCCGATGTTGCGGGCCTGGTTGGGTGTGAGAAATTTCTCGCGGCTGATCCAGATGAAACCGCGCGCCTTCGATTCGCGCGCCAGCCAGGCGCGCACATGCGGGGGAGCGCAGCCTTCCACGACCACGATGCGCAAGGCCTGCGTTGTGGAGGCGTAGACGCGATCCAGGCAGTAGTAGGTCAGCCCGAATCGCTCGCGCGGAACGACAACGATGGTACAAAGATTGGCCAGCTGCATGTCAGCACACCTGTGCTATGAGAGGGCGCTGCTGAAACGAATCAGCGGCTGCGTTGATCGTAACGCTGCCGCTGATCATTATCCCAAAAGCAGGGTCGTCGTCAATTTCGCGGGAAGGCGCTGATGCACCTTTCCGTAAAGATCAGAACGTGCGACCGAGGGTCACGCCGACTTGATGGCGGTCATAGACATAGAGATCCACGTTGGACTTGTTCCGAATGACGTTATACGTGGCGCTGATAGTCCACTTGTCCAGATAACCGGTATTCATCAAATGGCTGACATTCAACGCCACGCGCTTTTCTTTTTCATCGCGAGCGACGGCGAATACCGGCTCAACGTCCTTGTAGGTGATTTCCTTCTCGGTGAAGCGCAGTGTCGCCGTGCCGCCCGTCCATGGCCGCATGCCGCCGCCGATAAAGTATTCAGTGCCGCTGTTGCTGAAGCGCTGCACCGAAGCATGTTCGCGAAAACCGCGCAAGCCCGCCTGAGCGAAGTATTTTCCGTCCTGATAGGTGTGGCCGACATTCGCGCCGAGATAGGTGTAGTTGCTGTTGCGCTGGCTGTTGGCCGGGTTGAAATGGCGGTCCTGGTACTGCGTGTCCACCGTGATTTCGGTATTTCCGATATTCGTTGAAAAGACCGGGGTGACGCCTACATAGCGCGCGATATGGCTGCCGCCCAGGGAAATCTCGTCAAGCTGGATCGGCGCGCCCAGGCGCCACTTGCCCGCAGCCAGCAACAAGGGGCCGGTGCTGGCGGAGATCACGTTGAGATTGAACGCGCTGTTGGCGTTGTAGGCGATTGAATAAAGGCTGGCTTGCGACTGCCACACCAGTGCTGCGGGTTGCGAACCCATGTTGAAGGACTGGGGCATCAGGTAGCGATGGGCAAGGCCGGCCTGCAAATTCAGATAGTCGGAAGCCTGGCGCGTGGAGCCCGGCGTCAGTGTCAAGGGCACGCCGCTGGCGATCACCGTGCTTGAACCGGGGCCCACGTTGATATTGCTGTCATGACCCATGCTCACATTGACGAAGGGCGTAAATACATGCGGCTTGCTGTCCCGCTCGATGGCCGCCAGCAGTGACTGCAGATTCAGGCGCACATTGGCCGGCGTGCTCGGGTCTTCGAGAAGCCGGGTGACCTCGGCGCGCGCGGCGGTGAAGTTCAGCGCCTGGTAATAGGCCACCGCCAGTTCGGCGCGGGCGCGTCCGAGGTTGGGGTTCTCGGCGAGGATGGCTTGCAGCCGCTTGATGGAATCCGAATATTCCTGGCTGCTGCGCGACTGCATGGCTTCTTCAAAAATCTTGTCCAGCGCGGGTTGGGTCTGCAACTGCGCGAAAGCGGACGTGGCAGCGCCGATCAGAGCGGCGCAAGACACGGCGGCGAGCAGCCGCGCATTGGCGCGGCGATGGGAAGAGTGCATGTTTAGGTTCTCGATTCGTTTTATTAAGAACAGGTGTAATCAGGGCTCGGCGCGTGAATGCGCCAACTAATCAACACAATTGGGGCCACCACATCTGATCGTGGCGAACGTGCTGCTGAATTTTGCGCTGAAGGGTGTATTGATCGTCAGATCAGTGCGACCGATCAAGCCTGCCGCCATCGGGCCGACGAAAGTGCCTGCCACCGTGCCGCTGGCAATGCCCAAACCGGTCACGCTGGTACTGGCAATATTGGCGCCGCTGATCGTACCGGCGGCACTGAAACTGGTTCCAGCGCCTCCCAGGAATATGGTGATCGGAGGAGCTCCATTCCAATTCCCGGTCCAGGTCGCATTACCGAAGTTGACCGAAATGCCGACAAAGTGGCCGGCACTGCCGAGACCCTGATAGTTGGCCAGAGTACTGCTGTTCCTGAGGGAAGTCATATCCGCAGTGACCGACGGCTGGCCTGCGACAAAACTGAAGTTGCTGAACGGACTCAGTGCCGAAGTCACTGTGAAATTCCCGATGGCCCACATCTTGTTGATGTCGGCCTGTGACTGGTCTGATGGCGCGGTGAGCGGGGGCGGGGCACTGGTTTGGACGGTGCCATAGGCCGAAGAGCCGCCGTTTAAGGCAAACTCATTAGGCCAGGTTGCCCCGAAATAGGCATATCCCGATTGGCGGAAAATGCCAAAACTAGCGTTATTGCCACTGAAACTGGCTGAGCCATTCGCGCCTAAACCACCGGCCTGCGGCCCTACGCTCGCCGACAAGGTGGCGGTTCCGCCATAGTAACCATAGGTACCTTGAATGTTCGTGGGTCGCAAGGTCAGGCTGACCGTCCCGGAACTGGCATCCGACCCGTATGAAGCGACATTGGAGCTTGCGTAACCGGTCCAGTCACCGGTAGCCGCCCAGGGTGCAGAGGAAGTTCTTTCTGGAATGGGAGGGAATTTAATGGGATCCAACTGGTGAGTGCCCGGCGCCGCTCTCCTGGTATCCTGATCGCGGCCGTTATTGCCAAATGCGCCAGTGCTCTGGGAGAACAAGCGGAATGCTCTGGTCGGGTCGACTTCCGGGTTGGTCCCGGGAGCGATCAACCATTGTCCCCATTGGAAAACGGAATCGGTTTGTTGGGCAAACGCGCCTGAAGTCGCAAGGGCCAATGCGGTCATCATCCAGCGGGATTGAGATTTATTTTTCATATACCAGTTCCTATAATGCGGCCCGTTCCGGGTGGTTTCCAAATTGGTAGGACGCACTGCAAACGGCCGAATTTCAAATTTGTTTTGTCGAGTGCGCGTGGGGCGTATTTGTTGCGTTACGTAACGTTACGTATCGTAGCGGGAGCAATTTTATTGGAACGTGCAAATGAAGTGGAAAGTTTTTGCATTGCTTGAAAAGGATTCGTTGTTTTATTTTCCTTACTGCATTTCATGCGGATGTCATAACCATTAGTTGAAATTCGCAGGCATGTGACTTTGAGGAGCGTAGCGATGAAGAGTCCGCCCCGAAGGAAGTGCCCTTGCGGGATGTTTTTCAGTTGCTGATTCAGAAACTGCAGATGCTTCGCGACGCGCAGGATGACAACACGATAACGGAGCAATCCAGCAAATTGATAAAGCGGAACTCTTTTTTGTCAGTGATTTACGATTAGTGCTTCACACCGATTGGCAAGATTGGATGCAATGACCGATTGGGACTGTTCGCGATATTTTTTTGCAAAAGTCCGCGCTGATTGGCGCCAGCGAGATTGTTCCAGCAGCCGACTCATCCAGTGCAGCATATTGTCGGCACCGTTGCTGGCCGGGCTGGCGATGCCGGCACCCATGGCCTGGACCCGCATCGCCAACATCGATTGCTCAACCTGGCTGGGCAATATAAACAGGGGGCGCCCGGCCAGCAATGCCGCTGCAACGGTGCCATGGCCGCCGTGACTGACCACCATGGCGGCGTCATTCAATGTGGTGTCGTATCGCAATGGGCGATTGGTGAAGGCCAGGCGTGGCGAGGTATAGCGTGCCAACAGTGCTGGCGGCAGGTCGGCGCAATACACCAGCGTGGCGGCGCGTAGCCGCGACAAGGCCTGCAGGCAATGTTCCAGTGCAGGGTAGTTGCTTTTCAGATACGCAAATACCTTGGGGCCGGATACTGACGGCCATGGCGGCAATTCACCGCCATCCAGTTGCAGGGTCGGGCCGAAATATTCCGCTGGCCCACGCTGGCGATAGTGGTCCAGTTCGGGATAGGTGGTCAGCAGGCTCGCATCGGTGCGCAGCAATTCAGCCAAACTGCGAATCGGCGCTTGCTCGAAGTAAGAAAGGATGCCATTGCAGGTGGCGATGACGGGTGCTTCGTGCGCGGCGTTGGAATGCGAAGGGACTTCCTGATTGCCGAAGGGGGGCAGCGGTGTGATGGCTGGCGGTTGGGTAAATCCATTGCCGAAGCCGGCCACGGGAATGCCGTAGCCACGCGCCGCCAGCAGTGCCGTTGGTGCGAATTCGGTAATGAGCAGATCGGGCTTTTCCAACGACCACAAATGACGCCATGCCTTGACCACGCCGAGCAAGGGGCCGGTGGCAAAGAAGCCATTCAATTGCAGCACCTGGCCGAAATGATCGACTAAGTCTTTGGCCGAGGCTTGCAGCGGATGGAAGAACGGCGCCTGGATCAGGCGAAAGCCTTCCCGCGCCAGCATCGCATCGGCACGCATCACGTCGGACAAGGCAAAGGTCACTACATGACCGCGCTGTCGCAGTTCGCGCGCCACTGGCAGGAAGCCGATGGCGTGACCCAGGTCGGTGCCGATCTCCCAGGCGTACATGATGTGGCTCATGCTTTGCCCTCTGGCAGGCGTGACAGGGACGCAAGGGGCGGCGTGGCCAGCAACGAATCGCAGCGATCGGCAATTGCCGCGACAGTTCCGGCTTGCGTGGTCGTCGCGTAACGGTTTGCAAAGAATTGAGCCGCAGCGCCGAATGAGGCCTCGTTGAGCAAGCGTTGCAAAGCTTCGACCGCGACGGCCTCGGGTTCGTCCCGCAATGCGCCAAGTCCGGCGCCCAGATCGATGACATTGCGTGCATTGATTTCCTGTTCAAGGAACCCCGGCAACAACAGCAACGGCTTGCCGCCACTCAGTGCCGCGCAAATGGTGCCATGCCCTGCGTGGCAGATGGCCAGATCACAACTGGCGATGGTTTCCTGCATGGCATAGGGCGCGGCGCTGATGCGCAGGGTCGGGCATTCCAGTTTTGCCAGGATCTCAACGGGCAGACCCGTTGCGAATACCAGCACTGAACAATGTTGTTCACGCAATGCCATCAAGATGGCTTCGACATGAGGTTCTCCGCCCTTGACGTAGGCAAACACGCGCTTGCCTTCGCCCTCCGGCCAGACAGGTGGCACGCCGCGGGAATCGCTGGAGATGGGGCCATAGTAATGGCCTTGCCGGCCACGGAAGTGATCCAGTTCGGCATAGGTGATCAGAAAATCCTCGTCGGCGCGGCTCACGTCCGCCACCGAGGCCAGTGGCGCGAAACCCATATCCGCCAACGAGGTGTTGACGCTGTCGAGCAGGGTGCGTCCTGCGTCCAGCATGCGTTCCTGCGCTGTCGGCACCCATGGCATCAGGGTGCTGACCGGATCGGTTGCCGGCGGACACCAGTAGCCCGCGCCGATGCGCGCGCAGCGAATGCCCAGTGCGCGCGCCGCCAATTGCGCTGTTGGCGAGAAATCGGCAATGACCAGATCCGGCTGGCATGAACGCAGCAATTCGATCCAGGCACGCAACAAGGGTTGCAGGGTGGATTGCAACAGATAGCCGCAACGGAACAACACTTCGGCAAAGCTCATGGTGTTCTCGGGCAGTCCAAGCATCTGGTGCCGCCAGACGGGGGCCTGCAGCAAGGCGTGCTCATCGCGCCCGAGGGCGGGTACCGCCACCTGCAGATCGCACAAGGCCCAACTCAAGGAATGGCCGCGCCTTGCCAGTTCGCGCCCGACCGGCAGGAACACCGTGACGTGGCCCAGGCCGCCACCCAGTTCCCAGGCATACAGGACACGACTCATGGGGATGGCGCCTGCGTGGTGATGCAACGAGTTCGAATTGCTACGGCCATTCTTCGATAACGCCTTGTATTGCAAGAATCCGGAAGGCTAGCACACGAAGCTTTCCGGGCGCCTTTGGTGCAGTTTCAGCATGAGTTCACCTAGACCACAGGTATTGATCTAACGCAAAGTCCATGCCCCGATTTAGAACTAATCTGACTGCGGATTCTCGGTGGAGGAGAGTCTCGGAGGAGAATGCATGTTCCAGATTCGTGTTCATGGCCGCGGCGGCCAGGGTGTCGTGACGGCGGCTGAATTATTGTCGATTGCTGCATTTGACGAAGGCCGGCATGCGCAGGCCTTTCCCAGTTTCGGTTCCGAGCGCACCGGTGCGCCGGTGGTGGCGTATTGCCGCATTGACGACAAGGAGATCCGGCTGCGCGAACCGATCATGCAGCCAGACGCGCTCATTATTCAGGATCCCACCTTGTTGCATCAGGTTGATGTGTTTGCCGGGCTGGTCGCCGAGGGCTACATCCTGATCAATACCACGCGTACCTTCGCTGCTCTGGGTGTGGGCGAGTTCGTGAAGAGCTTTCACGCGGAGCGGCTGTGCACAGTCCCTGCATCCGAACTGGCCATGAAGCATATCGGTCGTCCGCTACCCAATGCCGCGCTGCTCGGTGGTTTTGCAGCGGTGTCCGGGCGTATTGCGATCGAATCAGTCGAGCTGGCGATCCGCCAGAAATTCCCGGAAAAGGTGGCCGCCGGCAACTGCGCCGCGGCGCGCGCCGCCTATGACCATGTGAAACGCGAAATCGCGGAGTCGGTGCATGCTTAAACAGACCGAAGGCTCGCGCGCCGTTGCCGAGGCAGTCGCCTTGTGTCGCCCCGAAGTGATTTGCGCCTACCCGATTTCACCGCAGACCCACATCGTCGAGGCGCTGGGCGAACAGGTCAAGTCCGGCGCCCTGGTGAACTGCGAGTTCATCAATGTGGAATCGGAATTCGCCGCCATGAGCGTTGCCATTGGCGCCTCTGCCGCAGGCGCCCGTGCCTACACTGCCACGGCGTCTCAGGGATTGTTGTTTATGGCAGAAGCGGTGTTCAATGCCGCCGGGCTGGGATTGCCCATCGTGATGACGGTGGCCAACCGTGCCATCGGTGCGCCAATCAACATCTGGAACGATCACACCGATGCGATGAGCCAGCGTGACTGCGGCTGGATCCAGTTATTCGCTGAAAACAACCAGGAAGCGCTGGACCTGCATATCCAGGCTTTCCGACTCGCCGAGGAATTATCGGTGCCGGTGATGGTGTGCATGGATGGATTCATCCTTACCCATGCCTATGAGCGCGTCGATATGCCCACACAGGAACAGGTCGATACCTATCTGCCGCCGTACGCACCGCGCCAGATCCTGGATCCGGCCGAACCCGTGTCGATTGGAGCCATGGTCGGGCCCGAAGCATTCATGGAAGTTCGCTACCTTGCACATGCCAAGCAGATGCAGGCGATCGAACTGATCCCGGGCTATGCCGAGGAATTCCGTGGCGTGTTCGGACGCGATTCCGGTGGCCTGATTCACACTTACCGCGCAGATGATGCCGAGACGATCGTTGTTGCGCTTGGCTCGGTGCTGGGCACGGTGAAAGACACCGTGGATGAAATGCGCGAACGTGGCATCAGCATCGGCGTGCTGGGGATCGCCTGCTTTCGCCCCTGGCCTTTGCTGGCGGTGCGGGCTGTGCTGGCCGGTGCCAAACGTGTGGTGGTGCTGGAGAAAAGCCTTGCCGTTGGCCTTGGCGGAATTGTCTCGGCCAATGTAGAGACTTCACTTGCCGCCAATACTTGCGAACTCTATGCCGTGATCGCCGGCCTTGGTGGGCGTCCTATTACGCGTGCCTCGCTGCATCGGGTGTTTGGCGAAGCGATCGCCGGCAAGCTTGCCCATCTGAGCTTTCTCGATCTGGATCACACCATCGTCGACCGGGTGCTGGCGCGCGAGCAGCAAACCCGCAGAAGCGGCCCGATTGCGGAAGCCGTGCTGCGCGATATTGCCGCAGTGTCGGGGCTCCGGGCAAAGGATCAAACATGAGTTATCAACCGATCAAGTTCTATCAGACCGGAACGTTCACCGTTGGCAATCGCCTGCTGGAGCCCGAAGATCGCAGTGTGCAGGCCAATATGCGTCGCACCAACTCGCTCAACTCGGGACATCGGGCCTGCCAGGGATGCGGCGAAGCGCTGGGTGCGCGCTATGCCATCGATGCGGCGATGAGTGCCACGGACAACCAGTTGATCGCCGTCAATGCCACTGGTTGTCTGGAAGTGTTCTCGACGCCGTATCCGGAGACTTCCTGGCAGATTCCCTGGATTCACTCACTGTTCGGCAATACGGCGGCCGTGGCCACCGGGATTGCGGCTGCGCTGAAGATAAAGGCGATCAAGGGTGGCAATGACCGTGTTCGCGTCATTGCCCAGGGTGGCGACGGCGGCACCACCGACATCGGATTCGGCTGCCTGTCCGGGATGTTCGAGCGAAATGACGATGTGCTCTACATCTGTTATGACAACGAGGGTTATATGAATACCGGTGTGCAGCGTTCCTCGGCAACGCCACCGGCGGCGCGCACCGCGACGACCATGGCCGTGGGTGAACAACCCGGCAACGTTTTCGGTCAGGGCAAGAACCTGCCGTTGATCGCGATGGCACATGGCATACCGTATGTGGCTACAGCAACAGTCGCTGACCTGCATGACCTGGAAGCAAAGGTCACCCGCGCGATGCAAATTCATGGCGCACGCTACATCCACATCTTCGTGCCATGCCCGCTTGGTTGGGGTTCGGCGTCAAACGATACGATCCGGCTGGCACGACTGGCCAAGGAAACCGGGCTGTTTCCGGTATTCGAGGCCGAGCACGGCGAAGTCACCGCTGTTTCGAAGATCCGTCGCCCGCTGCCGGTCGACGACTACCTGAAACTGCAGCGGCGCTTTGCGCATCTTTTCGGAGCAAGGCCGCGCACGGATGTGATCGCACGCATTCAGGCGCAGGCCGATCGCAATATCCGAAAATATCAACTGCTTCAGGAGGCGCCGCAATGATGCGCAAGCCCTTTGCCATCACGCTGGACCCGGGATCCAGCCTCGCCAACCATACCGGCAACTGGCGCACGGAACGCCCGGTGTACCTCGATCGTCTGCCGCCCTGCAACCACGCCTGTCCTGCCGGAGAAAACATACAGGCCTGGTTGTTCCATGCCGAGTCGGGCAACTACGAGGCCGCCTGGCGACAACTCGTTGAAGACAATCCGCTGCCCGCGGTCATGGGGCGTGTCTGTTATCACCCCTGTGAGACTGCCTGCAATCGCGGCCAGCTCGATTCAGCGGTCGGAATCAATTCGGTTGAGCGATTTCTCGGTGATCAGGCAATCCGGAATGGTTGGAAGTTGGCTCCTTCCGCACCAGCCACCGGCAAACATGTGCTTGTCGTTGGTGCCGGGCCTTCCGGCCTGTCCGCTGCCTATCACCTGGTCCGCCTCGGCCATCGGGTCACGATCCACGAAGCCGGTCCGTACGCGGGCGGCATGATGCGTTTCGGTATTCCCAAGTACCGCCTGCCGCGCGAAGTGCTGGATGCGGAAGTGCAGCGCATCCTCGATCTGGGTGTGGAACTGAAGCTCAATACCCGGGTGGACAAGATTCTGGACTCGATGCATGCCGGCAATTTTGACGCGACCTTTCTGGCGGTTGGTGCGCATATTGCCAAGCGCGCCTTCATACCGGCAGGTGCTTCGGCGAAAATTCTCGATGCCGTGCAGGTTCTGCGCAGCATGGAAGGCGAGGGAAAGCCGATGCTTGGGCGGCGAGTCGTGGTGTACGGCGGCGGCAATACCGCAATCGATGTGGCGCGTACCGCGAAGCGCCTCGGCGCAAGCGAAGCGATCATCGTCTATCGGCGCACGCGCGAGAAAATGCCAGCGCACGATTTCGAAGTCGAGGAGGCGCTGCAGGAAGGGGTCATGATCAAGTGGCTCTCGACCATCAAGCAGGCCGGAGAGTCCACTCTCACCGTGGAAAAAATGCGTCTGGATGAAAGCGGGTTCCCGCAACCGACCGGCGAGTTCGAGACGCTGGAGGCCGATTCGTTGGTGCTCGCGCTAGGACAGGATGTGGATTTGTCTCTGCTTGAAGGCGTAGCCGGCCTTGCAGTCGCGGATGGCGTGGTGCAGGTCGGCGCCAATATGATGACCGGATACGCCGGCATATTCGCCGGTGGTGACATGGTTCCGGCGGAACGCACAGTCACGGTGGCGGTCGGTCACGGCAAGAAGGCGGCGAGATATATCGACGCGTGGTTGCGCGGCACGGACTATGCGCCTTTGCCAAAGCACGAGCTGGCCGGGTTCGACAAGCTCAATCCCTGGTACTACGCGGACGCGCCGCATACCGTGCAACCGGTTCTGGATATGGTCCGGCGTCAATCGACGTTCGATGAGGTGCAAGGTGGCCTGGACGAGACCAACGCCCTGTTTGAGGCGCGCCGTTGTTTGTCCTGTGGCAATTGTTTCGAATGCGATAACTGTTACGGCGTATGTCCTGACAATGCCGTGATCAAGCACGGTCCGGGCAATCGCTTCAGCATCAATTATGACTACTGCAAAGGCTGCGGTCTGTGCGCGGCCGAATGTCCCTGCGGGGCCATCAGGATGGACGCCGAAGAAAATTGAGGTGACAGGCCGCAGGCCTGCGATAAATTTCAGCGAGGTCCGGCAAGCATTGCAGCGAGGCGCCGTGTTTCACCGAGCTTGAGCACGAAAAAGCGGTCATCCCGAATGCCTGTCTTGGCGCGCGCAGCGGCCAGTGCGCGTGGCGGTTCGTCCAGTGACTCGTCGGCCAGTTCGAAGGTTCCCCAGTGCACGCCCAGTGAATACCGGGCGCCCAGATCCCGGTGAATCTTGATGGCCTCGGTGGGATCGACATGCTGCGGACCCATGAACCAGCGCGGCTCGTAGGAACCAATCGGTGTGACCACGATATCCGGAGCACCAAGCCGCTCGCGGATGTCGGAGAAATCCCTTGAGTAGCCGGTGTCGCCGGTGTAGACGACGCTGAGCGTGCGGTGCCTGATGTAGAAGCCGCCCCACAATGTCTGGTTGCGATCAAACAAGGTGCGCTGGCTCCAGTGCTGCACCGGCACCAGATGCACGTCCAAGCTGCCGACGCCGAGCCGGTCCCACCAGTCCAGCTCCACGACGTTGGTGATGCCCTGCTTGAGGAACCACTGCTCCAGGCCCAGCGGCACGACGAACAGAGGTGGTTTGCCATCCTGGGCGGCCAGGCGCTTGAGTGTGCCAAGATCCATATGGTCGTAGTGATTGTGCGAGATCAATACCAGGTCGATGTGTGGCAGCTGTTCGAAGTCCAGGCCCGGTGGCGATTGCCGTCTGGGGCCATAGAAGCTCACCGGTGAAGCGCGTTCGGTCAGATGGGGATCGGTCAGCACGTTGTAGCTGCCAACCTGCAGCAATACGCTGGCGTGGCCTATCCAGGTCAGAGTCGGCTCGGTGGCGTTGGCCTTGAGGAAATCAACCTCGGGCACAGCGCGTGGCGTCATTTCGACCGGTGGCTTGGGCAGCCCCGCAATGCGCCGCTCCCACTGCCACTTCCAGAAGTCGGGTTTGGGCCATTCGGCATAGTTGTTGCGGAAGCCCTGCTGGGTGCGGTGCGGCTTGGTCTGATCGTAATAGGGATTGACGCTGACGCACGAACCGAGCAGCACTGCGGCAGCCATGGTCGCAATGATGAACCTGTACGGAATTTTCATCGCACCACCACGATGGGTTTGATTTCCACCGCCGCACGGACTTTGTCGGCAGCGCTGTTGGCTGTGGCGCGATCGCGGTAGGGGCCGAGTTGCACCCGGTACAGTCGGTCGCGAAATTCAATATCGAGATCATTGCCGGCCCAGTCAAGCTGGCGTCGCAATCGCTCGCGGAAATTGTCGGCATTGCCGCGGCTGCTGAATGCACCGAGCTGCAGGAAGATTCCGCGTCGGTCGCTGGCAGTGGCTATGACTGTGGGTTGGTATGGTTCCGCTGCCACCGTTGTCACGACTGATCCGGTGGCAAGACCTTCCACGGTCACGGGTGCCAATGCGGATTCGGCAAACCCCAGCTTGCTTGCGACCGCGTAGGAGACGTCCATGATGCGTCCTGAGCCGAAGGGGCCGCGATCATTGATGCGCACAACGACGGATCGATTGTTCTCAAGACTGGTTATACGAGCGTAGCTCGGTATGGGCAATGTCGGATGTGCCGCGGTCATGGCATACATATCATAGACTTCGCCACCTGCTGTTTTCTGGCCGTGGAACTTGCGGCCATACCATGAGGCGGTACCCTGGCGTTTGTAGCCGGCTGCCGTTCTGAGTGGCGTGTAATCGTGCCCGAATACCGTATAGGGTTCGTTGGCGCTGGCGTGCAGCGGCTCCGCTTTCGGCTGTGCGTCAGGCAGTGTGGCGATATTCACCGGCACCGCGCCGTCGGGCCCATCGTCAGTGTAGAAGCCGCCCGGCTGGCGCAGCAGTTGCGATGTGGCGATTGACGCAGGGGTGGCGCCGCGCCCCGGCGAGTCGGGGCCGCGTGCCACAGGTGCATCGCTGCAGCCTGCCATTACGGCCAGGACTGTCAATGTCATGGTGAGGGCGATACTGGGCAGGGCAATGCCGGATGTCGCAATCGCGTTCATACGGGATTGCTCAGCGCACCACAATCATTGGCCTGAGCTGTAGTTCGGTGCGCAAGCGCTCGGCCATGCCGCCTGCTTCGCTGCGGTCTTTATAAGGGCCGGCATGCAGGCGGAACAAGCCATCCTTCTGGAATATCTCGATGCCGTTGTTCAGCCAACCGAGCTCGCGATAGATTCGGGCGCGAAAATTTTCAGCGCTGTCTCGCACGGAAAAGGCAGCGAGTTGCAGGAATACGCCGCGCGTTTCGACTTCCACAGGCAAGGTCGGTGCGGGGGCAGAAATCGGCAGCGGTGCGGCCTGCGGTTGTTCCACTGCAGCGATGGCGGTGGTCTGCACGACCGATGGCTTGGGCGGGTTGATCGGGGCAGGCGCATTTTGCGCAACTGCCGTAGCCGTTGGCGTAGTACGGCGTTCCGCGGCGATGGCGATGGCTGGCACAGGCGCTGGTGGCGCGCGCCGCGCCGCCAGCAGCGGCATTTGCTCCGGTGTAATCAATTCCAGTTCGACCGAAGTGCTGCCCGAATTGATATAGCCGAGTTTCCATGCGGCGGCGTAGGAAAGGTCGATTATGCGGCCCGGATGAAACGGTCCTCGATCATTCACACGCACGATCACGCTCTTGCCATTGCCCACATTGGTGACACGCGCGTAGCTCGGAATCGGCAATGTGGGATGTGCGGCGGTCATTCCATACATGTCATAGGTTTCCCCGCTGGAAGTGCGCTGACCGTGGAACTTGCGGCCATACCAGCTACCCAGGCCGCGTTGCTGGTAGGGCTCGATCGTCCTGAGCGGTGAATAGGCAACGCCAAAGACGTTGTAAGGATTATTGGCAAAGCGGTGCAGCGGTTCGCGCCTGGGCTCGGCGTCCGCCACTGCGCCGAGGTCGGGCGGATTGTCGCCGGGGCCATCGTCCTTGTAATAGCCGCCCCCGCGCGTTGGCACCGCCGCTTCAGTCTGGGGTTTGGACGCGGTGGCGCCAGGCTCACGATCGATAATCAGGCGTGGACCCAGGCCGCCGCAGCCGGCGAGTAATCCCGTTGCAAGCAGCAGGATTGCGGCAATCGCCGATTTCATGTCTGCACCAGTTTGCGGTGTTTGTGCACGCTCATCAATATTCCGAGGCCAAAGAACAGAGTCACCAGCGCCGTACCGCCATACGATACCAGTGGCAGCGGCACGCCCACAACGGGCAGGATGCCGCTGACCATGCCCATATTGACGAAGGCATAGGTGAAGAAGGTGAGGATGATGGATCCGGACAACAAGCGTGCGAAAAACGTGGGGGCGTTGGCCGCCATCATCAGGCCGCGGGCGATGAGTGCCAGATACAGGGTCAGCAATACGATGTTGCCGATCAGGCCGAATTCTTCGGAGAAAACCGCAAAAATGAAATCCGTGGAGCGTTCCGGAATGAACTCCAGATGCGCCTGTGTCCCCTGCAGCCAGCCTTTGCCGGCAAAACCGCCGGAACCAACGGCGATAGTCGCCTGGATGATGTGGTAGCCCGACCCCAGTGGATCTTCGCTGGGATCAATAAGAGTGAGTATCCGCTTTCGCTGGTAGTCGTGCAGCATGCCCCACAGCAGCGGCAGGCTCGCCAATCCGGAAATGCCCAAGCCGATCAGCACTTTCCAGGACAGTCCAGCGAGGAAAATGACATAGAAGCCTGCGGCCGAGACCAGCAGCGCCGTGCCCAGATCGGGTTGGCGTGCGATTAGCAGCGTGGGGATAAGCAGGATGATGGCGGCAATACCGTAATCATAAATTTTCAACACGGCTTCGCGCTTCTGAAAATACCAGGCGAGCATCAGCGGCATGGCGATTTTCATGATCTCCGAAGGCTGGATGCTGGTGATCCCGAGGCTCAGCCAGCGGCGCGCCCCGTTGCGCACGTCGCCAAACAGGGCCACACCGACAAGCAGCAGCAAGCCCAGCAGATAGACTGGTGGGGCGAGCCGCATCAGCAGTTGCGGCGAAATCTGCGCGACGGTCAGCATCACGGTAAACGCGAATGCCAGATTGCCGACCTGTGCGGCCACCCTTCCGGGATTCTCGTAACTGGCGCTGTACAGCGTGACAAATCCGAGCAGTACCAGCGCCGTGACGACCGACAACATGGTTCGATCGATGGGTTCGGCAATATGGCGCAGCAGGTTGTTAATCACCATCGGCGGCCCTTTCGTCGATAGCGGCGGGCTTGGCCGGCTTCTTTCCGAGCAGGTAGTAGTCAAGCACCAGGCGCGCGATGGGCGCGGCTGCGGCAGCGCCGAAGCCGGCATTCTCCACCAGCACGGCCAGCGCGATTTTGGGACTCTCCACCGGAGCGAATGCGATAAACAGCGCGTGGTCGCGATGGCGTTCCGCGGTCTTCGACTCGTTGTATTTCTCACCCGCCTTGATGGCGATAACCTGCGCGGTGCCGGTCTTGCCGGCGCTGGTGTACTGCGCGCCGGCGAAGGCGCGCGCGCCGGTGCCCTCAATGTTGACGCCGGCCATGGCGCGCTTGATGAATTCGATGTTCTCCGGCTTCAACGGGATTGTCTTGATCGGCTCGGGCTCCACCACGCGACGCTCACCGGTATTGACGTTCTCGACAAACTTGACCAGGTGCGGCTTGTACATGACACCATTGTTGGCCAGCGTTGCAATGGCCTGCGCCAGCTGCAAGGGTGTATAGGAGTTATAGCCCTGGCCTATGCCGACGGAGATTGTTTCTCCGGGGTACCACTTTTGCTGATCCGGCCGGCGAAAGCGTTTCATCTTCCATTCCTGCGAAGGCAGGACGCCTGGTGACTCTCCTTTGATGTCGATGCCGGTTCGCGAGCCCAGGCCAAACTGTCCGATGAAGCGTGACAGGATGTCGATGCCCATGTCATTGGCAAGCGTGTAATAGTAAGTGTCGCAGGAGACGACAATGGACTTGTACATGTCCACCATGCCATGGCCGCCCACTTTATCGTCACGGAATCGCCGGCCGCCAAAATCAAAGTGCCCGGGATCAAAGATGGCCTGGGTCGGAGTGCGTTTGCCTGACTCCAGGGCCGCCAGTGCCATGAAGGGTTTGAAGGTGGACCCGGGGGGGTAAATGCCGTTCTGTGCGCGATTGTTGAGCGGCCGGTCCAAAGACGAATTGAGCGCGTCCCAGTTGGTCGGGTCGATGCCATCGACAAACAGGTTGGGGTCGAAGCCGGGTTTGGATACGAAGGCCAGCACGCCACCGGTGGCCGGTTCAATGGCGACCAGCGCGCCACGCCGATCGCCAAAGGCGGTCTCGACAACTTTCTGCAATTCCACATCAAGCGTCAGCACAAGATTGTTGCCCGACGTTGGCGCAGTGCGCGACAGCGTACGAACGCCGCGTCCGCCGGCGTCAACTTCAACCTGCTCGTAGCCGGTGATTCCGTGCAATTCGGTTTCATAGCTTTGCTCAATGCCGGTTTTGCCGATGTGATCAGTGCCCTTGTAATTCGAGTCCAGGGCATGTTCCGTGATCCAGCCCAGGTCGCCACTGTTGATGCGCCCGATATATCCCAGCGCATGCGACGCCAGTTCGGCATAAGGGTATTGACGGAATAGCCTGGCACGGATCTCCACGCCGGGAAAGCGGTAGCGGTTGGCTGCAAAACGCGCAACTTCCTCATCCGTGAGGCGTGTGCGTATGGGGAGCGTATCGGCGCCTTTGGCTTCAATCATCAGTCTGCGAAAGCGGTTGCGATCACTGGGGCGGATTTCAATGACGGTGGCGAGTTCGGTGACGATGCGCTCAATGTCGCTGACCTTGCCTGGTGCGATTTCCAGTGTATACGCGGAGTAATTGCGTGCCATCACGATACCGTTGCGGTCGAAGATGTTGCCACGGTTGGGTGTGATCGGGACTACCGAGATGCGATTGTCCTCTGCCTTGGTCTGGTAATAGTCGTGTTGCACCACTTGCAGATAGAAAAAACGCACGAACAGAATGAAAAATGCGGCCATCACCACGGCGCCGGCCACGCCGATTCGCGTCTGGAAGTTGTACAGCTCGCGCTCGGTGTTATGCAGTTCAAGGCTCATCGCGAATGGCCGGATTCAATATTCATTGCGCAGGTTGATGGCAAAACGCGGACATGACCATTTCAGATGGGCCTGTTCTCATCGACTGATTCCGGTCTGCGTTGTGGAGACAACAACACGAAATTGACGAGTGGCCACATCACTGCCGAGATGATGCTGCCTGAGAAGTAGAGCACGCCGGGAAACGGACTGCCCGCGGCAAGACGGATGATCAGCATGAGCCCCTGGCAGCCCAGCAGCAGCAAGAAGACATGCAGCGCCTGCGGCCAGATGGGAAACCACAGTATGCGTCGTGACAGCGTGTTCGCGGCAAAGGCGAGCACGGCATAGGCGAAGGCGTGCTGGCCAAGCAGGGCGCCGTTGCCGGTGTCCATGATGAGCCCGAACAGCCACGCCGTGCCCACGCCGATCTTGCGCGGTTGGTTGATGCACCAGAACCCCAGCACCAGCGCGAGAATATCGGGAATGCCCGCAATATCACGCCAGGGCAGCAGATTGAATACCAGGGCGGTCATCATTGTCGTGATGACAAATAAGGGATTGACCGGCAGCAGAATTCGCTGTGCCCTGGCTTCGAAGTTGTAGGACATGTTCCTGGGGCCCGTTCAGTTGCGCACGCGTGAACCGCGTCGCGAACCCTTGGCTGTGCGTGTGGGCGGTTGCGCTTCAGCCGCCGGCGGTGGCTGAAGATTGGTGTCCTGTGCCAGTACCAGGACCTGACGGTGTTTTTCAGTGCCGGCGATGGGTACGCACTGAATTTTGGCAAAAGCGTAGGCGGCATCGCGCTCGACGCGTGCGACGCGCGCAACCGGCAAACCGGCCGGATAGGTCCCATCGATTCCGGAGGTGACCAGCGTGTCGCCATTCTGAATGTCGGCATTGGCAGCCATGAAACGCAGGTCCAGCGTGGCGCCATCACCGTAGGCAATGGCGCGCAGGCCGTTGCGGACCACCTGTACCGGCGTGGCCTGCTCCTTGTCGCTGATCAAGGTGACCTCGGCCATCATTGGAAACACCCGAGTGACCTGGCCGATAACGCCGGTATCGTCCATGACCGCCTCGCCAGCCTTGATGTCGGCGCCAGTCCCCTTGTCGATGACGATCTTGCGCGAGAATGGGTCGCGACCGGCGTAGAGAATCTCGGCGAATGTGGCTTTGCGCGGCGCGTGCTCGCGTGCCTCCAGCAGCTTTCGCAATTGCGCGTTCTCGGCGGCCAGTGTGTCCAGTGTCAGTACATCCTTGGAGGATTGCAGCACCTTTGCCCGCAGTGCGTCGTTTTCCCGCTGTAGTGACGACTGGCTGGAAAAATACCCTGCGATGCCGCTGAATGCATCAACGGGCGCCATGGCCGCGCGCTGCAGTGGATATACAACGATGGCCAGGCCTGTTCGCAGCGCTTCCAGATAATGAAAGCGAACATCCAGAACCATCAGTAGCATGGCGAGTGAAATGAAAAACATCAACCGAACCAGTGGCGCAGGGCCGCGGTTGAAGAAAGGTGGCGGCTGGAACTCCATTTGAATCTACTGCCAGGCGTTGAAGAAGGAGAGTCTGTCGGATGCGACCGGTCTGCGCTCTTCAGGCATGTCAGTCATTCGTGAAGATGCTCCCCAACTGGTCCATCTTTTCCAGCGCCTTGCCCGAGCCGCGCACCACGCAGGTAAGCGGGTCTTCGGCAACAATGACCGGCAGGCCGGTCTCTTCCATCAGCAGGCGATCGAGATCGCGCAGCAAGGCCCCGCCGCCAGTGAGAACCATGCCCTTCTCGGCAATGTCCGCGCCCAACTCAGGGGGCGTTTGTTCCAGCGCCGACTTGACGGCACTGACAATCTGATTGAGCGGCTCGGTGAGTGCCTCAAGAATTTCATTCGAAGAAATGGTGAAGCTGCGCGGAATGCCTTCGGCGAGATTGCGACCCTTGACTTCCATCTCCTTGACTTCGGAGCCGGGGAATGCCGAGCCAATATGCTTCTTGATGCTCTCGGCCGTCGTTTCGCCGATCAACATGCCGTAATTGCGGCGGATGTAGTTGATGATTGCTTCATCGAATTTGTCGCCACCGACACGCACGCTGCCTGCGTATACCATGCCGCCGAGCGAAATGACACCGACTTCGGTGGTGCCACCTCCAATGTCAACCACCATTGATCCGGTGGCATCGGCCACCGGCATATCAGCGCCAATGGCCGCTGCCATTGGTTCTTCAATCAGATATACCTGCGATGCGCCAGCGCCGATGGCCGATTCGCGAATGGCGCGACGTTCGACCTGAGTCGAGCCACAGGGGACGCAGATGATGATGCGAGGGCTGGGCGACAACAGGCGCGATACATGCACCTTTTTGATGAATTGCTTCAACATCTGTTCGGTCACAGTGAAGTCGGCGATCACGCCATCCTTCATTGGTCGAATGGCCGTGATGTTCCCGGGGGTTTTTCCGAGCATCATCTTGGCTTCTTTGCCAACGGCCTGTATGGTTTTCTTGCCGTTAGGCCCGCCTTCCTGGCGGATCGCGACAACTGACGGCTCGTCAAGAACAATGCCCTTGCCACGGACATAAATCAGCGTATTGGCGGTGCCGAGATCGATGGCCAGATCGTCGGAGAAGTAGCCGCGCAAAAATCCGAACATCCCTTTGATTCCCTTACGAAAGGAGGGTTACATAGATCAGCTATAATAGCGCAAGAACCCCTTGTTTTGTGAGAATTTTGTCATGTCTTTGAGTATTGAAGAAGTGCACCGGATCGCGCTGCTCGCACGGATTGAAGTGAGCGATGCCGAGGCCCTTGCCGCGCAGCGGCAGCTGAATGAGATATTCAGCCTGATCGGCGAAATGCAGGCAGTCGATACCGAAGGCATACAACCCATGGCGCATGCGCAGAGCGCCTTGCTCCGGCTGCGAGATGATGTGGTGACAGAAGTTGATCAGCACGCGCTGTTCCAGTCCATTGCGCCACAGGTTGAGGGGGGCTTGTACCTTGTGCCGAAGGTGATTGAGTAAAGGCTCGCCATTCCCGCGAAGTTGGGGATGACGAATGTTTTGGATTCAATTCCATTCGCAGATCAAGATAAGTCACACTGAATGATTAATAGTTCCCTCAAAGAATTGGCTATCGCACTGGCGTTAAAGAAGGTTTCCAGTGTTGAATTAACGCAGCTGTTTCTCGATCGCATTGCGAAACTGAACGGCGAGCTGAATGCCTTCATTACCGTCGATGCCGAGCGCAGTCTGGCGCAGGCGCGATCGGCCGATGCCCGCATTTCTGCGGGGAATGCAGGTCCCTTGACCGGTATTCCGGTGGCGCACAAGGATATTTTCTGCGCCCAGGGCTGGTTGACCACCTGCGGCTCAAAGATGCTGTCCAACTTTGTTGCCCCCTACGATGCGCACGTGATCGGGCGCTTCAACGATGCCGGGTCGGTCATCCTGGGCAAGACCAATATGGACGAATTTGCCATGGGTTCGTCGAACGAGACTTCGTTCTACGGTCCGGTGAAAAATCCCTGGAACACCGGTCGTGTTCCCGGCGGCTCCTCCGGTGGATCGGCCGCAGCAGTGGCTGCACGCATGGCGCCTGTGGCAACTGCAACCGACACGGGAGGCTCGATACGCCAGCCGGCCGCGCTCACCGGACTCACCGGATTGAAACCAACCTATGGCGTGGTGTCTCGCTACGGCATGATCGCCTTTGCATCCAGCCTGGACCAGGGCGGCATCCTCGCCAGGAGTGCCGAGGACGCCGCGCTGATGCTCAATGTCATGTCCGGATTTGATGCGCGTGACTCGACCAGTATTGATCGCGTGACCGAGGACTATGGCCGCGAGCTTGAGGTTCCCGGAGGAGTGGCGCCGAATCTGCCGCTGACTGGCGTGCGGGTGGGGGTGGTGAAAGAGCATTTTGGCGCAGGGCTTGCCCCGGATGTGGCGCGGGCCGTGCAGTCGGCGCTTGACGAGCTGCGCCGGCTGGGGGCGACGCTGGTTGATGTCAGCACGCCCAATGCCAGGCTGGGCGTGGCGGCGTATTACGTGATTGCGCCGGCCGAGGCATCTTCCAATCTGTCGCGATTCGATGGCGTGCGCTATGGGCATCGCGCCAAGTCTTATTCGAATCTGGCCGAAATGTACTCAAAATCAAGGGCAGAGGGTTTTGGCGCAGAGGTCAAGAGACGAATTCTTATCGGAACCTATGTGCTGTCGCATGGTTATTACGACGCTTATTATGTGAAGGCACAGAAAATTCGCCGATTGATCGCCAACGACTTTGCCGCGGCGTTCAAGGATTGCGACATTGTGGTCGGGCCAACGTCGCCGACGGTGGCGTTCGAACTGGGCGCCAAGGCCTCAGACCCAGTGCAGATGTACCTCAATGACGTCTATACCATTCCGGCCAACCTGGCCGGATTGCCGGGCATGTCGATTCCATGCGGTCTCGGTGAGCACGGACTTCCAGTCGGACTGCACATGGTCGGCAATTATTTTGCCGAGGCGAAGATGCTTGCCATCGCACATCATTATCAGTGCGCTACCGATTGGCATCTGCGCTCGCCAGAGGGGA
Source organism: Betaproteobacteria bacterium (assembly GCA_947479645.1). GTDB lineage: Bacteria > Pseudomonadota > Gammaproteobacteria > Burkholderiales > SG8-39 > CAIYPG01. The sequence continues at coordinate 3,217 of CANKAJ010000014.1, read as the reverse complement.
TGAGCGCATGAGTGCAAACTGGGAAATAGTCATCGGACTGGAAACACACGTTCAACTGTCGACTGACTCGAAGATTTTCTCCGGATCTTCAACGGCGTTTGGTGCTGCGCCCAACACGCAGGCAAGCGCAGTGGATATCGCGCTGCCAGGTGTATTGCCCGTGGCCAATCGTGGCGCGGTGGAACGCGCCATTCGCTTTGGACTGGGCGTCAACGGCGGCCTTGCCGATAACATCAATCGGCGCTCGGAATTTGCGCGCAAGAATTACTTCTATCCGGACCTGCCCAAGGGCTACCAGATCAGCCAGTTGGATTTGCCCATTGTTAACGGCGGGGAGATTGCGATCGTTTCGCCGACGCGCGGTGAAATCAAGGTCAGACTGACGCGCGCCCATCTTGAAGAAGATGCCGGCAAGTCGCTGCATGAGGACTTCCATGGCATGAGCGGCATCGACCTCAACCGGGCCGGGACGCCGCTGCTGGAAATCGTGTCCGAGCCCGATATGCGCTCGGCCGAAGAAGCGGTGGCCTATGCCCGGGCGCTGCACGCCATGGTGCGCTGGATCGGCATCTGTGATGGCAACATGCAGGAGGGGTCGTTTCGTTGTGATGCCAACGTATCGGTGCGGCGTCCTGGTGAAGCGCTGGGAACGCGGCGCGAAGTGAAGAACCTCAACTCCTTCCGCTTTCTGCAGCAGGCCATTGAGTATGAGGCGCGCTGGCAGATCGAAACACTGGAAGACGGCGGCCGCATCCAGCAGGCGACCGTGCTGTTTGACCCGGACAGCGGCAAGACGCGTGTCATGCGTTCCAAGGAGGATGCCCATGATTATCGTTACTTCCCCGATCCTGATTTGCTGCCTCTGGTGGTGGATGAGGCCTGGCTTGATCGTGTGCGGGGTGAACTGCCTGAACTGCCGCAGCAGAAGCGTGATCGCTACGTGAGTGCTTATGCTCTGTCGTCCGCCGATGCAGTTGCGTTGACGCAATCACGTGAAACAGCGGAGTATTTCGAGGACATGGTTGACGTGCTGGGCGATGATGCAGCCAAGACGGTTGCCAACTGGATGATGGGTGAACTGGCTGCCGCACTCAATCGCGACAACCTCGATATCCCCCGATCACCGGTGACCAGCAGGCAACTGGCCGGCCTGCTGCGTCGCATTCGTGACAACACTGTGTCAGGAAAGCTGGCCAAGGACGTCTTTGACGCCATGTGGCAGGGTGATGCCCGGGGTGAGGATGCCGCCGATCTCATCATCGAGAAACGCGGATTGAAGCAGATTTCCGACGTGGGCGCGATCGAGACGATCGTTGATCAGGTGCTCGCGGCCAATTCCAAGTCAGTCGAGGAGTTCAGGGCCGGCAAGGACAAGGCGTTCAATGCCCTGGTTGGTCAGGTGATGAAGGCGAGCAAGGGCAAGGCCAATCCGGCACAGGTCAACGAAATCCTGAGGCGCAAGCTCTCCTGAGTCAGCGTTTGGGCAGATTCTTGGTCAGTTCGATGTAGCGTCGCTTGTCGTCATCATGTTTGGTATTGATGGTGGCGACCTGTTTTCGCTTCGCATCGAGCAATCCCTGCTGGTTCTTCAGGTCAATCTCATTATTTCGTATGTCTGACTCCAGCTTGGCCGGAATGGTTTTCTTGGCGTAAAACTCTTTTTCATTTTCCAGTTCCTTCGCGCGCTTCTGAGCCGCTGCGATTTTCTTTTCGCTCTCCTGGATGGCGCCTTCGTTCTCCTTCAGTGCGCGCGCCCGGGCTTCCTCAATGTCCTTTTCGCTCGAATAGGTGCTGAGCAGCGAGGTCGCCTTGCGCCGATCTTCCTTGGCGGCCAGTTCCTGCTCAGCTTTTTTCTTTTTGTCCGCTTCGCGCTGAGCCTGTTGTTCCGGCGTCAACATGCCTTCGTCGCGCGACACCACGTTACCGCTTTTGTTCAGAACGTCCGTGGGGCGCCCCAGGCATTCCGGCGGCGGTGTCTGGGTGACATAAACCTTGCCCTTGGCATCGGTGCATTTGTAGATGCGTCCCTGCGCTTGCGCATTGCCCATCATGAAGATGACCAGTCCAACAAGCAAAAATCCAAGGCAAATATTCCGCAGTGCACGCGTCGAGTGCCGGGAACTGGCGCGATCAAGTGACAGTGCTCTTGTTGCATTCCGGCGATTGATCTTAGTCATGAACGGATACTCCATATAATTGCCGATAGGCGGCTATGGCCTGAATATTTTGCCGTAATTCGGGCGCGTTCTCCAGATAGGCCAACAGATGGTCGAGGTTCGCAATCGGAACCACCGGCATGCCATATTGACGGGTGACTTCCTGTACCGCGGAAAGTGCTCCGGTACCCCTTTCCATTCGATCAAGAGACACCGCGACACCGGCCGGTGTCGCGCCCGCCGCGCGTATGATTTCCACCGATTCGCGAACTGCAGTACCGGCAGTCATGACATCGTCAACGATGAGGACGCGTCCAGCCAGTGGCGCCCCAACGATATTGCCGCCCTCGCCATGGGATTTGGCTTCCTTGCGATTGAAGGCAAATGGCACATCGCGCCCTTCGCGCGCCAGTGCCATGGCTGTGGCGGCCGCCAGCATGATGCCCTTGTAGGCGGGGCCGAACAGCATGTCGAATTCCAGGCCGGAGGTGAGTATCGCCTTTGCGTAGAATTGCGCCAGACTGTCGAGCGCAGCACCTGTACTGAAAAGGCCTGCGTTGAAAAAATAGGGCGTGGTGCGTCCGGACTTGGTAACGAAGCTGCCAAACTTGAGCACGCCTTGCGCCACACAAAAGCGGATGAATTCCTGCCGGAAGTCGGCCGTTGAGCCAGGCACGGAAACAGATTCAGAACTCGATGGTGTATGGGAATGCATGGCCGCGAATGTTACGCACAATCACTGATAACCTCAACGAAATACGGTGCGGCGCTATTCGGTAGCAATAACCCGGCGGCCGCGCCGGCGGTCCAGCCACCATGCCAGGGCGGGCAGCATGGCCAATCCGCCCGGAAGCACCATGACAGCAATATAGGGGCTCACCTGTTTTAGTCGCCGCAGGTGAAGGGCAAGTTCGCGGCGGTCCTCTGCGGTCCATTTTTGTTTATTGCGTGGCTTCATGAGCAATGGCATGAGCCCGCGAATCTGGCTCATTTCGGATACCAGATACTTCCTTTCGCGATCCACCAGAATCAAGAATTTTTTCAACATTTCGCCTGGCTAG
>CANKAJ010000013.1 GCA_947479645.1 Betaproteobacteria bacterium | reverse complement strand
GGCCGTGGCGGCGGTACCCGAAGCGCTTGCCGCCATCGTCACCGGCGCCCTGGCCGTGGCGATGCATGAAATGGCCAAGCGCAATGCACTGGTCCGCAAGATGCCTGCGGTGGAGACCCTCGGTTGCGTGAGCGTCATCTGCACCGACAAGACCGGCACGCTGACCCGCGGCGAAATGACCGTGCGCCGACTGTATGCCGGCGGACGCCAGATCGATGTCAGCGGTGGCGGCTATGCGCCAACCGGAAGCATCGGTGACTCGGCACCCGATGCAACGCTGATACTGATGATGAAAGGCGGCCTGCTGGCCAGCGATGCCAGCGTCGCCCGCGTTGGCGAGGACGGCGAGCGCTGGATGGCGCGCGGCGACCCCACGGAAGCCGCCCTGGTCACCCTCGCTGCCAAGGGTGGCCTGCACACCGCCGAACTGCGCCTGGAATGTCCGCGCATCGAGGAGTTCCCCTTCAGTTCCGAGCGCAAGCGCATGACCACGGTGCATGACATGGACGACGGCCGCTGCCTGGCGTTCATGAAGGGAGCCCCCGAGATCGTGCTGGAGCGCTGCACGTCGGTCATGGAGGCCGGCGGCACAAGGCCGCTGAATGAAACGGAACGCGCGCGACTGATGCAGGTGAGCGAAGACATGGGCCGCGCTGCGCTGCGGGTGCTCGCCATCGCCAGCAAGGAACTCGATCGCGGTCACCTGAGCGAAGAGTCGTCCGAATCAGGTATGGTTTTGCTGGGCCTCGTCGGCATCATGGATCCGCCGCGCGACGAAGTCATCGACGCCGTGCGCACCTGCCGTGAAGTGCACATACAGCCGGTCATGATCACCGGTGATCACAAGGTGACCGCGGTCGCAGTGGCGCGTGAAATCGGCATTTACCGGGACGGTGACATGGTCCTCACCGGCCCCGAACTGGAGCACCTGGACGACGCGGCATTTGCGGCCGTGGTTGAGCGCGTCACCGTCTACGCGCGCGTGTCGCCGATGGACAAGCTGAAAATCGTGCGCGCCTGGAAAGCGCGGGGACATGTGGTGGCCATGACCGGCGACGGCATCAACGACGCGCCGGCCCTGAAACACGCCGACATCGGCATCGCCATGGGCATCGCCGGCACCGACGTCGCCAAGGAGGCCGCCGACATCATCCTGACCGACGACAATTTCGCCAGCATCGTGGCGGCGATCGAGCGCGGCCGCTGGGTCTACGACAACATCCAGAAGTACCTGACCTACCTGATGCGCGCCAACATCACCGAAGTCGTGGTGCTGGGCGGCGTGGTCATCGTCATGGGGCCGAACTACCTGCCGCTGCTGCCCGCGGCCATTCTCTACATCAACCTGGCCACCGACGGGCTGCCCGCGCTGGCGCTCGGTCTGGCGCCACCCGACCCCGACATCATGCAGCGACCACCAAGAGATCCAAACGAAAGCGTGCTGTCAATGGACGTGCGCACGCTCATCCTGCTGGCCGTGATCATCGAGTGTCCGCTGTTTCTGTGGATGTTCTTCTCGAATATTGAGAACCTTGAGGCCGCCCGCACCCAGGTGTTCCTGATGTTCGTGCTGATCGAACTCATCCTCACGCTCAATTTTCGCTCGCTGCGTTTCAGCCTGCTGACGGCACCGCCACACAAATGGCTGCTGATCGCGATCGGTTGGGAACTGGCCCTCATTGCGGTGCTGCTGCAGTTTGATACCGTGCGCACGGCTTTCGGGATCGCCATGCCGACGCTGCGGGATATCGGGGTGATTCTCGGACTGGGCCTGCTTGTGCTGATCTCCGTGGAAGTCGTCAAGTGGCGGCTGCGCTCACGTGCAGCCACTGCGGCGAGCCTGCCTGGGAAACCCTAGGCAGAACGGGAATCCCGGCTGCAGCCGGGATTCCCGATTCACAATTCACAATTATTATCTATTTAACGATTCTGTCTTTCATTAAATAGGCAATACGAAATATTTCTTATCAGTAACCCAGGACTACCTGCCCTGGAACTTCGGCTTCCTTTTCTCCGCAAATGCCTTGCGCCCCTCGGCATAGTCCGCGCTGTTGAAGCAGGCGTCGATCATGGCATTCAGTTCATCGGAGACCTGGCTGTCGGCGTAGTGCTCGTAGGCGGACACCGAGGCCTTGGCCGCGCGGATGGTCAGCGGTGCGTTGCCGGCGATGATGGCAGCGTAGGCACGTACGCGCGCTTCCAGATCCGCTTCCTCGGTGACAAAGTTGATCAGCCCGATGCGCAGTGCCTCATCGTTTTCAAGGAAGCGCCCGGTAAACATGATGTCGCGAGCAGACGATGGCCCGACCAGCCGCGCCAGCATGGCAAGACCGCTATACGCGTAACCGAGGCCGAGTTTCGCCGCCGGGATGCCGAAGCGCGAACCGGTGCAGGCAAAGCGCACATCGGCGCTGAGCGCGATGGCCAGCCCGCCACCAATGCAAACACCGTTGATCATCGCGATCAGCGGCTTGTCGAAGCGCACCAGCCAGGCACGACCCCAGTCGGAAATGCGGGCATATTCCTTGGCCTGGTCGGCGTTGGAACGAACCTTGTCAAATTGCGAGATATCGGCTCCGGACACAAAGGCCTTGCCGCCCGCGCCTTTCATCACCACCACGCGCACCGACGGATCACTCTGGAAAGCCTCCAGCGCATCGCCGGTGGCCTGCCACATTTCCAGCGACATGGCATTGCGCCGCTCGGGGTTGTTGAAGGTCAGCCAGCCGATACCGTCTTCGACCTGCGCCAGAATCTTGTCCGTTTTCAATTGAATCATGCTGCTGCTCCCTGGTTAATGACTCGTTGTTGAATTACCAATTCGGAAAAAGTGTCATTCCGAGCATAGCGAGGAATCTGCTTTTTAATCTGATTGAACAGCAGATTCCTCAGCCAGTGGCTTCGGAATGACAAGCCCTTCTTGAGTGTCGGTATGTAGTGCAAATTGATACTCAATCACCGCGATCAAAGCGATCCCTCCAGCAACGCACTCAGGCGCTGCATGGAACCCGGTGCGCCAAAATCGCGTGCGGCCTGGAACAACCGCTCCGTTCTGTCCTTGCCCACCACCGGCTCGACCAGCCCCTGGAACTTGGCGCGCAGGTCATCCCAGCTGAGCGGATTGTCCGGGTGGCCGCGCATGATGGCGGTTTCCGCGTGCAGTGTCTCGCCATCTTCCAGGTACACGTCCATCGAGGCCGAATACGGCGCCTGGCCTTCCACCGGGGTCATCTTCACCACCGGTACGATATCCATGACCGAACGATCGCGCATCACCTCGTCCTTGAAATCGGTATCGACCACCGAATAGCCACGCAGCCCCATGGAGATGCAAAAGGGCACGCTGAACTTGCCTTCCAGCGGCGTGCGCGGCGCGGTCTTGCCGGCGGTCACCAGCGCGTTCGGGTGCACCCGCGCCTCCACGCGAACGACCTTGCGACCGGCAATTTTATCCGCCAGCGAACGCGCCGTCTGCGTCGAGGGATGCGTGGCGCGACAACTGGCAAAGGCCTTGAAGCCGTTGGTGAGAATTTCCCACTGCGTCCAGTCCAGCGGCGGCACCTCGACCTTGCGATCCTGGATGAAGGCATCCAGCCAGCCCTTCTCCAGTTCGAATAGATGCGTTGCGGCGACGTGGCCCTCTGATGCCATTTGCGCCGCCAGGATGCCGTCCATGGCCGCCTTGCCGGCGTGAAAAGGCTTGCCATGTGTGCCGAAGGAGCCGACCAGGCCGCCCATGGTTGTCGCACTGTTGCCCAGCGCATGCGCAATGCGCTCCTCCGGCAGGCGCATCAGCACACTGGCCACGGCGGCCGCCCCGACGCGCCCGACCACCGCGGTCGGATGCAGACCCTTGCGCTGCAGGCTGCGCCCCACCCCAGGCGCGTAACCGCCGCCCAGTTTGCCCATGATTTCATAGCCGGTGATGAAGGCAGCGATGGCGTCCTTTTCGCTGCGACCCAGTTCCTCGGTGAGCGCCAGCGCCGTGGTCCAGCACACGCCGCTCGGGTGCCCCGCTCCGCCCGGATGCGTATCATCGAAATCCATGGCATGCGCCATGGTGCCATTGGCCAGCACCGCCAGCGCCGGCGTGGTGCGGCCACCCATGACCACGCGCGCCTTGCCAGTCGCGTTCCAGTGCTTGATGGCGGCGCGCACCGGACGTGCCGGGGCGTCACTACTGGCGCCGACCATCAGGCCGATGACATCGGCCAGAGCGCGTTGCGCAGCCTCCAGCACCACCGGTGGAAACTCGCGCTGCAGGGTACCGGCGATGTAGTGCGCCATCGCCGGTCCACGCGGTGCCGCGGTGCTGCTGGCGGCTGAGTTATTGGTGACAGAGCTGGTGGCAGGTTGGGCCATGGTGCGACTCCCGGAGAATTGGACCAAGAAAAGGTGCGGGCAGTTTACTTCCGTTTGCCCCGTTGAGTGGGCCGACCCGCAACGAAATTCAGCGCCGCCCGCTTCAATGCGGCTGCGCCGCCGACATGATTTCTGCCGCCTTCGCGCGCAAGTCATTGCGGTTCACCTTGGCCGTGTTCACGCTGGCCACCATGGGCAATTCCGTGACATGCACGAAGCGCACCGGGACCTTGTAGTGCGCCATGACTTCTACGCAATGCGACCGCAGCGATGCCTCTTCGACGGCCTGGCCCGATTGCGTGGTGTAGAACGCCACCACGCGGGTTCTCCCCTGGTACTCCACGCCCACCACGCAACACAGCGCGACGCCGGCATAGTCACGCACGTACTGCTCGATCTCCAGCGGATTGACCAGAAAGCCGCTCAGGCGCACGGCGTCGCCGATGCGGGTGAGGAAGGTCCAGCTGCCATCCGCCTCGGTATACCCCAGGTCGCCGGTGCGGAAATAGCCGTCATCGGTAAACGCTTTCCGGGTCGCTTCAGTGTCGCCGAGGTATTCGGTCATCATGGTGTTCGACCATATCTCGATTTCGCCTGCCTCACCATGCGGCAGAATTTCGTCCGTCTCCTGATTGCGTGCCCGCACCTTGGACTCGGCAGACACCGGCACACCACCACCAGAAGCTCGCACCACCGGGTCATCGGAATCGCGGCGGCGCGAAAACAACGCCTGCACTTCGGACGAGCCATAGCCGCTGAACAGAAGTATGCCGCGCTCCTTGGCCAGGCCGACCAGTTCGCCGGCGCGGCTGCCGACAAAGAAACGAATACCGGGAAACGGCACTGTCTCGGTCTCATGCTGATAAATGCGTTTCAGAATCTCGTCGGTCACCGCTGCAACAGTGACATCGCGATGGCGAATCTGGCGCGCCGCAACGCCGGCATCGAAGGTGTGCAGCAGCGCCATGGGGGTGCCGCACAACACCGTGGAAATGGCTTGCACAAAACCAAAGGTGCCGCAAAACGGCGTGCCCTGCAGGGTGCTGGCGCCGGGCAGGTCATAGCCCATGGCCCGTGCCACTTCACCGGCGAAATGCACCAGGGTGCCCTGCACATGCACGACCAGCTTGGGTTTGCTGGTCGTGCCCGAGGTGGTGTAGAGCAGGCAGGGCGATGTTGCGTCGCCGACATCTTCGTTGTCGCTGTCAGGCTCGCAGTGCTCCAGAGCCGCGTATTCGAGGATGGTGGCCCCGCCCCGCTCGGCGCGATGCGCGGGGGCATGATGCATATAGGGACCTTCGCTGTATTCGATCACATGCTTCAGATCCGGCAAACCATCGGCGACCTGCCTGAGCACTTCCTCAAAATCAATGCTGCGATAGGCCGGCCAGTACACGATGGCCTTGCAACCGGCGCGAAACAGAATGTCCTTCAGCTCGGCTCTGCGAAAGCGCGTGTTGGTCGCCAGCGTGATCGCCCCCAGCCGCGCCAGCGCGAAAAAGCAGATCAGCCATGCCGGCGTGTTCGGCAGCCACAGTGAAACACGGTCGCCCTTGCCGATACCGAGCTTGCGAAACCCGGCCGTGACACGCGCGATCTTTTCCTCGAATTCAGCGTAAGTCAGCTTGTCATCTTCATACCAGATGACCGGTGCATCCGGTTGTCGTGCTGCCACTTCATGCAATGCCGCGGCGAGACTGGTTTTCATTATCCTGCGGTTGTTCAAGGATCTGCTCCAGATTAATATTCGGTGTCAGGCAAGCAGAACCGGGTTTCAAAGAGCCCCGTCACCCCGATGCGCTTGAATCGCGCCTATCCCCGCGCCGGCCACACCGGCGGGCTGTAACCCAGCGGCACCGCGGGTCGCGCCCAGCGCGGCACCGTTTCAGAAAGCTGCAACACCGGGCTGAAGTGACGCAGCGTCCCGACCGGGCTTTGGCTGGTCATGCTCCAGCGGGCGAGTTCTTCCGGTGTGAATTCTGCCGGTATGCCCTTGAGTTGCGACTCGGGCACCTGGCCGCGCTCGACCAGCCAGCGGCCCACCTGTGCCAGCGAGATGCGCACGAACCAGCTGCCGCCTTCGCGCGCGCGCCGGGCCAGCGCCACCATGGCGCCGAAGGCCATCAGGTATCCAGCCAGATAATCGATGGTGGAAGCCGGATAGAACTGCGGCCCGGGCTCGGCGCCGGGAAACAATTGGCCCTGGCGGTGCGTGATGCCGCTGACCGTCTGTATCACGGTATCGAAACCGCGGCGCGAAGCCCACGGTCCGACATGACCGAATGCGGACAGCGACACACAGACGATACCGGGACGCAATTGCGCCAGCGCCTCGGGCGACAGGCCGCGCGCACTCAGGGTGCCGGGCCGATAGCCTTGCGAAAACACATCCGCCTCGCGCACCAACCCGCGCAGGGTCTCCAGTTCTGCAGGATTGCGCAGGTCCAGAAAGGTGGAGAGCTTGCCGTGACCGGTTTCGAATTCCTGGGTGCCGATGCTGGGCAGATGCGCCGCAGTCACCTTCATGACATCGGCACCGTGCTCGGCCAGCGTGCGCCCGCAGATCGGGCCTGCGACCACGCGCGTCAGATCCAGCGCGCGTATGCCCGACAGGGGGCGGTCTCCCTCAGGCAGTTTTTCCGGCGGCGCGTCGCCGATCTTGATGATTTCCATCAACGGCAGCGTCGCTACGGCGATGCCCTGCGGGTGCTTCTCCCATTCTTCCATGCTGCGCACCATGCCGCCGGCGCCCTTGGCGGCAATGATGGCTTCTTCGAGTTCCTGCGCATCCCATTGCGCGATGGCGTTGCGCACGGCTTCGCGCTCTTCGGGCACACCCAGCACGCTGAGCGCGGCGGCGCGATGATTCGGAAAGTTGGCGTGGATATAACTCCAGCGACCGTTTTTCGCCGGATAGGTGCCCATCACCGAACTGCGCACATGCCGGGGCTTCTCGCCCACTTCAATGTAGGAAGTGCTGCGCAGCGATGCGGTTGCCCGGCGCACATCAATCGCCACCTGCTGGCGGCGCCCGGTGCGAAGTTCCCACAAATCCGACACGGCCAGGCCAACCGCGGCCAGCGATGCGGAACTGGTCTCTCCCAGGCGGAATGAGGTCGGCAGAACCGGATCGGTGCCGCCGGCAATGTCGACGTCGCGGGTGCGTTCGTCAGACCAGCCGGCAATCGGCAACAGGGTACGCAAAGCGTCAATCGTCATGCCGGTTATTCCTTCCTTATTGTTTTGAAATGCCAGGATGAAAACGCATCACCCACCCAGCACCGCCTTCACCGACGCCAGAATGGCTTCCACCTTGGCCGGTTTGGAGAGATAGGCATCGGCACCCAGCGCGATGCCCTGCTGCAGGTCGGCCGGTTCGGCATGCCCGGAAAAAATGATGACCGGCAGATTACGTATGGACGGATGAGCGCGGATCTTGGCCAGTATCTTGAATCCGCTCACCTTGCCCGGCAACTCGACGTCAAGTATGACCACATCGGGCAGCGGGCGCTTCTGCAGCGCCAGCACAAAGGTGTTCACATCGCTGGCCAGCCGGATCTGATAACCCTCGCTGCGCGACAGAATCATGCCGAGCACGTTGCGCGTTGTCGTATCGTCGTCCACAAGCAAAATGGTCGTTTTCGCCGGATCGACCACGCGCGTCGGCCGCGGTCGCGTCATGTTGACGAAGTAGTTGTTCTTCAGCAGTGTTTTCGCCCCGATCATGAACTCTTTGGGGATGGGGCGCGGCTTGGCCGGCTTCGGCAAAGGCGGCGGTTCAGGACGCAGATCCTTGAGATTGAAAACGCCGGTGAAATCAAGATCAATTTCCTCTGGCGGGAAGGCTGGTGGAAGCGGGCTTTGCATAGGAGACAACTATACCTGCGAAGAAATCAATTATCTTGAATACCGTCTGCCATCAGAATCGCCCGACCCAACGTGTGCAATGTGGGCAACGCGGGCAACATGGACAAACCAGAATCACGAATGCCACGAATGCCGCTATTTTCGCCTAAATCGCCGGCCAGCAGTCACCTCAGATTGCACAGCCTGATGCGAATGATTGACATCTGCGGCGCGGGAACTGCCGAGGAGCGCCAAATGCTCGCTTTTTACCCGGGACTCATGACAATTTGCACGGCGTAACCCCTGATTAGCTCTGCCACATCAGGTCCCCTTTCGGCCATGCCGAAACAGTCCACAATCAAACGCCCGCCTCCACGCCATCGACAACGACGATGCGCTCGCGCACCAGACGGTCAAGTTCGGCGCCCATGCCGATTTCGGCCAGCACGCTGGCGGCATCCGAGCCTGGTTTGGTGGCCGGATGGCCCGGGACCAGCGGAGTACGCGACAGCCTGATGGCCGGGCCGGTGGTGGTAACGGGCCCAACGACATCGTGTTCACGCGTGATGCTCAGCCCGCGCCCCACCACCAGGGGGTCTTCCATGAGCCTTTCCATGTCACCAAGCACGGCATGCGCGCCAATGCCGACGCTCGTCAACACCGCCACCCAATCCGCCACGCTGCGTTCGCGCAGGCGGGCCTGCAGCGCCTCCTCCAGCGCCGTGCCGCTTGTCGAAGCCAGATCGGCCAGCGCACTGCAGTTGTGCAGGTCAACGGCGCGCGCCCCCAGAAACAACCAGCCGTCGCTGGCCTCATAGGCCCGATGCAAGGGGCCGCTGCCCACAGCATCCTGGCCACGCGGCTCGTTCCACTGCTTGCCGGCATGCCCCTGCAACAGCCCGGACTGCAGCATGGTTGCCGTGTACGCAAGTGCCGTATCGACATGCTGGCCGCGACCGGTGCGCTGCTTTTCCAGCAGCGCCAGCGCCACGGCGTAACACCCCATGAGGCCGGTGCCATAATCGTTGGCCGGAAATGGCGCGGTGACCGGGCGTTCGCCGCCATAGCGCATCTGCATGCCCGAGACCGCCTGGCCGATCTGTTCATGGCCGGGCCGCCCGGCGTAGGGTCCCATCTGGCCAAAGGTATTGAGTGATGCATACACAATGCCGGGCCGGCGCGCGCGCACCGCTTCATAGGAGATGCCCAGCCGGGCGGCGGCATCCTTGCGATAGTTCTGCAGAATGACGTCGGCGCCATCGATGAGGCGCCACAGAATCTGGCGGCCCTCCTCGGATTTCAGATCCAGCAGCAGGCTGCGCTTGCCGCGATTGACATCGTGATGGAAGCGCAGCGGATTGCGGCGCGGGTCATCGATCTTGATGACCTCGGCACCAAACTCGGCCAGCGTGCGTCCGCAGGCCGGACCGGCCAGGATGATGCACAGGTCCAGCACTTTCACGCCCTGGAGGGCCGCACGCAATGACTCGGCCGATGGCAGCTCAGCCGCAGCCACAGCGGCCGGCCTGGCGGCGAGTTCCGCCAGAATGTCGCTGCGATGCGCGTCCAGCTTCGGTCGCGGCGAACGTATTGAACCGGGCGTTTCCGACAACCGCGAATTGATACCGGGCCCGCGAAACGTACCCAGTTCCGGATCAGTGAACTCCTGAATCATTCCAGTGGCAATCGCCTGCGGATGCTCAAGCCATTCGGCGCTGGTGTTGCAGGTGACGCATTCGGTGCCGATCTCGGCGCAGAACGCCTCCCACTCCATGGCCGTGCGCTGGCTGAACAAGGCCGAAAAGCGCTGCCCCAGTTCCTGCGGCGACAGGACAGCCTTGATCCATGCGTCGGCGCCGGTGGCTTTCAGGAACGCCGGATGACGCAGATTGTTCGCCACGTACATGACCCAGCGACCATCCTTGCATTGCACCTGGCGGCTCCAGTTGAACGGCGGATGAACTTCCGGGAAGCGATGCACTTTCATGCCACGCGCACCCATGGCCGTGAAGGTGGCATCGAACAGCGGCACCTCGATGCGCTGACCCAGGCCCGAGCGCGCCCGTGCATTGAGCGCCATGGCCACGCTGACCGAGGTGAGAAACGCTCCATAGGCCGAGGAGAACGCAATGGCGGTATAGACCGGCCTGCCGGTGCCTGCCTCGGGACTGGGACGATAGGCCGTCGTGGCCGCGCCCAGCACACCTTCCCAGGCCCTCACCTGCGCGCGTGGATCGTCCGAGGCAAATCCGGGCAATGAGCAATAAATGAGGCGCGCATTGTCCTTCATCAGCGCCGCATGACCCAGGCCCAGCCGGTCCATCACGCCGGGACGAAAGTTTTCGATGAGCACGTCGGCGCCCGCCACCAGCTGGCGCGCCGTCTCGACATCCGCAGCCTGCTTCAGATCAAGCACGATGCTGCGCTTGCCACGGTTCCAGGTCGCATTGGCCGGCGTGTTCCAGCGCGGCCCGCCCGGCGGATCAATGCGAATCACATCGGCACCATGATCGGCCAGCAGCATCGCTGCCATGGGTCCGGCCATGTACTGGCCGAAATCAATCACGCGCACGCCATTCAATGCTGCTGCCATCTCCACCCCTTATTTATTATCGTTTTTGAACTTTGTTTTAATATCCATGAATATACATGGAAATATTAATATCATTACCAATAGCCATGCATCAGCCTAGAGTGGCTCGCCCCGCGCCAGTTTTGCCGCCACGGTATCGATCAGGCGACGGCCGATACTGGTGGTCATCGGGCGATCCGGCAGCTTTGCCGCATCGAACCAGATCGCCTCACCGATCTCGACGCCATCGGGACGCACTTCGCCACCGGCGTACTGCGCCGTGAAGGCCACCATCAGGGAATGCGGAAACGGCCACGGCTGGCTGCCGAAATAACGCAAGCCGTCGATTTCCACGCCGACTTCCTCGCGCACTTCGCGGCGCGCCGTGTCTTCGAGTTCCTCGCCCGGCTCCACGAATCCGGCCAGCGCGCTGAAGCGATTGGCGTCTGCGCCGACACGACGTGCCAGCAGCAGTTCGCGCCCGCGCAGGATCAGCACCATGACAGCCGGTGAAATCGGCGGATAGCTGGTGCGCCGGCAGGCCGGGCAGATGCGCGCACGCTCGTTGCCGCGCTGCCGCGTCGGCGTGCCGCATCGACTGCAAAATCGATGATTGATGTCCCAATCCTTGATCTGGAAGGCGCGTCCGGCCAGCACCGCAAGGGACTCATCGACAGCACCGAAGATACTGCGCAGCCCGCGCAACTCGATCGTCGCGGGCACCGGAGAATCCTTGGCGAGTTCCGCTGCGAAGCAATGCTGGCCATCGTACAGGCCGAGGTAGTGCCGCGACTCGGCGACCATGCCAAGGTCCGCGAGTTCCGTGCACACCGGCATGCCGCCGCCCGCTTGCGCCTGCATGAGCGCAACATCGCCATTGCGAAAGACGAACCACAGCGCCGGTCCCTGATAGTCATCAGGCGGATTGAACAACGGCACGTAGTTCGGGGTGGACTGCGTCATGGCTTCACCTGTTGTATTTGTTTTGCTGCGAAATCCAGCGGATTTGAAACAGGCGAATGATAGCGCCATCCGGGACAATACGATGCTGCGAACAAATTCCGCGTCTGCATGCCCCGGTTCGCTCAGAACTCACTTTAAAAATCATGTCATTCCGAAGCCGTAGGCTGAGGAATCTGCTTTTGATTCGGCTTCCAAAGCAGATTCCTCGCCGCGCTCGGAATGACACTTTAACCAGCATCTCATTTTGATACGAGTTCTTAAGGTGCTACGCTTGCGTCGAACCCGCCAATGACAGTGACAATGACAACGACACGAGGAGCGCAGGACATGGAAAGCTTTTACACCGCCGCCGACGGCACGAAACTGTTTTATCGCATCGATGACTTCACCGATCAGTGGCGCCCGGCGGAGACGGTAATCTTCGTGCATGGCTTCGGCGAATCCACCGAGGCCTGGCGCGCCTGGGTGCCGTACTTCGCACGCCACTTTCGCGTGGTGCGCTTTGACATTCGCGGCTTTGGCCAATCGACGCCGATGCCGCTGGATCACAAATGGTCCATCGACACCATCATGGCCGATATCAACGGTCTCATGGCGCACCTGAAACTGGACAAGGCCCACTTCATCGGTGGCAAGAGCGGCGGCACCATATCGATCAAGTTCGCCGCCGACAATCCGGACAAGGTCAGCAAACTGGCGCTGTCGTGCGCACCGGTGGTCGGGCCATATACCAAGGACTGGCTGGAAGCCATCGAGAATCGCGGCGTCCCTGCCTGGGCCATGGAAACCATGCCGGGTCGATTCGGTACAGCGCTGCCGCCGGAAGCAATCGCCTGGTGGGCTGAGTTGATGGGAAAGACGCCGAAAACAACCTTGCAGGGTTACCTGCGCTGGGTCCCGGCGGTGGATGTCAGAGGAGACATCCAGAACATTCGCTGCCCGACACTGGTCATTGCCGGCGATGCCGGTCCCTTGCACAAGGTCGAGGAAACCGCTGCCTGGCAAAGAACGATCAAGAACTCCGAACTGCAGATCATCAAGGGTGATGGCTGGCACGCCGGCGGCGCGCGCCCGGATATTTGCGCTCCGATGACGGCGGAGTTCTTCCGGCGCGGAGAGGCCTGAGCCGCACACCGGCTGTACCTGCGCCCCCTTACCTGCGACCTGGTGCCGGCTATCTGCGGCACGACCCGCAAAAGCCTCGTTCATGAACGAGGCGACACTGGTCGCAGTGGACCGAGCAGTGCATCGCGCAGTGCATCGTGATGTTACTGGCGCTTGATATTGGCGCGCTTCACCAGATCGGAAATCTTCACGACGTCCTCGGCAATGGAAGCCTTGAACTCATCTGGACGGTTGGCGACCAGCTGAGTGCCTTCATAGCCCACCTTGCGGAACTGCGCCCGGACTTCCTCGTCAGTCAGGCAGCCTCTCAGTTCGGTGTAGGTCCTGTCGATGATTTCCTTGGGCGTCTGCAGCGGCGCGAAATAGCCATACCACAGGTTGCCGATGTAAGTGGTCATCCCGGGAACGGCATCCGGAATCAACGGGATCGTCGGCCGCGACGGCAGGCGCTGCGTGGCCAGGATCGCCAGGAGCTTCAGCTTTCCGGTTTCCAGCATGCCCTGCGCTGAGTTGACATCGGTCATCGCCATTTGCAGTTCGCCCGACATCACCGCGGTCAGGAATGCCGCGGTTCCCTTCGGGTAGGGAATGTGAACAATATTGGTGCCCGTGGTAATTGCCAGTGCTTCGGTGGCCAGGTGATTCACGGAACCCACCCCCACCGAGCCATAGTTGACCTTGCCCGGATTGGCCTTGGCATAGGCCACCAGATCCGCCATGGACTGCACCGGCAGTTCCGAATTGATGAAGATGCCCTGCACCCCGTAGACGATCTTGGTGATCGGCTCAAGGTCCTTGCGCACATCGAAAGAAGTGTTCTCACCCATGGCCAGATCGGTGACCATGGTGCTGGCGGCAAATCCCAGCGTGTAGCCATCGGGCGCCGCCGCCTTGATGAAGCTCGCACCGATGAATCCATTGGCACCCGGTTTGTTGACGACTACCACCGGCTGCTTGTAGCGGCTTGACAGGCAGGTGGCGGTAATGCGCGCCATCAGGTCCGATGGTCCAGGACCGAAGGGAATGGCGACCTGTATAGCCTTGTTCGGATATTGCGCATGCGCAGTGGCGCACACGGCCATCAGCAACACGGCCGAGATGGCAACCAGTCGACGGGTACTGTTCAATAACATGTCAGCTCCTCCTAGAACGTTCCGCAAAATTATGCCGATGACAGGTAACACCTGTCGCACCGCATTGATGCGCTCAATCCGCGCATTTCCTGTTGTCATGCAGTACTCCGAAGTGTAGCCCAATGCTCACCGCCAGGTAAGCGCATCGTGCCAGAAGCCGCAGCGGGACCCAACGCGGGACTTCCGGTCGCTCCCGGTCCATGCCACAATCGTCCATCGACAAGGAGGCACTTCGCATGCGATTCGGTTTCTATCTGCCCACCCGCGGCATTACCTGCACGCCCGACCCGCTGGAGACACTGGTCCAGCACGCCGAGAAATGGGGATATTCCTCGACCATGGTCGGCGACCATGTGGTTTTCCCGGTCACCGTCAATTCCACGTATCCCTATACCGCGACCGGAAAATTTCCCGGCGGAGGCGACGCCATGGAGCAGTTGTCGCTGATTACCTTTCTGGCCGCCAAGTCGACCACGCTGCGCCTGGTCACCAGCATTCTGATCGTGCCGCAACGCAATCCGGTGCTGGCAGCCAAGACTCTGGCCACCATTGATGTGCTCTCGCAGGGACGCCTGACCGTTGGTGTCGGCGTGGGCTGGATGCGCGAAGAATTCGAGGCGCTGGGCTCGCAATTGTATGACCGCCGCGGCGCGGTCACCGATGAGTATGTGCGCATCTACAAATTGCTGTGGACACAGGCGCCGGTGTCATTTTCCGGAAAGTTTTACAGTTTCGACGAATTGCGCTGCCTGCCTCATCCGGTGCAGAAACCGCATCCACCCATCTGGGTCGGCGGCAGCACCAAGGTGGCGTTGCGACGCACGGCGCGCTATGGCGACGGCTGGCATCCGGTGGGCGCCAATCCGGCCGTACCACTGGGGCCTGACGAACTCATTACCTCGCGCGACGAACTGTTCCGCATGACCGAGGCCGAGGGTCGCGATCCCAAGTCCATCACCATTTCCTACAAGGTGCCGGTGTCCGATCCAGCCTTGATTGCCTACTATGCCGGCAAGGGAGAACGGGTGCCTTTCTCCGGCTCCACCGAACAGATCGCAGACGATGTCGCCCGCTATGCCAGGCTCGGCATCAGCGAACTCATCTTTGACTTCCGCAGCGAAGTCCTGGCCGAAAGCCTGGAACGCATGGAACGCTTTGCTGCGGTCATTCGCCAGACTGCCTCAGTCTGAAACGGAGCGGGAAGCACCCGCTGATCATCGCTGTTTCGCGTTGTTGCAGTCAGCCGACGATCTGAAACGCCGGCAGACGCCCGTTCGGTCCAGTCTCCTGAAAGGTCAGCTGCACGGGGGCGCCGATGCGCACCTCCTTGCCCTTCTCGGGGATGATGCGTGAAAAGAGGTAAATGCCTTCGCTCAACTCAAGCACCCCCACTGAATAGGGAATTTCCTTCTCGAATGCAGGGACCGGCGCGCGATAGACGGTGCTGAAGGTATACACGGTGCCAGTGCCCTTGGCCTCGACCGATTCCAGGGCATCGCTGTTGCAGGCCGTGCAGAAAATGCGCCGCGGATGATTGTGCTTGCCGCATCCGGAGCACTGCTTGATAAACAGCCTGCCTTCCTTCACGCCCTGCCAGTAATCCTTGGTCTCGGGCGACGGCTCCGCGAGACCCATCATGTACTGGCCTGCCATCAGGGGTACGCCTTCGGCCCAGGTCATGTCCTGCACCGACTCCACCGAATTGTTATTGGTCGCTTCCATTACAGACCCTCCTCATTGCTCAATATCATGACTGCATGCGTGGCCAGCGGACCACCATGGAAGTGCGTCAGTGCGCGCCTGGGATTTTTCACCTGCTTGCCGCGGGCCTGGCCGCGCAACTGCTCGATCGCCTCCACCGCCATATGCATGCCGTGCGGTGGCTGGCCAAAGCTCAGATAGCCGCCGTTGGTATTGAACGGCAGGCCGTCCTCATAGCTGATGCCGCCATCGCGAACGAAATATTTTCCCTCGCCTTTCTTGCAGAAACCCAGGTCCTCCAGCGCCATCATGTTGGCGAAGGTAAACGGCACCGACGTCTCGACGATGTCGATGTCTTTCGGCGTCAGCCCGGCCATGGCATAGGCGTAGTCAGCCGCCGTCTTGGCGCCGGTGGTGGTCAGGTTGGGCGTCATCGCCGGCTCGACGCCGGACAGGTGCATGCGATCGGTCAGCCACTCGTGCGTGGTGGCCGAACCAAAGCCGGAGATGTACACCGGCCGCTGTTCCGGACGCGCCTTGTCAGCGCGGGTGATCACCACAGCCGAACCGATGCCGCCGCGATACCAGGTGCTGCTGTCCAGCATGCGGATCGGGGAAGCCAGCATTTTCGAGTTGAGCACGTCTTCCACGGTGATTTCGCCCTTGTCCTTCATGGCGGCATCCGGATGGCGCAGTGCCCACTTGCGATTCTCAACGGCGATGATGGCCAGTTCCTCCGGCTTCACGTCGAACTCGTACATGTAGCGCTGCGCCCACTGCGCATACAGTGCCGGTGTGGTCACGCCGTAGGGCGCCTCGAACTGCAGGTCGCTTTCAATGGAAGCATTGACCCGGATCATGTCGACCCACAGGGGCCCGGTGCAGCCGCTGCAGCAGATGGCGTAGTCAACCACACCCGCCTGCACCGCCATCGCGGCATAGGACAGCGTCGCCAGCACACCAGCGCCGTGCGCGGTGATCTCGGTGGACAGGTTGGGAACAATTTTAAGTTCCTGCACGATGCGCATGTTCCACTGCAGCGCAGTGAAGCCCATGGGCGCGCGGCAGGTAAACACCCCGCCGATTTGCCGCTTGTCGATGCCCGCCGCCTTGATGGCGTTGTGGCAGGCGTGAAGCTGGACCTGCAGCGATGTGATCCTCGGGTCCTTGTTGGTCACGACTTTCGTGCCCATGCCGATGATCGCTGTCGCGTTTTTAAGCACACTGGAACTGCCCATCTGACTGCCCTCCTTGTGATAATCCAAATCTATCCGTCGACGCCCAGCACGGCTGCTCCGTCCACGACCGTGCATCCCGCGCCAACGTCGTGAACAATAACAGGGTTAAGGTCGAGCTCGGCCAGTAACGGCCCGCAATCCATTGCGAACTGGCTGAGCGCTACCAGAACCCCCGCCAGCGCTTCGCTGTCGCGCGGCACTGCGCCGCGAAACGCGCCGAACAGCGGCGCACTGCGCAGCCGCTGCAACATCGAATGCGCAAGCGCATGATCGATGGGCGCCACCTCGGTCACCACGTCGGCCAGCACTTCGCTGGTCAAGCCGCCCATTCCCACCGTGATCGTGGCCCCGAATTGCGGGTCATAGCGCAGCCCGGCCAGCACTTCCAGCCCAGGTCTGGCCATGGGTTGAATGAGCGCGCCGCGCACATTGGCTGCACCGACGACGCGCGCCGCCGCTGCCACCACTTCGCTGAATGCCTGTCCGGCTTCACTCGGTGCCACACGCAGACGCACCGCACCCGCATCGGACTTGTGAATCAGTTCAGGCGCCTCTGCCTTCACCGCCAAAGGCCTATCGTTGCCAAATCGCAAGCCGGCGGCGACGGCTTCATCCACCGTCGTCGCCAATACCTCCGGAACAACAGGAATGCCATAGCCCGCCATCAGCGCCTTGACCTCGCGTTCACTCAATGCGGCCTGACCCGCTACTATCGACGCGCGCAGCGCCGCTTGCGTCGCCACGGCACGCGGCGTCTGCTCTGCTTGCAGCGGCACATCGGGTCCGGCGACGGCGCCACCGGCGCGCGCCAGCAATATCGCCATCTCCACTGCCCGCGATGGATCATCAAATGTGGCAATACCCGCTTTACGCAGCGCCGTAATGCCATGCGCAGGCCCGCCCATCCACGCCAGTATCAATGGCTTGCCGCAACGTTCCTGTGCCCGCACCAGATGGGGATCAACGACACCAGCCATGCCTGGCGACAATCCCATGAATACCAGCACCATGTCGACATTGGGATCAGAGCCGGTCAATTCAACGCAGGCCTCGATGGCGTTGGGGTCGCCATACACCGGGCCATAATCAACCGGATTGGCCCTGCCGACGAAGTCAGGCAGCACCTTCGCCAGCGCATCCTGGGTTGACTGCGTCAGCGGCGCAACCTCCAGACCACCGGCCACACTGGCATCGGCCATCATGACGCCGGCGCCGCCGGACATGCTGACAATGCCAACGCGACGTCCAGCCGCGCGTTTCTGACCCGGCAGCGCCACCGCAAGGTCAAGCAACGAACGCACGTGATCAACACTCAACACGCCGGCGCGGCGAAATGCCGCTTCATAGACTTTGGCACTGCCCGACAGCGCACCGGTATGCGAGCGTGCCGCCAGTTCACCAGCAGCCGATTTGCCAACCTTCAGCAGCGCCACCGTCTTGCCGGCCGCACGCGCACGCCTGGCCGCCGCGATGAAGCGCCGCCCGCCACGCACGCCTTCGACGTAACCCAGGATCAGCGACACGTTGGGATCGTCGCTCAGATACTCGACAAAATCGGTGAAGTCGAGCACCGCTTCATTGCCGGTACTGATGAATTTGCCGATGCCGATGCCTTCATACTGGGCCATTGCAAACACGGCAGCCCCCATCGCCCCGCTCTGGCTGACGAATGCCACCGGCCCGGCCGCCGGCGTGAACTCCGCCTCGAGCGCGGTCGTAAAGGTCGCCGTCAATCCGCTATGCAGATCCATCATGCCGAGGCAGTTCGGACCCAGCACCGCGATATTGAATTCGTCGGCGGCACGCACCAGCTCGGCCTGCAACGATGCGCCTGCAGCGCCGGCTTCGGCAAATCCGCTGGTGCATACCACCGCAGCGCGAGCGCCGGCCGCACCCGATGCACGAAGATAATCCGGCACCGCCTTCGCCGGCACCAGCAGAATCACCAGATCAACCGGTTCGGGCAATGCCGCAAGATCGGCATAGCAGGTCAGGCCGTCGATGACCGGATACTTGGCGTTGATCGGGAATATCTTGCCCCGATAGCCGAATTTTTTGAGGAAGGCGAGGGAACGTCCACCGGGCTTGCCTACATCGGGGGTGGCGCCCACGACGGCCACCGAAGCAGGGTTGAACAATGCGTGCAGCGATTTCTTCTGGCTCATCGATACTTTCTTCACATCCACGTCAATTCATTCTGCGTACCGGATTCACAGCAATGGCATCCTGGCCCGCTGCACCACATCCTTCAACTGGTTTATTTCCTCGATGATGGACGCACGGAATTCCTCCGGCGTATTGGCGACAATCTGGTTATCTTCATAGCCCAGTTTCTGCAGGGCCGCACGCACCGTCTGCTCCTTGAGGCAAGCCACCACTTCGGCATGCACTTTCTGGATGATGTCCCTGGGGGTTTTGGGGGGCGCGAAAAAACCATACCAGAGCGTACCCGTAAACGCAGCCATGCCGGGAATGCCCTCGACCAGCGTGGGCAGGTTCGGCCGCGACGGAGAGCGCTGCTTCTCCAGCACCGCGAGCAATCGGATCTTGCCGCTATTCAGCGCTGGTTGCGCGCTGGACAGCGAAGTCATCACGATCTGCACTTCGCCGCTCATCAAGGCAGTCAGCAGTGCGCCCGTGCCTTGCGGATAAGGAACGTGGACAATGCTGATACCGGCATTCAGCGCCAGCGCTTCGGTCGACAGTTGGTTGACCGAGCCAATACCGGTGGTCGCAAAGTTCAGCTTGCCCGGATTGGCCTTGGCGTAGGTGATGAATTCCGCCACAGTATTGGCGGGCAATGCAGCGTTGATGAACAAGCCCTGCACGCCAAACCCGAGTTTGCTGATGGGCTCCAGGTCCTGGCGCACGTCGAAGGTCGGCGTCTTTTTGGTCGCCAGATCGGTCACGGTGGCGCTGCTGGTCAGAATCAGCGTGTAACCATCGGGCGGCGCGTTCTTGACGAACACGCCGCCGAGTTCGGCATTCGCCCCCGGCTTGTTCAGCACCGGCACTGGCTGCTTGAAGCGCGTCGACAGACAGGTCGCGGAGATGCGCCCCATCAGATCGCTGGTGCCCGCGCCGTAGGGCACCACCAGTTGCACCGGCCGGGACGGATACGGCGCCTGCGCAAGTGCGTAGGCTGGCACAAGCAACAAGGCCGCTGATGCAATGTGTCTCGCAACAGACCTGATCATGATCCCCGCCTTCCCTCGATTGGTAAGCCTCAATTCTAATGCAGTAGACTGACCAGCTCCGACACGTTGCTCACATCCTTGAAATTCCGGATCAGCCTGATGCTGGCTTCGATGGTTTGCGCTGACAGCTTCGCGAACGGCGCCAGTGTGCGGAATTTCAGGTCAACATCGGCCCAGTCGATGCCGAGAATGGCCGAGCCCGTCGGCGCGTAGACCGTATTGGTGAAGCTGCGACCATCCTTCGTACGGATGGTCACTGTTGCGCCCTGCTTGTAGCGCTCCAGATTTTCGGTTGGCGGCTCTCCCACCTGTGCCTTGTCCAGCAAAGCACGAATGACGGGATCCATGATCTTTTCCGGCGATGCATGCGCCCAGGTAAATCC
Source organism: Betaproteobacteria bacterium (assembly GCA_947479645.1). Lineage (GTDB taxonomy): Bacteria > Pseudomonadota > Gammaproteobacteria > Burkholderiales > SG8-39 > CAIYPG01. The sequence goes on along the minus strand of CANKAJ010000013.1, from coordinate 35,264 downwards.
ACGGTCGGCAACGGCAGCCGCAACGAAGTAGGCAGGACTGTGCGCCATGCCGATCAAATCGGAGGGATGGCGCGGCCCCGTCAACACTCGCACGCCGGGACGGGACATGATGATGGCCTCGACCGCATCGGCCGACACATTGCCCGCGATGGCGGCGCCCGCCGCCGCTTCCGCCATCGCATGATGGGGATGGCCGCCAGGCACCAGCTTGATGGCCATTTCGGTGAGAATTTCCCAGCGCTGGCCAAAGTCGCCGGTCACGCGCGCGATGCGTTCGGCATCCGGGTTCTGGCCATAGATATGAAAGAATCCTGCGCGGGCTTCGAAGATGCGCTCCTCGGCGAGGTAACCCATCCTTGCCATTTGCGCCGCATTCACGCCCAGCATCGCGGCCAGCCCGGCGTGATGCTCCCGGGCAGTGCTGGTGTTGGCTGCCGCCATGATGCCGCCGATGGATGTTGCCGCCAGTGCAATGGCATGGGTCATTTGCGAGGCAGTCAAACTCATCAATCGCCCCGCCGCCACGGCGCCGCCGAAGATGGCGATGACACAGCCGTGAAAGCCCTTCTCGATCAGACCGGGAACGACAGCACTGTTTATCCGGCCAGCGGCCTCGTACCCAAGCACAATGGCGGCCAGCACCTCCTTGCCGGATGATCCGGTCTTTTCCGCAACCGCCAGCGCAGTGGCCGCCAGCGTGGTGCCCGGATGCGTGATGTTGCGCAGATCACTGTCATCCGATGCCGCAGCGTCGCTCATCAGCGCATTGATTCGGGCAGCGGCAATCACCGGAAGTTTCGGTGCATCGCCAAACCAAAGCGTCGCCTCGGGAACACCACCGCGCTGCAGTTCAATTGCACGCATGATCTTCGCCGACTCAAGCGTCGATCCCAGAGACGCGCTGGCAATGGTGCTGGATATCAGCATGGCTGCGTTATCAGTCGCCTGTGGCGGAAGATCGGCATATGTCTGCCGCGTGAGGAAGGTGGCAAGTTCGCCTGCAATGGTCATTCCGGATTCCTCATATTGAATTGTCAATGTGGAGACAAACCGCAGCGCGGCATACACAAAAAAAGCGCACAAGCACAACGCACAAGCAGAGCGCGCTGAAGCACACTCAGTAAAGCAAGGCATGACCCGATTTTAAACCGACTCCTGATTATCGGTCCCGGCCTGGCGCCTTCGTGACCGGAATTTTGTTAAACTGAATCTCCACGATGCGCGGCGCTGCCGCTTCGAAATTGCCGCTCTGTTTCAGCCTGTGCCTCAAACTGCGCGAGCGGCCTGCCAAGGATAACAAGATGAAAATCCTGCGCCTCATCTGCTTGTTGCTGTGCTGCACCTGTGTGACATTTGCCAATGCCCAGGACTACCCGGTCCGGCTGATCCGGCTGATCCTGCCCTTCCCCCCCGGAGGGACCACCGACAATATCGCTCGTGCGGTTGCGGAGCGCCTGGCCAAGCCACTGGGGCAGTCGGTCATCATCGAGAATCGCGGTGGCGGCGGTGGATTGATCGGAGCACGCGCCGTCACCAGCGCCGCCCCCAATGGCTATACGCTGCTGTTCGGGGCGAGTTCGCTTGCGGTTGGATTGGGAATGGAATCGAAGGATCCCTATGACCCTCTCGACGATCTGACCACGGTGGCCATGGTGGCCGAAGTCACCCTGGCACTGGCTGTGAACACCAATGTGCCGGCGAAAACAACGAAGGAACTGGTGGCGCTGCTCAAATCGCAGCCGGGCAAATTCAATTCCGCCGTTCCAGGAGTGTGGTCAGTTCCACACCTTTTTGCCTTGTTGTTCATGCAGCGTACCGAAACCAAGTATGAGGCAATAGGCTACAACGGTGGCGGTCCGGCGGTGACGGACCTCCTTGGCGGGCGCACGCAGATGACCTTCATCAACCTGCCCACCATATTCGAACATATCAAGTCAGGACGCCTGAGGGCCATTGGCGTCGCCGGCAAGCAACGCGCCGAACAACTGCCTGACACCCCGACTTTCGAAGAAGCAGGCTATCCGGGACTGGTTGCGACAACCTGGAATGCAGTGATGTCACCCAAAGGCACACCGCCGGAAGTGAATTCACGGCTCAACAAGGAAATCGTCGCCATCATGCGTACTCCCGATATGAAGCAGTACCTGGGCAACTTCGGCGCCGTTCCCCTGACAATGTCAGCCCAGGAAGCAGAAACATTTATGCGGGATGAAGCCGTCAAATGGCGCAAGGTAATGAAGGATGCGGGTGTTAAACCATACTGACAATACCAAGGAAATACTGAACAAGTTCCAATATTGGAGAAAGCATGCACAGAGTCCCCTTTGAAGTGGCGGATATACAAGGGGGCGTCGCCCCCTTGTTCAGTTATTCCCTAATTCTGTGACGCGCGCAACGTGACTATGTTCGCCCCCAAAGGAGGAATTAACGTGTCAAGAATACTTGCTTTGTGCATTCTCGGATTCATCTATCCAGTACACGGCGCCCTTGCCCAGACCTATCCCAACAAGCCGGTCAGGCTGGTTGTGAACTTTCCTCCCGCCGGCGGCGCCGATAATGTGGCGCGACTGATCGCGCCCGGGATGGGCAAGGTATTGGGCCAGCAGGTGCTGGTGGACAACCGCGCCGGGGCCAACGGACAGATCGGCACTGACTACGTTGCCAAGGCCACGCCGGATGGCTACACGCTGCTGTTTGGTTCGGGCGGCGCCCTCACCGTGAGCCCCAATCTGATCAGCGTGCCTTATGACCCGATCAAGGACTTCACCCCCATCAGCAAGGCCGTGATCAATGACGGCCTGTTGATCGTGCACAACTCGTTTCCGGCCAGCAATACGAAGGACTTCCTGGACGTGTTGAGGAAGTCACCGGGCAAATATTCATTCGCCTCTTCCGGCGCCGGCGGACCGACTCACCTCGCGGGCGAACTGATCAAGGGCATGGCGAGCGTGGACATGGCCCATATCCCCTACAAGGGCGATGCGCCGGCCCTGACCGACCTGATGGGCGGCAGCGTCCCCATCATGGTGACGGTGCTGGCCACCGCATCATCACAGGTCAAGGCGGGAAAAGTGAAAGCGATCGCCGCGCTGGGTGCAACGCGCTTCCCGCAGATTCCGGACCTGCCCACCTTCGCCGAAGCCGGCTTTCCCGGCTTTTCTGCCGGCGCATGGTTCGGCATCCTCGCGCCGGCTGGCGCTTCACCGGACGTCATCGCGAAAGTCAATGATGCGACGCGACGCTCCGTCGCCGATCCGGACACGCATGAAAAGATGCTTGCCCAGGGCAGCACGCCCATCACCAGCACGCCAGCCGAGTTCGCGCAATACATCAAGGATGAACTGGCCAAGTGGGGCAAGGTCATCAAGACCGCGGGCATCAAACTCGAATAAATGGAGCAGCAAAAATCATGATGACCGGAAAGCAGTACAAGGCCTCACTCAAGGACGGCCGTCGCGTGTATTACGACGGCCAGCTTATCGAAGACTGCGCGACACACCCCTCGCTCGCCAGCGCCGCCGATACCGTCGAGTCCACCTACGACCATTACTACAAGCCCGGCGCCGATGCACTGAGTGATTACATGAGCGTTCCCCGCTCGGTGGAGGCGTTGCGCACTCACATGGTCAAGCACAGCGATATGCTGACCGAAATCACGTTTGCCTCGACCATGACGCTGCTCACGGCCGGCGACCGGATCGCCAAGATACGTCCGCAGGGGCGGGAAAACATCCAGGCCTTTGTGCGTCACGTGCAAAAGAATGATCTGCGCATGACCGAATGCATCACCGATGCCAAGGGCGACCGCAGCAAGCCCCCGGCAAAACAGGACGACCGTGATGCCTACCTGCGGGTAATCGAACGCCGCAGCGACGGCGTGGTGGTGCGCGGCGCCAAGCTGCATATCTCGCTCGCACCACTGGGCCACGAACTCATGACCATCCCGACCAAGGCCATGAAACCGGATGAGCAGGAATACGCGATTGCGTTTTCCGTGCCGGTCAATACGCCGGGCGTGAAAATCATCAATGTGGGCAAGCCTCCATTGTCAAAGGATACGCGCGACTTCCCGGTGACATCGCAGATGTTCATCTCCCAGGGTTTTGTCATCTATGACGACGTGTTCGTACCCAATGAGCGGATATTCCTCGATGGCGAAGCGGAACAGGCAGCCGTCTTTGCCCACAGCCTGGGCCTGTGGACGCGCGCCCTCGGCCTGGCACGCATGGCTGATGAGGCCGACATGATGGCTGGCCTCGCGCAACTCGTCGCCGAAGCGAATTGCCTGGAAAAAGTGTCGCACATCAAGGACAAGATCGCCGACATGGTGATCCACGCCACACTGATCCGCGCAACGCTGGAAGCCTCGTTTGCCAACAGCAAGCTGTCACCGGATGGCGTGCCCGTTCCCGATGAGCTTTACACCAATGCAGGCAAATACCTCGGCGCATCGAATTACGTGCTGATCGTGCGCAATCTCATGGACATTGCGGGCGGATCGGGGCTGACCGTTCCGTCCATGCTCGACCTGGAAAATCCGGACACGGGTAACTTGCTGCGCAAGTACATGGCGACCAAGTCGTCGGTGGACGGCGAGTACCGCATGCGCCTGCTGCAGACGGTGCGTGATCTGACCGCGACGAGCAACGGCGGCTACCGCGTCAATGCCAATCTGCTGGGTGGTGGCGGCCTGTTCGCGCAACGCGTGGTCACACGTGGCCGCTATGACATGGAACGTGCAAAACGACTGGCGCTGAAAGTTGCCGGTCTGGAGAAACCCGCCAGTGCCTGAGCAAGTCGCTATTACCGTTACAGGGAATACTCGAGCATGAACCCGTCATCCAATGCAAAAACAGAAGATGACGCGACTGCCGTCATGCTGCGCGATAGCGCCAGGACATTCCTGAGCGAGCATCACTCGACCAGGCGACTGCGCGCACTGCGCGACTCGCCTTTCGGCTACGAACGCCAGGTGTGGCAGTCCATGGCCGATCTGGGCTGGCTGGCCATGCGCGTCCCTGAGGCATCCGGCGGACTGGGATTGCCCATCGGAGATGTTGCCGCACTCTGCGCTGAACTGGGCGCTGCATTATCACCGGAGCCCTTCATTGCCTGCGGACTGATGCCCGGCGTCATACTGCAAGGCGCCCCCGCGGGTCCGCTGCGCGATCGGTTGCTTGAGGGGCTGATGCAGGGAAAGTCCGTGCTGGCGGTCGCCTGGCAGGAACAACCGGACCAACTCGATCCCCTGGCTGGGCAGTCTGCGTTGCATGGAACTCCCGGCGCATTCATCCTGTCGGGCAGCAAGCGATTTGTATCGTCGCTGCCAGGCGCCGATGGCCTGATCATCTCGGCCCGGCACCACGGCGAACTGGTGTTGGTGCACCTGCCAATCGATGCCAAGGGCATGCAGTTGGCCGAGCAGCGCCTGGTGGATGACAGTCGTGCTGCTGACGTGCACTTTACCGCGACACCCGTGCCGGCGGATGCCGTGCTTGCGCGCGGCGCGCAAGCCGAGACTCTGCTGCAGCGTTGCTGCCAGGAAGCGCTCGTCGCCGTCTGTGCGCTGCAGGCCGCAATCGCGGATCGAAGCCTTGAAATGACCGTCGACTACATGAAGACGCGCATTCAGTTTGGCCGCCCACTGGCAAGCTTCCAGGCGCTGCAGCATCGCCTGGTCGATCTGGCCATCGATTGCCGCCGCGCCAGAGCCTCCCTCTCATACGCCGTACGCCTGCTGCAGGATGCCGGCGGCCATGACTCCGGCGAGAACAACGCGGATTTGAATGCAGCCCTGAGTGCTGCCAAGGCGCGCTGCAATGCCACCGCGGTGCTGGTCACGCGTTCCTGCATTCAACTGCATGGGGGCATGGGCTTCACCGATGAGGCCGATATCGGCTTGTACCTGCGCACCGCATTGCGACTGGCCGGCTGGTTTGGCACGGCTGAAGTTCATGCACAACGATTCATGCAGGCGCGTGAACCGGTGACGGGCACGCGTACCACCAGCGCTGTCCGCGCTGACACAGTTCAGCCAGCGCGATCTGCCCAACATGAACGCGTGGTCCCGACGCCGCGTGACGGCAAATGGCCGGACTATGACGCCATGAGCGATGAGGATTTTCGCCAGGTGTTTCGCCGATGGCTGGCCGAGAACTGTCCGCCGGAGTATCGCAACCCGGCCGACCGTCTGCTCGGCGCTCCCGCAGTGGACTGGATGCGCCGCCTCACCAACGACGGATGGCGGGCCCCCGGATGGCCGGTCAGGCATGGCGGCCTCGGATTGTCGCTGCGCAAACACGCCATTTACCACGAAGAACTCGATCGTGCCGGCGTGTCACGCTGGATTGATCATGGCGTATGGTCGCTGGGCGAAATACTCATGACCTACGCCAGTGCCGCGCAACGCGACTATTACCTGCCGCGCATTCTCAGTTGCGAGCATGTCTGGGCACAGGGTTATTCCGAACCCAATGCTGGCTCCGACCTGGCCAGCCTGCGCACGCGCGCAGTGCGCGACGGTGATCACTGGGTCATCAACGGCCAGAAGATCTGGACCTCGGGCGCGGCGCACGCCACGCATATCTTCGTGCTGGTACGCACCAATCCGGATGCCATCAAGCAGCGCGGCATCAGCTTCATCCTTGCCGACATCCGCACGCCGGGCATTACCGTGCGTCCTATCCGCAACATCGCCGACGAGCTGGAATTCTGCGAAGTCTTTTTCGACAATGCGCGCGTGCCCGCGGAAAATCTCGTCGGCGAAGTGGACCAGGGCTGGACCATTGCCAAGGGACTGCTGGGCATGGAGCGCCTCGCCATCAGCAGTTCATCACTGCCGCGGCGGGCATTGACTGCCATGCGCGCCGTCGGAATCAAGCGCGACCTGCTGGCCGATCCGCTGTTCCGGCAACGCTATGGAGCGCTGTTGCTCGACATTGAAAACCTGGAGTGTTTCTACGATGAGACAGCCAACAAGATGATGGCGCGTCAGGAAGTCGCGGCCGATCTGTCCATGCTGCGCATCATCGCCGGAGAACTGGTGCAGCGCGTAACCGAAGCCACGCTGGAGTTTGCCGCCGAATACGGCGCCATCGGCGAGGTGGAAGTCGATGGCGTGCACCACAATCTGAAGAAGCTGTTCATGATCGCGCGCCCGGCCACCATTTATGGCGGCACGGCGGAAATCCAGCGCAACATTCTCGCCAAATCGTTTCTGCGCCTGCCCAATCCGGCCTGATTCAGTCTGAAATGGGCTGTCCGACGGCGCCTTCCGGCGATGATGTGAACGCGTTTGCCCGCTTCAATCAATACGGATATCGGCAACCTTCACCAGCTTGGCATACTTGTCGATCTCGGCCTTCAGGAATGCCGCAAAGTCGGCAGGACTGCCCCCGGCAATATCGATGCCCTGCGCCTCGAGCCTGGCTCTGGCATCGCCCGTGCCGATGATGCGCGCCGTCTCGGCATTCAATCGCTCGATCACGTCCAGCGGCGTGCCTGCGGTGGTGAAAAACGCATGCCACGCGACGACGGAATAGCCCGGCAATCCGGATTCGGCGATCGTGGGTATGTCCGGCGCTGACGGTGAGCGCTTCTCGGCCGTCACGCCCAGCGCCCGCAGCCGATTGTTCCTGATGAAAGGCAATGCGCTAGGCAGACTGCTGAAGTACATGGTCACGCGCCCGCCCAGCACATCGGTGATGGCCGGGCCGCCGCCGCCCTTGTAAGGCACATGCAGGATATTGACCTGGGCAAGATACTTGAACAGTTCTCCCGACAAATGTGCGGACGTGGCATTGCCCCCGGAGGCATAGGTGAGGTCGGAGGGGCGCAACTTGGCCAGCGCGATGAGTTCCCGCACCGACTTTGCCGGCACTGCCGGTTCGACCACAAGAACATTCGCGGACGTGCCCATCAGGATGATTGGCGCGAGATCCCTGAGTACATCGTAGGGCATTTTTTCGAACAGACTGACATTGAGCGCATGCGCCGGGCTGCCCATCAGCAGCGTGTAACCGTCGGGCCTGGCCTTGGCCACCAGATCGGAACCGATGTTGGATGCACCGCCCGCGCGGTTCTCCACCACGACCGGTTGTCCGAAGGCGTCCGACAGCTTTTGCCCCACCGTGCGCGCCACGACATCGACGGCACCGCCGGCCAGGTAAGGAACGACGATGCGGATCGGCTTGTTGGGATAGGGCTGGGCATGCGCCGCTGAGATAGCCCACCCCAATGCCGCGAACGGCAAGACAATGATGCAACGACGTAGTGTAGAAAGCATGGTTGGGATACCCTTATTCGTGCAGTCGTGACTGAAGCTCGCTCATTGCCGTGGTATCTGGCGTGGTATCAATTCTTGCCGCCGGAGATGGCGCGTGCCACCTGACCCCAGCGCTCCCGCTCGCGCTGAAGATAGGCCGCATAGACTTCCGGCCGGCTTCCCACCGGCTGCTGACCGGCGGCAGCGATACGCGCCTTGACTTCCGGCGCATTGACGGCGAGCGAGGCCGCATTGAACAGCTTGTCGATGACAGCCGCAGCGGTTCCCGCTGCCACAAACAGCCCGCCCTGCGTAGAGCTCTCTGCGTTGGCGACACCGGATTCCGCCAGTGTCGGCGCATCCGGTAACAGCGCGTTACGCGCCATACCGCGTACCGCAAGCAACTTGATCTTGCCGCCGCTCACGAAGCGCGACGCCACCGTGACCGACAGAAAGAGCATGTCCAGGCGATCGCCAAGCAGGTCGTTCACTGCCGGCTGCTCGCCCTTGTACGGCACGTGCAGCATGCTCGTGCCGGTGGCATTCAGCAGGATCAGCGTTCCAAGATGGGTGGTGCTGCCCAGTCCGTTGGAGCCATAAGTCAGTTTGCCCGGATTGGCTTTCACCTTCGCGATGAGTTCGCCCAGCGTGTTGACGCCAAGTCCTGCGCGCACCACGATGGTCCCATCATCGGTCCACAGCTGCGTCACCGGCAGCAGATCGCGTGCCGCGTCATACGGCGCCTTGATCTCCGAATACGGCGCCAGAATGGTTTGCGTCGTGGCGCAGACGCACACCGTGTAGCCGTCCGGTTTGGACTTCGCCACCAGATCAGCGCCGATCAGGCCGCCGGCGCCAGTACGGTTCTCGATCACCAGCGGCTGGCCCAGATGCCGGATCATTTCGCCACCGATGCTGCGGGCCTGCGTGTCGGTGGAACCGCCCGACTCGAACGGCACAATCAGCCGCACCGGCCTGGACGGGTAATCCTGGGCATGGGCAGGCGTCGCAAGCATCCCCAGCAAGCTGCATAATCCCAGCGCGGCCTGCTTCAGCACAAAACAGCGATCAGCGAATAGCGGCATCAACAGCCTCCTTTACAATACTCATCGTCCGGTGAATACCGGCTTTCTTTTCTCCAGGAACGCCTTGCGTCCCTCGATGTGATCCTGACTTGCGGTCGCTGCATCTGCGTACTTCGCCACCAGAGTCATATTGCGCTTGCCCGCGTCCTTGAGCAATTCGCCGACGGCGGTCTTGGCATTGATGATGGCCAGCGGCGCGTTATTGACGATGACCTCGGCGCAGGCGCGCGTCACTGCTTCCAGATCTGCGACAGACGCCACCTGATTGACCATGCCCATGCGCAGTGCCTCGGCGGCAGTATATTGCCTGGCCGTAAACAACACCTCCTTGGCCGCGGACGGCCCCACCAGCTCCATCAATTGCCGTATATACGCCACGGAGTAACCGATGCTCAGCCTGGCCGCAGGAATGCCAAAGCGCGCCGTATCGCTGCAGATGCGCAGGTCGCAACTCAGCGCATAGATCATGCCGCCACCCAGGCAGTAGCCGCTGATCATCGCGATCGTCGGCTTCTCCATGCTACTGAGCTGGAGGCTCGATCGCTGCCAGGTTCGCTCCCACTTGTCTCGACCTTCCGCTGTTTCAAACTGACCGGCCAGCTGTGAAATATCGGCACCCGACACGAATGCCGTGTCGCCGGAACCACGCAGGATCACGACTAGAACGCCGGGGTCACGGGCAAAGTCCTCCAGCGCATCTGCAGCGGCCAGACACATTTCCGGCGAAACGGCATTGCGCCGCTCCGGATTATTGAAAACAAGCCAGCCAATGCCCGCCTCCTTTCTGGCAATGATCTTGTCCGTTCCCGTCAAACCTGATGTTGTCGCGCTCACCGCAATACCCTCCCCGTCTGCCTGTTTGCTGACCAAAACGCCCGACACAGACCGGCAAGGATCGGCGACGGCATTCAACTGAAAATCATACAGCAGGACAGTTCATGAAAGTGGATGTTCGGACTCACTGGCCGTGCCACGACGCCAAACCCTGCTCGCTCGCGTCTCGAAATCAGGCCATGGGAATTATGATTGATATCATTTATATCGGTTTAATGCTGATTTAGTATCTTTTTATTTAATATTGATATTATTAATTTTCCCCGCGCGTATCAAGCCGCCTCCAATCGTGCCCGGCCCGCAGCCCGATTAGGCCCTGCCACTCACGGGCGTTGCGCGCCAATTCAATCTGCCTGCCATGCTATCCTCGGCAGGATCGAAATCGCCAACCATTGCCAACCATTGCCGACCGTCATACCGCTTCTCGAATTGGACGTCGGCCTGACAGGACACGCACGCCACAACAAAGGAGACGCACCAATGTCCACGAATGAAAACAAGACCACGCTAGCGTGGCAACTGGCCGAATACATCACTGCAGCCCGCCCGTCGGATCTGCCCGCCGACGTGAAGCACGAGGCGACACGCTCGTTCGTCAACTGGGTCGGCTGCGCGCTGGGCGGTTCGCAGCATCCCATCGCACGCACGGCGGCAGAAGCGCTATGCGAGTTTTCCGGGCTGCCCGAAGCAACCCTGATTGGGGCCAAGCGCAAGGTGGATCTACTGACGGCTTCATTGCTCAACTGCGTCAGCTCCGGCGCGCATGCCTTTGACGACACGCATGCCGACATGGTGCTGCATCCGGTCGGCCCGATTGCAGCGTCCCTCATGGCGCTGGCCGAGCGCACCCCCGTCAGCGGCGCCGACTTCCTGCTGGCGATGGTGCTCGGCGTCGAGGTCGAGTCCCGACTGGCCCGGGCCATCGTGGTGCCACCGGCACAATGTGATGTCGGCTGGTACCTGACCGGTCTCACCGGCGGCGTCGGTGCGGCCGCAGCGGCGGGCAAGATTCTGGGCCTGAGCGCGCAGCAGATCGTATGGGCCTGCGGCATTGCCTGCGGTGAAGGATCCGGGTTTCGCGCCCAGCACGGCAGCATGTGCAGCCCGCTGATTCCGGGGCACGCCGGACACACCGGTCTGCGCGCGGCCTTCATGGCCAAACGCGGATTCACCAGCACGCCGCATCACCTCGAGGGCGCGCGCGGCTTCCTTGACCTCTACTCGACCAAGTCCAATCCAGCCGCAATCACGGACCAGCTCGGCTCTCGCTACGAGATCATGCGCAATACCTACAAGCCCTACCCCTGCGGTATCGTCATTCATCCCATCATCGATGCCTGCCTGGACCTCAGGGCAAAACACGGAATCAGCCACGACAACATCGCGCGCGTGTCCGTGAGAGCGCATCCGGTGGCAGTCACCCTCGCCAACACGCGGCACCCCGCCGACGGCATGATATCCAAGGTCAGCATTCATCACTGGGTGGCGGTCTCGTTTATCGATGGCGCCGCGGGCATTGCGCAACTGGACAAGGTGGCGGTGCCGGCCATCGTTGCCCTGCGCGACCGCGTTGATGTCGTATCCGACACAACCATCGCGCCGGATGCCGCCGACGTCGTCGTCGAACTGCGCGACGGCGCCAAGTGGCATTGCCATATCGACCATGGCATCGGCAGCAGCGACAATCCGATGACCGACCGCGACCTGGATCGCAAATTCACCAACCTGGCACAGGGTGTGATCGACGATCGCGCCTCGACGGAATTGCTGGCGCAGTGCTGGAAGCTCGGCGAGCTTGCCGATGCCGGCGCGATCGGCCGCGCGGCCGCCTGATTATTCGATTATCGCGACCGCAAGGCGACGTCATGCCGGTCGCGATCTGACCATCACAGCGCCGCCTCGGCCGCAGTCAATCAAGGACGGGAATATTCAGTCGCTTGAAATCAGCGCCGATGGCATCGCCTTCGGCCTTGATGTAGGCTGAAAACTGTTCCAGCGTGCCGCTCCAGGGTTCAATCTCCTGCTTGAGCAACTGCGCCTTGGTTTCCGGCGATGCGCTCACCCTGGCCATGGCTTCCTTGAGGCGCTGGATGATCGCGGCCGGCGCGACCGCGGGGGCGAACACCCCGGTCCATGAACTGAGCACAACATTGGGATAGCCCAGTTCCCTGAACGTGGGCAGGTCGGGCAATATCTGCGAACGCTGCTCGGCGGTGACTGCCAGCCCCCTGATCTGCGGACTGCGCATGCGCGTCCGGGCCACGTTGAGCGTGGCGAAATAGGCGTGGATGTCGCCAGCCAGCAAAGCCTGGCTGACCGGATCGCCACCCTTGAACGGCACCATGACGATATCGATTCCCGCCGCCTGCTTGAAGCGTTCGGCCAATATGGTACTGCCAGTGCTGGGACCGATCGAACCATAGTTCAGCTTGCCCGGATTGGCCCTGGCATACGCCACGAATTCAGGCACATTTCTGACCGAGGCCGGCGCATTCACGATCAGCGCGTAGAAGGTCACGCCCATCACGCCGGTGACGACAAAGTCCTCCAGGCGATACTGCGGATCCTTGAAGGCATGCAGATTGCCGACCAGCCCCGGCTGTCCGAACAACAGCGAATAACCGACCGGCTGCGACCGCAACACATCGCGTATGGCCAGCAAGCCACCAGCGCCACCCTTGCTCTCGACGACCACCGTCTGGCCCAGTTGCTCGGAAAGCTTCTGCGCCGCAAAGCGCGCCGCCAGATCAGACTGCGATCCCGCCGCAAACAAGGTCAACAAGCGCAATGGCCGCACCGGATAGTCCTGGGCATGGCTGCACGCACTGACGTACGCCAACAGCAGCGCAATCAATAGACGAACTACTGCTACGGTTCGTGGCATCCGTACTTCCCCGGGCCGATTCAATGCTCAATCCAGCAGCGGAATGTTCAGGCGTTTGTAGTCGGCGGCAAGGGAAGCCCCTTCTGCCCTGATAAAGGTGGAGAACTGATCCAGGGTGCCCGACCAGGTCTCGATATCCTGCTTGGCCAGCACTTCCCGCGTTTCTGGCAGTGCGGTGAACTTGCTCATGGCGTCCTGCAGCCGCAACTGTATCGGCCTCCCCGCCGCCGCCGGGGCAAACACCGCCGACCAGTAAACCAGCGACACCGTTGGATACCCCAGTTCCTTGAAGGTCGGCAATTCCGCAACGGACTTGATGCGGTGCTCGGAAGTCAAGGCCAGTCCGCGGATCTGGGCATTTCGCATGCGGATCCGCGCGGTGTAGAGGGTCGCGAAATAGACCTGGATATCGCCCGCCAGCAGCGCAGTGGCCACCGGATCGCCGCCCTTGAACGGAATCATGACCATGTCGAGTCCGGCCACCTGCTTGAAGCGCTCGGCATTGATGGTGCTGCCCGAACTCGCACCCAGCGAGCCATAGTTGAGCTTGCCCGGATGGGCTTTGGCATAGGTGACGAATTCCGCAATGGTTTTGGCCGGAACCGAGGTATGGATGATCATGGCATAGCAGCCGACTGCAAATGGGCCAACCAGCGCCAGATCATCCAGCTTGTACTGCGGGTCCTTGTAGGCGAAGACGTTGCCGACAACTTCAGGGGTCGTGTACAGCATGCTGTAGCCCAGCGGCTGGGAGCGGATGACGTCGCGCGTGGCGACCAGTCCGCCAGCACCGGGCTTGTTATCGACAATAACCGTCTGGCCAAGCTGCTCGGTGAGTTTCTGCGCAATGAATCGGGCGTGCACATCGGAGGCCGAACCGGGCGCAAAGATGGTAACCAGTCGCAGCGGACGCACCGGAAAATCCTGAGCCCAGGCACTGACACAGAAGAATGCCGTAACAGCGAAAACAATGACTCGTTTCATCGACGCACCTCTTCTCCGATTCAACCGGGCACGGCCTGCCGGTTTGTGCACGCTACTCCTGCTGCACGAAATTGATTGCCTTCACCACCTTGGCCCAGCGCGTGATCTCATTGCGGATATCCGTCGTGAATTCCTCGGGGGTTCCGCTGATGGCGTCCACGCCTGACTTGGCGAAGCGTTCCTTGATGTCGGGAGAAGCCAGCACCTTCACCATGGCCTGATTGAGATGATTGATAACTGCACGTGGCGTTTTCGACGGCGCGAGCACGCCATTACCTGCAGTCACCTCAAATCCGGGATACCCCGACTCTGCAACTGTCGGAATGTCAGGCATGACCGGCGAGCGTGCCAGGCTGGCCACGGCAATGGGCCGCACCTTGCCGGCATTTGACAGCGGCAGGACCGCCGCCATCGATACAAATATCAGCGACAGGTGACTGCCCATGATATCGGTCAGCGCCGGCGCAGCACCCTTGTAGGGTATGTGCGTCATGTCGATGCCGGCGCTCATCTTCATCAGTTCGCCGGCCAGATGCAGCGACCCGCCAATGCCGGTGGAGCCGAAGGTCAGCTTGGCCGGATTGGCCTTGGCATAGGCCACCATGTCCTTGATGTTCCTGATCGGCAGCTTGGGATCGACCACCACCACTATGGTCCCTTTCGACATCACGCTGACACCGGTCAGATCCCTGACCAGATCAAACGGGAGTTTCGGATAGGAACTGGGAAGAATGGTGATGGCCACCGTGGTCACCAGCAGCGTATAGCCATCCGGCGCCGACTTCGCCACATGGTCCGAGCCAATCAGGGTACCGGCCCCGCCCATGTTCTCGACCAGCATGGGCTGGCCGAGTTGCTCGGACATCTTTTCGGCAAAAGGTCTGGTGATCAGATCAACCGGGCCGCCGGCCGCCACCGGCACAATCAGCCTGATCGGTTTGACCGGAAAGTTCTGCGCGCCAACAAGGCCAGTAACGGCGCTCAATGCAACAGCAGGCAACCAATGCTTGAATTTCATTGTCTCTCCAGCGCACGGATCATGTCCGTGGATTCTCGTTGCCGCCTGTTGCCGCCTGTTACTGAGGCAGTGTTTTTCAGATTCGCAATTCTTCAGCTGCGGTGGCAATCGCAAGTGCGGCCTCACCCGCCGCACTGACCAGATCGCCGCCATAACCGGATCGCAGTGCGCCGATGGCAAATATCGAAGGATCGCTGGTGCGACATTGCGCATCGGTGACCACACGGCCGCTGCCATCTCGCTTGACGGCATCGGCGAGAAAGCCCGTGTTCGGCTCCACGCCAACAAAGGCAAATACACCGGAGCAGGCCAGGTCAGTCAGCTTGCCATCCTTCATATTGCGCAGTTGCACGCCGGTGACACCGTCCTTGCCATTGACCGCTGCGACAGTCTGGTCCCAGATGAACTTGACGTTGGTCTTGCCATCGGCACGGTCCACATAGGCACGGCGGGCGCGCAATCCGGAGCGCACCACGATATTGACGGTGCGGCAATACTCCGTGAGCACGATCGCTTCCTGCAATGCGGCATCACCACCACCGACCACCACCACGTCCTGATCCTTGAAGAATCCGCCATCGCAATGCGCGCATTGCGACACGCCCTTGCCGCGCAGGTCTTCTTCACCGGGCACGCCCAGCGTCTTCAGGCGCGCGCCGGCAGCAGCGATGATGCGTTTGCCACGCAGCGTATTGCGCTCTCCGACTACCTGCCGCAAATCACCCTTTTCCAATACGCTGACGACGGATTCATAGAAAATCCCCACGCCTTCGATGTGCAATCGCTCAGCCAGGGCGGCCGCCAGTTCCACGCCCGACACCGGTCCTGTCGCCGGCCAGTCGTCCAGCGTATTGACCGTGGCGACCTGCCCTCCGCACCCCGGTTGTGTCTCGAAGATTGCCACCGACAGTCCACGACGCGATGCATGCCATGCCGCCGTCAGTCCGGCAATGCCGCCGCCAATGACAATCACATCCCAGATATCGCGCCTACGACGAACGGCCATGCTTGCCTCCTTTTTCATTGTTTTTTCCATTACCTGTGGCACGCAATGCCTTCCAGTTTTTCGGCAACCGGATTTCCTTCGCGGTGGGATAACCCAGCACACCGTTATGGGCGAAGATGTAGCCGCTGTTGCGTCCGAGATCCCCGGTGACCACGATCATGTAATCGTCCTGGTCCCAGACCAGGGGCACCAGGCGGTTCGGGTCATCCGACTCATGGTAGACCTTGGGCATGTTCCCCATACGCACTTCCCGCGCCAGATCCCAGCTCGGTTTCTGCGTCCAGTCGCGCGAAATACGCTCCATATGCCAGGCCGGAATGCGCGCCTGTTCCCACAGGGCGCGCTTGATGTCCTTTTTCGTCCACCCGCCGGCGGCAAACGTCTCCGCCAGAATGGGCGACAACAGCATCAGGGGGCGCAGCGTGCCGCCGCATTCCGCACCCACCGTGAACAACAGTTGCCAGCTGTTCTGCTTGATCATGGCATCGGCGATGTAGGGCATCATTTCTTCTGGCGTGCTGCCCGATATCGACGAAATATGATTGCCGCCGGTGAAGCGCGACACCGTCACCGTGCTGGTTCCCGCCTTGAAGCCGAAGTCCACGCTGTTGGGCTCCCAGCCGATCTTGGCGCACACATCCTCGTTCTCCGGCACAACCACGCGCCAGGTATTGCCGAAGGTGCATTTGTCGTTGCCGTGCGGCAGGAAGCCCGCGATATTGCGCAGGTACAACCGCCAGAACCGCCCGATGGACGTGTTGGCCTGAAAACCGTCGCGCATCACGCCCTGGGTGAAGTTGAAGCCCAACTCCTTGGTGATGGGGCCATTCAACAGAATCAGCGTCTCCCCACCCGGGGTGTTGCCACTGTGCTCATTGCCATAGTACGGATCCGCCATGGCCTCGATCAGGCTCACCAGCACCGGCATGTACTCCGGACGGCAGCCGGCCATCACGCCGTTGGCGGCGATGCTCCATATCGTGGCCGGACGGCGATCCGGCAGCAGGATGCCAAGCACCTCGTCGGGCTTGCGATCGGTGTAGCGCAGGAATGCCTCAATGCGCTGTTGCGTCGGCGGGATGACCGGCAACCCGTCGGAAAGAGCATTGGCGATGAAGTATTCATTGATCTCGTCCAGCGTCCCCGTGGCAACGATGTCGCGCGCCGACGGCTCCTTTTCGAGTTCGCCCTTGGCCGGCGCCTCCAGCAGGTTATTGATAACGCTGTACATCGTCACGCCGAGGATGTTCTCCCGCAACTGCGCCTTGCTCTGCACACCGGTATGACCGGGCACCATGGCGATGCTGATATTGGGCATGCCCTGGCCCTGCGATGCCGCTGCCGCCAGCGACAGGAAACCTTCACAAACCAGGGTCGACGTCGGCACGCCGATTTCTTCGCAAACTGCACTGGCCCGCAACACGGCGGGCGTACAGCTCCCTCAAGCCCCCATGCCGCTGATCGCGGCATCGACGCCCAATTCCTTGAAGCGCTTTGGCAATGCCGCAAGCACTTCATGTTCACTATTGCCATGGGTGGGACCGAATTCCTTCCAGCTCACCCAGTTGATATCGGGGTAACGTTCCTTCAACCCCTCTTCCAGCAGGGCGAATACCTCGTCACCGCGAAATACGTAGTCCCACAACTGCGCGACGGTCTTGCCGCGCAAGGTGTCCAGCCGTTTTGCCAGCGGTTTGAGCTGCGTCTGACGCGGACTGCGTGGCCAATAAGCCTCGAATTGTTCCTGCACCGATTTAGTCATTCCAGAGTTCCCCAATATTCAGTGTCATGGCGTTCAGCAGCAAAGAATATCCGATAACGTACAGTGCTGCCAGATGGCGCACGAAAACGGAAGCCCGCATCATTGAGCTAATATCACGGTCACGTTCCCGCTAACGCACGAAAGTACGTTCGCCAAATGGTGTTGTGTGCCGCATGCGCAACGGTATCGGAACAGTGCAAGCTTCATCTTTGAATCCACGCCATCCGTCGCAACACGGCGAAACATGACAATCAGGAGATCACAATGGAATTCCAGCAAATCAGGGTCGACATCAAGGACTACATCGCCGTGGTCACCATGGCCAATCCCCCGGTCAACGCCATGAGCCTGCAAATGCAGGCAGAATTGACACGCGCCTTTGACAGCTTCTCCGATCGCGATGACGTGCGCGTTGCGGTGATCACGGGTGAGGGCAAGATGTTTTGCGCCGGCGCCGATCTCAAGCGCAAGACCGGCCATGTGCAAGAACCGGGCGACCAATGGGCCGATCGGCGCAGCTGGCGCGAGTGCACCTATTCCATCATGGAGTGCAAGAAACCAGTCATCTGCGCCATCAACGGCCCGGCGCTCGGTGCCGGCCTGGGACTGGTGGCTTCCTGCGACATACTCATCGCATCCACCACCGCGGAACTGCGCCTGCCGGAAATCAATGTCGGCCTGCTCGGTGGTGCCCGCCGTTCCATGCGTCTGTTCGGCCATTCCAAGGTGAGGCGCATGATGTTCACCGGTCGCGGCGTCAAGGCCGCGGAACTGGAAAAGCTGGGCGTTGTTGAAGAAGTGGTTGCTCCGGAACAACTCATGGATGCCGCCATGGAAATCGCCCGCGAAATCGCCTCCAAGAGCCCTATCGCGATCAAACTGGCCAAGATCGGCGTCAACGCCATTGAAGAAATGAGCGTGCGCGACGGCTACCGCTTCGAACAGGACATGACCGCGGAACTCGGCCGCTACGAGGACTCCAAGGAAGCCATGCGCGCCTTCGTCGAAAAGCGGCCAGCCGTGTTCAAGGGACGCTAAGGCCGGAAAATGACTGAACAAGGGGGCGACGCCCCCTTGTTTTTCCCCACTGCAGAATAAACACGATCCAAGCTTTCTCCAATTTTGAGACTTGTTCAGGGTTTCCCCGGGAAACTGTACGAGAGTGCCCTTTCGCAAACGCCGCAGCAGAAAGGGGCCAGGTTCAATTGAGTCGAGCCTGGACCGTTTGATTGCGTGCAGCGACATCGGGAGCCCCCCCACGCTACCACTTGCGACCAGCAAAACAAAAAAGATATCATGATATCTCTTCGCAATTTGGAGCATTTATATGGCTCAATTCATCGTTCGCCAACTGGAAGATGATGTCAAAGCGCGCCTGAAACGCCGTGCCGATCGCCATGGGCGCAGCATGGAAGAGGAGGTCCGGCACATCCTGCGCGACGTGGTAAAGCAGGAGAACAAGCACGCGCCCAATCTCGGTTCGCGCATCGCGGCACGCTTCAAAAAAGTGGGACTTGAAGCAGACCTGCCGGAACTGCACGGCCAACCGGTGCGGTCGGCTGATTTCGGCAAATGATCATTCTGGATACCAATGTGCTTTCGGCGCTGATGCGCCAGGCACCTGAGGCGCCGGTCGTCGCGTGGCTTGATCGCCAGCCGGCCGAATCAGTCTGGATTACCAGTATCACGCTGTTTGAGGCTCGGTTGGGTCTGGCGCTGCTACCCAAAGGCCGCCGGCAACAAGCACTGGATAAAGCATTTAACCAACTGCTGGAAGAAGACCTGGAAAACCGCGTACTGGATTTCGACAGCGCCGCTGCAACCGAGGCGGCGTTATTGGCAGCACAACGCCAAAAAGCCGGCCGGTCCGTGGACATGCGCGATACGCAGATCGCCGGCATTGCGCTGGCACGGCGCGCCACGCTCGCCACACGCAACGTACGCCATTTTCAGGACCTGGATGTGCCGATAGTTGATCCTTGGAAGGCCCAGGGCCGGTAGTTCGAAAAATATCGAGCACGCCCCCTTTTTTTGTTCCTGATAAAACAAAAAGGGGCCGCCGAACGTCGACAGCGCATGCCACGCGTGGCTGGCAACGCCATTTGCCGTTTCCGCCAGAATTGACTATAGTACCTGCCAGTTGGCAGATATGGAGAATTGTCATGGCGAGTGTCGCGGTGTCCGCGCTTGAATCATTCCGGGCAGTCGAGACTCTTCTTGGGGGGCGGGGTGTGCTGCGCGCCTCGCCGCATTCAACGCAGGATTGGATCGGCGTTATCCGGCGCGGCATTCCGGCTGGCGCGGTCGAGGCGCTGACGAAGGCCATCAAGGTGTCTCACGCGGAACTCGCGCGGGCGCTGGGCATTCCTGAACGGACGCTTGCGCGCCGCAAGCGCGAAGGCATCCTGAGCAGCGAAGAATCCGCCAAGCTGCTGCGCCTGGCGCGGGCGGTGGGGCGCGCCAATGAGGTTTTTGAGGATCCCGCGGTCGCGCTGCACTGGCTCAAGACGCCCAATGCTGCCTTGTCGGGCGCCAGTCCATTGAGCATTCTGGATACCGAGATCGGTGCCGAGAGCGTACTCGATACGCTGGGACGCATCGAACACGGGGTCTACGCGTAGCAAGCCGTCATGCTGACCGTCTGGCGGATGGTTACTGTACGTTTCGCGACATCGGCATTGTCGGGGGACGGCGCGCGGCTTTATGGCGGGCGCTGGAATCGTAAGGGCGTTCCGCTGGTTTACACCTCGGGCAGCCAATCTCTGGCAATGCTGGAGATGCTGGTTCAGGACGAACCGCTACGCGCGCGCTACGTCATGATCGACGTGCACATTCCCAAAGCAGTGACCATCGATCGCATCAAGGTTGATGACTTGCCTGCGGGCTGGCGCGACGTCGCCGCCCGCGAAAAGCTTCAGGCGATCGGCACAAAATGGGCTGTCAAGCAAAGTGCTGCGGTACTTGCCGTGCCGAGCGCCGTGGTCCCTTCGGAGAGCAACTACCTGCTCAATCCACTGCATGCGGATTTTCGCCGGATCAAGACCGGGCGACCTCAAAAGGTGATGACCGATCCTCGGCTACTTGCAATGTGAACGGCAGGCCGGTCTGTGGAGATGCGCGATGCACAGATCGCCGGCGTTGCGCTGCCACGGCGCGCAACGCTCGCCACACGCAACGTACGCCATTTTCAGGATCTGGATGTGCCGATAGTTGATCCCTGGAAAGCCCAGGTTCGTTAGTCCGCCACCGTCCGTATAATCCAACAGGACAAGAAAAGCGATTGGAGGCGCCATGTCAAACCAACAACCTGTCGATCAGAATACGTCGGCACGCGAACAAATGTGGCGCGAACACGCCGCGCTGATCGACTGGAAGAACCCATTCACGTCGGTGCTTGAATATGGCGACGGCGCGCGACTGCCGCCGCCGTTTGCGCGCTGGTTCGTCGGGGGCACGACCAACCTCTGCCATAACGCGGTTGACCGTCATCTCAAGGATCGAGCCGACCAGCCTGCCCTGATCTGGGAATCGACCGAAGTCGATGTCACAAGAACCTATACCTATGCGGAACTGCACCGCGAGGTGGTTCGCTTCGCTGCCGGCATGCGCTCGCTGGGGGTGCGGCGCGGTGACCGCGTGCTCATCTACCTGCCGATGATCCCGGAAGCGGTGTTTGCGATGCTCGCCTGCGCGCGCATCGGCGCCATCCACTCGGTGGTGTTCGGCGGATTTGCGTCCATGAGTCTGGCCAAGCGCATCGATGATGCGCAGCCACGACTGATCGTCAGCGCCGATGCCGGCAGTCGCACCGGCAAAGCGCTTGAATACAAGCCGCTGCTGGACGCAGCCATTGAGTTGGCCACGGCAAAACCCGAGCATGTGCTGCTGATCGACCGCGGACTGGCGCCCATGACGCGCGTGGCGGGTCGCGATGTGGACTGGGCACCCCTGCGCGAGCAGCATTTGAATGCCGACGTCCCGGTGGAATGGCTGGAATCAAACGAAATCAGCTACATCCTGTACACCTCCGGCACGACCGGCAAACCGAAGGGCGTGCAGCGCGATGTCGGCGGCTATGCCGTCGCGCTGGCTGCATCGATGAAGCACATCTTTTACGGCGAGGCGGGAAAAACCTATTTCAGCTCGAGCGATATCGGCTGGGTTGTCGGGCACTCCTATATTGTCTATGGCCCGCTGATTGCCGGCATGACCACGATCCTCTATGAAGGCACGCCGCTGCGTCCGGACGCAGGCATCTTCTGGCAGCTCGTGGAAAAGCATCGCGTCAAGGTGATGTTCTCTTCACCAACCGCCATCCGCGCGCTGAAGCGGCACGATCAGGCGTTGTTGAAAAAATACGACCTCTCGTCGCTGCGCGCACTGTTCCTGGCGGGTGAACCGCTGGACGAACCCACGGCGCGCTGGATCAGCGAAGGACTGGGCTGCCCGGTCATCGACAACTACTGGCAGACCGAAACCGGCTGGCCCATTCTGGCCACGCCGGACTCCCCCGGAAATGCCTCGCCCCACTATGGCAGCGCCGGACTGCCGGTGTTCGGCTACGACGTCAGGCTGGTCGATGAAAATACCGGAGTAGAAAAAGGCATCAACGAAAAAGGCGTCGTCACCATCCAGCCGCCGCTGCCACCGGGCTGCCTGCAGACGATCTGGGGCGACGACAAGCGCTTCGTGCAGACCTATTTTGAAACCATCCCCGGACAACTCACCTACTCGACGTTTGACTTTGGCGTAAAGGATAAGGACGGTTACTGGTTCATTCTGGGAAGGATGGACGACGTCATCAATGTCGCCGGACATCGCCTGGGCACGCGTGAGATTGAAGAGTCAATCTGCAGTCATGCAGCGATCGCCGAATGTGCCGTCGTCGGCGTGCAGGACGCGCTGAAAGGACAGGTCGCCGTTGGCTTTGCCGTGCTCAAGGACCCCACCCTGGCTGTTGACATGGCCGCCCGCATGGCCCTGGAAGGTGAAGTCATGTCACTGGTGCATCAGCAACTCGGCGCCATTGCCAGGCCGGCGCGGGTGCACTTCATCGCGGCACTGCCCAAGACCCGCTCCGGAAAAGTATTACGGCGTTCCATCCAGGCCGTCTGCGAATCGCGCGACCCGGGCGATCTGACGACCATTGATGATGCCAGTCCGCTTGATCAGGTGAAGCAAGCCCATCTTGGCGCCTGAATGGCATCGCACTGACTTCCTCACCACTGAAGTCAGTTGGCTCAGCGCCAGTTATTTTTTTTCGTGAAGGGCGCTGATTTTTTCGCGCCGGCAGGCGGCTGCCTGGCCGCGTGATTTTCGGCCGGCAGTATGGCCGGCTTGGGCGCTGGCTTGGCGTCCCCCAGTATCGGCGCAGGATCCTTCCATACCTTGCGCACATCACCGCTGCGCCGCGTAATCCCCAGGCTGTCCAGAAACTCGAGCACCTGAATGGCCAGCGTGCGATTGATGCCGGTGGCATCGCGATATTCCGCCGCACTGAAGGTCCCCTGCGGGCTTGCCTTGGCCACCGCTGCCGCCGTCGCCGCCAATGTCGCCATAGTCGCCCTTGGGTACAGACGATCCCCCGGTATGCGCAGTACTTCGCCCGTGGTTCGCTTGCGAAACAACAAGTCCTTGATGACCTTTTCCGGTTCGCCCAGTTCCTCGGCCAATGCCGGCAGCGCCGGCGGTGCAAACCCATGGCCCAGCAGGACTTCGATCATGCGCCGCCATGCGGCATCATCCTTCGAATTGGCCGCCTCACCACGGTCCACCAGGCGTACCGTGGAATTCTGTACATCAACCTTTCCTTCCGAACCGAGCCGCTGCAGCAAGGCGACAAATGCCGGCGCCGGCAGATGCGGCGCCGCGGCTTTGCGCAACTTCGGAATATCCATTGCCGGCGCGGCCGGCGTGGTGCGATGGAACTCGGACAGGCACTTGAGGATGCTGCCGCAAAGCGATGCGACGCTGGATGCAGACAAGGCATAACGCTTGTCACGCCCGAGCACAATGGCATTGCGCCCCGAGCAGATGGCGGAAGAACTGGCCAGGGTCAGGTTGAAAGTCGCATCAAACCGTGCCATATCCACGGCGACGTCCGGCATGCCGAGCAGGCAGTCCATGGCCGCTTCCGGCGTGCCCAACTGCAATGCCTCCACATAGGCCAGGCGTGCCGGTGTGGAGCGCCGTGTCGCCGGCGCAAAAGGATCCAGCACGATGCCGCCACCCAGCGTATGACGCCCCGAGGTCTCGCGCAAAATAAAACGATCGCCATGAACGGCAACAATTTCTCGGTCCAGCACCAGTTGCACGACGCGCGTCTCGCCGGGCCGCAACGGATTGCGCGCGTCCAGTGCCACTCGCGCACGCACACGCGCTGTGGCGATATGCACATCGACCGATGTCCAGTGCGCCAGCGGCTCACTCGCGCCGGCCAGCAGCGTGCACCTCACTTCAAGGCGTCGCGCCGGCAGGTTGATGGCTGCCGCCAGCACCCACTCGCCACGCCCGACTTCCTCAACCGAGGCGCCCACCAGATTGAGCGCGCAGCGCTGTCCGGCCTCGACGCGTTCGGCCACCTGACCACGGATCTGAATCTGCCGGATGCGCACCTCGGTGCCACGCGGCGTTACTACAAAGTGATCACCCGGCACCGTTTTTCCGTCGAATACCGTTCCGGTGACAACAGTGCCACTGCCCTTGATGGTGAATGCGCGATCAATGGAGAGTCGGAAATTCCGCCCCTCGCGGTGACGCGAGGCCGACTTTTGCGCTGCGACTATCAGGGCGTCGCGCAAGGCGCCTACCCCGTCTCCGTTCAACGCGGACACCGGCAGCCAATCGGCGCCGGCCAGACTGGTGCCGCTCAACAGGGACTGAACCTGCGCGCCGACTTCGCTCACGCGCGCCGCATCGACACGATCGATCTTGGTAACGACAATCAGCGCCGAACTGATGCCGAGCAGATCAAGAATCTGCACGTGCTCGACCGTCTGCGGCATGACGCCGTCGTCGGCAGCAACAACCACCAGCGCAAAGTCGATGCCGGAGACGCCGGCAATCATGTTGCGCACAAAGCGCTCGTGCCCCGGCACGTCGACAAAGCCGATCAGCCCGCCACCATCGATCGGCAGATAGGCAAACCCGATATCGATGGAAATGCCGCGATTCTTCTCTTCTGGCAACCGGTCAGTGTCAACGCCAGTCAGCGCGCGAACCAGCGAAGTCTTGCCATGATCAATGTGGCCTGCCGTTGCGACGATCATGTGGCGACAATAATGTAATCAGATTCACAATTCATAATAATTTTGTAGGGCCACAAGCAATTAAATATTGTCATATAAAGGGCAATACGAGGCGAGCGACGAGGTGAACTGCGGCCCGCCCACCTTGTTTTGCGTCCCCCTAAAAGTCCGATGGCAGCCAGGGCGAACCATCCGCCTTGAGTATGGCCCGAGTCACCGAACGCGTGGCGCCAAAGGTCGGCACCCACATGGAGTGCTTGCCGGCGCCGCCACCCACCATCACCATGACATCTTCCGGACGCTGCGCAATCGTCACCATGACATCCGGTGGTGTATTTCGATAACGGATCGGCAAGCGGCGCCAGAAACGCCGCTCGACGATCTCATGCGAGAAGCGCGTCATCGGAATACGGGCATTGTCATAGATATGCCGTTTGACGTCATCCTTGCTGAGCCCCTCGGCGGCGATGGTGGCCGCATGCTCGGGGCCCAGGATCAGCAGGGGTTCGCCGTTGTAATACACGGTGTTCTGACCAGCCTCGGCCATGGAACCGCACACAGTGGTCAGCAGTCCGCCGGCCGTGATGCTTTCGTGGTCATTGATGTTGTGCGGCGCTTCGCCACCCACCACCGTCACCGTGCTCACGTCAGCGCCGAAGCCGCGCTCGATACGCAACGATGGCCACGGGCTGGCCGCTTCGTTTTCGGCGATACAGTAGGTGAACTTGCCCGGATGCCCCATGGTGGCCTTGTCGATTTCACCAGGCTTGGCCCCGCCGATGTTCAGCAGGATCAGGCGCACGGCACGCCCGATCACACCATTGGCCCATGGCCCCGGCCCGAACATGCCGCTGCCGCCATGGATGTTGAGTTTGTCCGCCAGCGGCCCGCTGACAATCAGCAGCGGTGCGACACAGTGCGTGGTGGCCTGGCAGCCATACAGATTGAACTGCGGCTCGACCAGCGCCTGCACCGCGGCCACCAGCACCGGCATATGTTCCGGTTTGCAACCCGCCATGACGGCATTGGCTGCGATCAGTTCAACCGTGGCCACCCCCATGCTGGGCGCGACCACGCCGACGATATGCTCCTTGGGCAGCCGCGCCCCCGCGACCATGGCGGCCACGCGCGCTTCGGTAGGCGGCACCAGCGGCAAGCCATCACCCCAGCCGCGGTTCAGCAAATCACGCTGCAGACCGTACCACTCATCCGTGGTATCAATATCCACCCAGGTGCTGGCGGTACTGCCTGCTGCCGCCGCGGCCTGCGCCGGAATGGGCGTGGTGAGTTTTGCAATGATCTCAGGCATCGCTGCATCCAGCTTCGCCAGCACCGACTCCAGTGCCGTGCCCCCTAACGGATGCGGCAGCACGACCGTGGGCATGGAGGGCATGCCGAAGGTCTTGGCCTGGTTACGGGCCAATCCAACAAAGGACGTGCTGATCAGCAGCACCGTCGGCAATCCGAGTTTCTCGGCTTCGATTGAGTCGTGGACACTCCACGACGTGCAGGAGCCTCAGTCACCGAGGGCGTTGATCACCACATCGCAATTGTTGCGCAGCCCCTGCATCGTTTCGGCAGTGGCAGGCAATGACGCCATCTGCTTGGAGGCGGAATAAATCTCCACGCCGGGCAGCATCTCGCGCAGGCGTGCGGCAAGGTGCACAAACATCAGGTCGACAGGCGCTTTGGTATTGTCCAGCAGACCGATGCGCAGGCCCTCAAGCGAGCGCGGCCGGGCAACGGCACCCAGGCTAAGCGGCAGCGAACGGCCTTCAGGGGAACACAGCTTCATGATTAACTCCTTGGGTAATCAGTCAATTTCAGCGAGGACTACTTGCGCGCGGCCAAAATCCGCACGATCAAATTCGCGATCGGTAACAGGGGCAATTGTAAAACCATCAGTACCCTTTGCGGGTGTAGCCCGTTAATTTTTCGGTTTCCGCAGGGCGAGCAGCAGTGTCTGCCCCCAGGCACCGCTGATCAGCGCTCCCGGCCCGCCTCGTGAAAGGCCTTCTGAACCGGTGACAGCAGATATTCGAGGATGGAGCGCGTCCCCAGATTGATTTCCGCGGACACCTGCATGCCGGCCGCCAGCGCATGGCGCGCATCATTGGCAACCAGCAACTGACGATCCAATTGCACCAGCGTTCTGAACGCCAGCACACCCTGAGGTCTGTCCCGCCCGCTCGCCGCATCGGTGCGCATGCCGGGCGCAGGCGACTCAGTGGCATCGGCACTCACCTGAATCACCTTGCCCTGGATCATCCCGTACTTCTGAAAAGGAAATGCAGTCAGCTTGATCTTGACGTCCTGGCCCGACCGTACGAATCCGACATCCTGATTTCCGAGCCACACTTCGGCAAAGACATTCTCGTTATCTGGTACCAGGGTCATCAGGATCGTTCCCGGCGCCGCCACGGTGCCGGCGGTATGCGTTGCCAGTTCCTTGACTATCCCATCCTGCGGCGCCCGCAGTTCAAGCAGCCCCTGCCGGTGTTCGTGCTTGGCAAGCTCCTGGCTGATTTTCCCGAATTGCGTTGCGACGTCGACACGCTCGGTCCGGAGCTGCCGGCGGTAATCCGCGGTGATTTGCGCGATTTTCCGCTCCGACTGCGCCAACAGCGATAGATTGCTGCGGATGACGTACTCCTGTATGCGCAAGTCCTGCTCTTTTTCAATGCGCTCGCGCTGCTTGTCCGTCATCATCAATTGGCCCGCAAATCCGTCCCTGGACAGCTTGGTGTAGGCCGCTTCCTGCGCAACATAATGAGGCAACGTCTGTTCCAGCTTGGCCTTGGTCTCACGGGCCGCAGCCAGGTCGTGACTGGCTTTTTCCCGCAGCGCCTGCTCCTGGGCAAGCGCATTCTGATAGGCATGCACATTGGCGGCATATTGCGCCTGCACTGCCGCATGGATGCTGGAGGGCGCACCTTTTTCACCAACAAAAGGCGTGGCAGCCAGTTCGGCATCAATGCGATGCAGGGCCAGTCGCTTGTGATGGTAGTCACTCAGCAAGGTGCTGACGTCGGCATTGGTGAGCACCGAATCCATGCGAATCAGCACCTCACCCGCACTGACCCGCTGACCTTCCTTGACCAGGATATCCTTGACGATGCCTTGTTCCGCCGGCTGTACGATCTTGAGATAGCCCTCCGGAACCAGTTTGCCATCAGCCACGGCGACGATATCCAGCCGCCCGAACGCCGCCCACAGGACAACGCAGACAAAGAAGGCAATCAATACCCGCAGGAACCAGCCTGCAAGCGGTGCGGGCGGCGTATCCTGGATTCTGAGCAAAGGCGCCGCAAAATCCAGGGCATCCGATGAATGAGCCCCGGTCGGGGCGAAGCGTGTCGAACGAACCGCGTCTGTGTTATCAGTCCAGGCCATATTCATCCAATCAGGGAAATAAGGCACTACTGTGACAGCCACCATCCTCTTACCAACAGGCTGCCCTGCAAACCAACAGGCAGGGCAACCCGCTTATTCCAGCTTGAAACCCAGCGTATTCAACTCTTCGCGCAGGCGCGTGCGCGTCACGACAGACAGCTCTTCGACAGCGGTTCGGTCCATGCCTGCTTGCCATGCATGCTGCAGGCGTAGTCTGTCCGGGTCAGGTCCGCACACAAGGCAAAGAATACCGGACAGTCCGCGACATGTGCCTGATGACCGCCGGCGATCACAGTCAGAACAGTCTTGGTCTGCTGGTCACGCACCACGACGATGCTGTAGGCCTGCATATTGGACGAGGTCGGAGCGCGCTGTCCCGCCGCGATGACGGCCTCGATCAAATGCTCTGGCACGGGATCGGACTTGAAATTGCGAACGGTTCCACGCAACCGCAACAGTCGCAGCACCTCGTTTTCCGGGGTCTCAACTGCGGCTTCAGTACTGCTTGCGGCCTGCGTCGCTGGCTTTGTCATTCAGTAACTCCCTTTCGGAAAGCAAATACGACCAACGACACGGCAAACACGAAACGGAACAGCTTATCGGCGTACTCAGCTACAGACGGAGCCCTGTCCATTGCCCGATTCCTGCAACTCGGCCGCCGCAATGGCCCTGGTCAGCGCTGCCGCAAAATCCTTGGCGGATTGCAGCGAAATTTCAACGGCAACGCGCGCCTCCGGACCCAGGTTGGAATTGACGAAGTCGATGGTGATCGCCTCCTCATACCAGGCATGATGCGGGTGGTCATACGAAACCACCGCGGTGGTCAGGTCGAACCATCCGCCGTCCCCCTTGCCCGCCCCCTCTGCCCTGGTAATCTCGACGATCGAAGTGCACATTCGTCAGACCTAAGCTGCCAGATGCTTGCTGAAGAACGCAAAGACCTTCTTCCAGCCATCCAGCGCCTGCTCCAGCCGGTACATGGGACGGTCGTAGTAGAAAAAGCCATGGCCGGCGCCATCGTACATGTGAAACTCGTATTGCTTGCCGCACTTCTTCAGCTCGGCTTCATGCAACGCGACCTGTTCCGGCGTGGGATTCTTGTCATCCTTTCCGAACAGTCCCAGGATCGGGCAGGAAAGACTGTTGGTAAATTCGATCGGCGCAGTCGGCTGATTGGCGGTCAACTCTTCCTTGCTCATGACCACGCGCCCTCCCCACAACTCGGCGATGGCATCGATGCTTTTGGTATGGCAGGCAAACAGGAAGGCATGGCGGCCGCCGGAACAGGTGCCCAGAACACCGACCTTGCCATTGTGATACGACTGTGCCCGCAACCAGGCAACGGCACCCTCGGTATCACCGATGACCTGCGCATCGGGAACACCGCCACTGGCACGAACCTTGGCCGCCACATCGTCATAACTGCCTTCGCCGGCGCGGTGATAGAGGTTGTGGCTGACCGTGGCATAACCGTGGTGCGCAAATTTCCGGGTCGCCTCGCGATACCACTCGTCCCAGCCGGGGGCGTGATGGATAAGCACAATTCCCGGAAAAGGACCGGGGCCGAGCGGACGTGCCACATAGGCGGAGATGAGTTCACCCTTGTTGCCGGGGATTGATACGGTTTCCGCGATCATGCCTTCGTATTTCACGATTCCTCCTCAAAAAAAGCGTCAAGAATTGAAGCGCGGATCATAACAAAAGAAACCGCGCTGCCTGCGTGCACCATCACGCTCTGGGCGCTGGACC
Organism: Betaproteobacteria bacterium; assembly: GCA_947479645.1. GTDB lineage: Bacteria > Pseudomonadota > Gammaproteobacteria > Burkholderiales > SG8-39 > CAIYPG01. Next base: position 5,039 of record CANKAJ010000013.1, on the reverse strand, counting down.
CCGTCCCTTTGGGCCCCATTCTTCCCTCAGCCATCCCTCAGTCATCCCTCAGTCATCCGTATGCCGGGGTTTCGCGCCTGCGGCCTGCACAAGCTGCTGCAGCAGTTCATACGGCTGCGCCCCCACGACACCCTGCCCTCCCGCAGCAAACGTGGGAACACCGCTCACACCCAATCGCCGCGACATTTCCCAATCCCGATCAATGGCCTCCCGGAAACTGCGCTCAGTCAGGACCACGCGCGCCGCGTCGGCATCAAGACCGGTCGCGCGGGCAAGATCCAGCAACACTTCGGAATCGCCGATATTGCGCCCCTCGACGAAGTAGGCCTTGTAGATGGCGTCATGAATGGCGCTGCCGCCAGGCTGGGTTTCCGCCCATTTGCCCAGTTCCTGGGCAAGCCGGCTGTTGTAGCTGTGCGTTCGCTCGCCATAGGGAAGGCCTTCCCCGTCCATCAGTCCCTTCATGCGGACCTGCCTGGCCTTGCGCGACTCGGCATCCCCGCGGGCGGCGAACAGGACTTCCAGTGACACGCCTTCTGCCGGCGTCTCCGGATGCAACGGAAAAAACTGATATCGGACGGCGATGTCGTAATTGCGCTGCAGCTTTTCAATACGCACGGTACTGAGATAACACCAGGGTCAAACGTAATCCGTGAAAACGTCCAGAATCACCTGCTCGTTCATCGTGGTGCCTCCTCGCATTCCGATTGTAGGCCGCTACCAATAACACAAACTCCGCGATGCCGCTGTACCCGCCTTAGCCGCCGCTCAACGCCCGGGCAATCACCACCTCACGATAACATTGCACGCCCGCGACAGGTCATGCACACATGTTCGGCCTCGCCATCAATCGCGATTCGGAAAAAGTATGCAATGACGATACATTCTTCAAATATATTGATACTAATATGATCCTTTTAATTCTTCAATATTGAATATTTTTTTAATATTGAGCACAATTATATTTGTGACAATATTGCCACTGTCCCGCTGCCAGCCATCCTCTCAATTGAACAACTCCGATCCCGCCTGCGTATCGCCCCCACGAAATGACGCTGCATTCGGCAAAACTGCCAGTGAAGCCATACACCATTGACGGGCCGCCAGCAACGATACAATGGACGCTTGACAGTTTTTCAGAAGCACCAGCGCATGAACACCATCATATCCAAAGCTGCCCTGATTTTTCTCGCCTGCTTCGGTACCGCTCAGGGCCAGCCGACGCCACCGGTCCCGGCCGGCTACCCGACCAAGCCAATCCGCGTCGTGGTCACTTCAGCTGCCGGGGGCGGCCTGGAAATTGTCACGCGCACGGTCATGGAACGCGTGGGCCAGCGCCTGGGAAAGCCGGTCATCATTGACGTGCAGGCCGGCGGCACCGGAGTCATCGGCACGCAAATCGTCGCCTCCTCAACTGCCGATGGTTACACCGTGCTGGGGACAGGCGACAGCCTGATTATCAATGGCGTGCTGAAGAAATTGCCGTTTGACGTGCGTCTGGTGCTCACACCGGTACAGCGCACGACCATCCAGTACTACATGTTCTTCGTTCACTCGTCAGTCCCGGTGAACAACGTGCGCGAACTGCTTGCCTATGCCAAGGCTAATCCGGGCAAGCTCAATTTTGCATCATCAGGAACAGGCGGTGCCGCGCACCTGGGCATGGAGTTGATCAAGCACTCAGCCGGCATCGACATCACCCATGTCCCCTACAAGGGCAACGGCCCGGCAATGACCGATTTTGCCGCGGGACGCATCCAGATGATCTTCGGCGGATTGTCGACCATGCACCTGGTGAAGTCCGGACAGGCCCGGCTGATTGGCGCGCTGAGTCCGAAACGGCTGGAGCAGTTTCCCGACACGCCCACCGTGGCCGAATCCGGGCTTCCCGGCTTTGAACTGAGCAACACCTATGCTGTGTATGCGCCAATCAAAACACCCGCCGGCATCGTTGCGCTGCTGAACCGGGAAATCGGCCAGGTAGTGAATTCGCCAGACCTCAGACAACGCTTCTCTGCCGATTTCATCGAAGGCGCGCCCCCGCAAAGTGCCGACGAATTGCGCCGAATGATGAGCGCCGAATACGACAAATGGGAGAACGTGGTGAAACTCGCCAACATCAAAGGGGACGTGCTTTAGGCGCCAGGTTCTCTCGGCCCCGCCTTCAGAACCCGCTCCAGCGAGGAGAGCAACTGCTCGGCGCGGATGGGTTTGTTGAGGTAATCGGATGCCCCCAGTGCAATGATGCGCTCCAGGCTGCCCAGATCGGTTCGAGAGGACAACACGATCACCGGAATCGCCTGGGTGAGCGGGTCCCCCTTGAATGCCGCGAGCAATTCGAAACCATCGATAAAAGGCATGCCCAGATCAAGGAACACCAGATCCGGCTTCTCCGCCAGCACCGAGCGGATGGCTTCGGCGCCATCCGGACAAGCGACCACGCTATGGCCGGCATTGCCAAGATGAAATCCGATCAGTTCACGCATCAGGTCATCGTCTTCAACTACCAGGATTTTTGCCATCGCCCGCCCCGAAACGTGAACGTGATTATCTCACACTCGTTCCAGCACAAAGGCGAACTCTGAGCCCTTTCCGACGGTACTGGACACCTCCAGATGCCCGCCATGGCGCTCGATGACCGTTTTGACAAATGCAAGGCCCAAACCAATGCCCTTGGCCTGTGGCTGACCCGGCGTTGAGAAGCGTGCAAACCGCTCGAACAGTCGGCTCATGTCCGCCTCCGATATGCCGTAACCCTGGTCGCGCACGACGCAACGCACGGTATTGGCGTTGATCGAAATGGCCAGCGTCACCTCGGTTTTTTCCGGACTGTACTTCACCGCGTTGTTCAGCAAATTGACAAAGGCACGCACCAGCAGGGCACGGTCAACCCGGACTGCAATCGGCTCGGATGCAGCAAGTGTCAATACGATACTTTTTGACGCGGCCTGTGGCCGCACTTCTTCCACCGCCTGACGCCCGGCTTCGACCAGATCACATTCGGCATGCCGCAACTGGCCGGATTCAGCCCGCATGAGTTGCACGAATTGCTCGGCCAGTTCGACCGTGCGGTGCGCATGCGCGGCGATCCGCGGCAATATCGATTCGGGCGGAAATGCCTCCGGCTTGAGTTTATGCAAATCAATCGCAGCGAGTATGGAGGCTTGCGGCGAGCGCAGATCATGGCTGAGAAACGCCAGCGTTTCTTCCCGCTTGCGCTCCGCCTCGCGTATCGGCGTGATATCGGCCAGTGTTGCAAGATAGCCAACACTGTCACCCCTCGCATCAACGCACAACCCAAGGCGCAGCAGGTAACTCATCCCTGCGACAGTACTGACCTCCATCTCGATGCTCTCACCGCGAGAAAGCGCAGTGCGCGCCTCTCCCCATACGTCACGTCCATCCTTCGCCAATTGGGCGATGATCTCTGGCGCTGATTGTCCGGATAATTCTTCAGGACGCGATGCGCCGAAGCAGCGCGCTGCATGACGATTGGCAATGATGATCCGTTCGTCAATTCCAGTTATCAACACGGCAACCGGCAAATGCTCCAGACTGTCGGCGATGAAGCGCCGGGTGTGGCGCAAGCTGTCGGCGGCAGTGCGCAATGACTCAATCCGGCGCTCCAGCGTATCAGCGTCCTTGTTGCGCCGGGCATTGTCGCGAAGCTGGAGTGATTCCGGAACAATCGTCGGCTCACCCTGCAATCGATCGAACTCCTCCCCCAGAAACCGCAGCGTTGCCTCGAGCTTGCGCCAACTCCACAGCGGATAGGCCAGGACCAGCGAAAGCAAGGCCGCCGAAGGCGCGAACCACAGCCGTGCCCAGGCCAGCAGGCCCATGGAAGTCGCCAGCACCATTACGATCATGGCGAGATTGAATCCAAGGGCCACCCGCGGCGACAACAACAGGAATGCCAGCATGACTGCAAGCACGGGCACGATCGACAACACCGCACTCGCCAGCGGCGACGCCGGCTCGATGCCGCGCCCGCGCAGCAAACTGTCCAGCGCATGCGCGTGCACCTCGATGCCCGGCATCAGCCGACCCAGACCGGTGACGGGTGTTGGATAGGCATCGCCCAGGCCCGTTGCAGTTGCGCCGACAAGCACATACTTTCCGGCGAATTGCGACGCCGGAATTTCACCCGTAAGCACCTTGACGTAAGGCACCTGCCGAACATGTCCGGGCCCACCGGAGAACGCAATGTGCATCCAGTGATCGCGTCCCCATGCACTCGGATCGGGCGTGCCGGCCGGATTGCGCACGCCGGGCAGCCCTGTTGTTGCGAGTTCTTCGCGCACCAGTGCCACGGAAAACGCCGGCCAGTGCTGACTGACGGTCCCCTCTTCGAGAAACAGGCTCCGGACGATGCCATCCGGATCGGTTTCCACATTGGCATGTCCCAACCGCACACCGGCGGAAACAAAAACCGGCGCCGGCAGGGAGGGTTGCGGCGCCATGCCCGGACGCACTTCCATCAGCACAGGCAGCACGATGCGAGGATGGGAAGCGAGCGAGCGCGCCAGTGCCTGATCGCCCGCGGGATCGCGGGCATCGGGCTCCGACAGAATGATGTCAACACCAATTCCCCGTGGCTTGCCGGCGGCGATCCTGTCAAGCAGCGTCGCATGCACGGCGCGCCGCCACGGCCAGCGCCCGATCGCCCTCAGACTCTCTTCATCAATCGCCACAACGATGATGTCCTCGGGCGCGGGTCGCCCGAGTCGCAGCGAAGCCGCATCATAGAGCGTCAGGTCTGCACGACCCATTCCGCGCATTTCGCCCAGGGTGCCTGCCAGCATCACAAGCAGCAGGGTCAGCACAAGCCACTCGACAGTCGCTGCCCGCCGCCATTGGCCTGCTGCCTTCCGGGAGGTCGTCACTATTTAGTGTCCTGAGTCTGAAATTGCTTGCATAAATCCGTTTGGATCACGCCCATGCGTTGTTGCGCTCATCGCCGGGTGCCCAACCCTGTCTCTTCGCGCGCCTAGCCTGGCCGCGATCCAAACGGATTTTTTCACGTGCACTTCTCCGTT
>CANKAJ010000012.1 GCA_947479645.1 Betaproteobacteria bacterium | reverse complement strand
ATCACGGCTGCGTCGTCGGTACCAGCGATCGTCACGGTGATGACCTGCTGCGTACCGTCCGCTGTGGCCACAGTGACGCTGTCGGTGTAGCTCTGCCCGGCAGCGAACTCGTTGTGTGCGGTGTTGGTCGCATACGCCCAGGCCCCGGCTGCATTGATCGAGAACACCCCGTAGCCGTGGTTGCCGGCAACATTGCTTTGCACCACAAACGCTGCGGAACTGTCCACATCGGTCGCGCTGAGCGCACCGCTGGCGCTGAGCACAGCGTTGGTCTCGGTCAGGCTCGCCGTGCTGGTGCCGGTGATCACGGCCGCGTCGTTGGTGCCGGTGATCGTGATGGTCACGTCCTGCGACCTCACAACGCCCGAACTGTCGGTGACGAACACGGTGTACACCTCGATCGCGGTCTGTCCGCCGCCGAGCGAGTTTGCCGCTGCATCATCGAGCGTGTAGCTCCAGCCCTGGGCACCGCCCAGGCCATTGGCCGTGTCAGTCAGTGCGCCCGCCGTCACAAAGGTACCCAGGCTCGTGGCGCCCCCCGTCTTCACGTAGTACCCCACGTGCGTGTCAGTGATGTCCACGTCGCTGAAGGTCACCGCGCCGCGCGCCACGTGCGCAACAAGGCTGTCCTCGGTCACGCCCCCCGCTTGCACCCCGCTGGTGATGACCGGGGCGTCGTTGGTGCCGGTGATGGTGATGGTCACATCCCGGGTCACGATGGCGCCGTGGCCGTCGTCGACGGTGACCGTGTACACCTCGATCGCCTTCTGACCGACGGCCAGATAGTCGGCGGCGGCATCATTCAGCGTGTAGGCCCACGCCTGCGAGCCGCCCACGCCGTTGGCCGTGTCGGTGAACACGCCCATCGCGAGCGTGCCCAGGTGCGTCGCGCCCGCGCTCTGCCCGAAGCTGATCGTGTGTGTGTCAGAGAAGTCCGCGTCAGTGAAAGTGATCACGCCACTGGCGGTGTGCGCGGCGGGGCTGCCCTCGATCAGCGCGCCGGTTTGCAGCCCCGGCAAGCCCACCACAACGTCGTTGGTGCCCGTCACGGTGATGGTAAGCGTCGCCGTGGAGATGGCCCCGGCCGCGTCGCGCATGGTGTAGCTAAAGCTGTCGGTCACAACCTGCCCCGCCGCCAGGCGCTCGGCGTTGCTCGCAACGTATGTGTAGCCGCCATCTGCACCCAGCGACAACGTGCCATAGGTGCCGGTCCTGATCGTGCCGACCGTACCGCCCGCGATGGCCGACACGGTCTTGGTGTCGCCGCTGTCCAGATCCGTGTCGTTGGCAAGCACGCCCGCTCCCGCCAGCAACTTGAGCGTTGCCCCCTCGCTTACCGCCCCCACGTCGGCCACGGCCACCGGCCCGTCGTTGGCGCCCTGGATGGTCATGGTGATGAGCTTGGTCGTGCCATCCGCTGCGGCCACCGTGAAGCTGTCGGTCAGCGTGGTGAGGGTGCTGCGCAGTCCCTGCACCGCAGCAAGCGCGTTGTTCAGCGTGTAGGACCATATGCCACCAGCACTTATCGTCCAGTTGCCGTAGCTCGCCGTGCCGGCGGCGGCCGCGAACGCGTTGGTTGCGCCGTCAGCGTCGGTCGAAGTCAGCGTTGCACCCACCGTGGGCGTACCCGCCCCGGCCGCACCCGCCTCGACCACCGTGCCCGCCACCGTACCGAGGATGACCGCCGCATCATTAGTGCCCAGCATGCTCACCGTGACCACGCGCGTCGTGCCGTCAGCCGTCGCCACGGTGATGCTGTCGGTGTAGGTCTGCCCCGCCAAGAATTCGTTGTGCGCGGTGGCCATGGTGTACGTCCACGCGCCGGTGCTCGTGACACCGAAGCGGCCGTAGCCGGCAGACCCCAATACATTGGTCTGAACCACAAAGGTCGCCGCGCTGTCCACGTCCGTGGCAGCAAGTTTGCCGGTCGCGCTCAGGGCGGCGTTCGCCTCGGTCAGGCTGGCGGTGCTCGTGCCCGTGATCACCGCGGCGTCGTTGGTGCCGACGATGCGGACCGTGACGGTCTGCGTCACCACCGCAGCCGCGCTGTCGGTGACCTTCACCTGATACGCCAGCGTGAGCACCTGCCCTGCACCCAGCACATCGGCCAGCTGGTCGGCCAGATTGAAGTTCCAGGCGAGGCTGCCCGCCACGCCATTGCGGGCGTCTTGCACGAGACTGGTGTTGAGCGCCGTGCCCAGGGCCGCGAGTGTCGTAGCCGACAGGATCAGTCCGGTCGGCGGGGTCACCGTCTGCAAAGCCGCTGACACGGTATGCGTGTCGTGCCAGTCAGGGTCGGAGAAGGCCAGCGTCCCGGTGGCTGTCAATTGCCCCAGGCCCGCGGTCTGCCCTGCGATTTCGGTCACCTGGGCGGTGGCCGCCGCGCTGATGAATGCCGGGCCATCGTTGACGCCCTGTACCGTCACCGTCACGCTCGCCATGCCGAAGGTGCCGTCGGCAAAGCGCGCAATATAGGTGAAGGTGTCCAGCGCGGTCTCGCCCGCGCTCAGGCGGTTGAGCACCGCCGAGGCACTCGGGTCGTAAGAGAGGTTGCTGCCGACGATTTTGACCAACGCGCCGCTGGCGGTGGTGATGCTGATGACGGCTGGCGCACCCAAGGTGCCCAGAGAAAACAATGTGCTGCCGACGGTGTCGTTGGCAAGAACGTTAATCGTGACCAATGCGTCTTCACGGTCGATTGCGGTGTTGTTCAGTGCAGTACCCATTAGAGTGCTCCTAGTTGTCGTTATTATTCTTTAGTAGCACCAAGGTCTACTTGCGCAAGAGCGTTCTGGGCTCCCAGGGCTTTGCTTTGGTGCACGGCTAATCAAAATGATTTCCTGTGGATCCATACTGCAAAATCCGGGCCACCCTCCTTAAATCCGGCCGGCCATTGATTACATACGTTATTATTTTTTTTAGAATTAACACCACCCCCAACTATTGGGTCATATGACCCACCCAACCCCCAAAAGTGGGTCATATGACCCACCAACCCCCAATTTACCCCCAACTTTTTGAGGTTTTTGCCCCCCCCTCAAACCGAGGCGCTAAACAACAGGCCAAATGTTATTGATGAACCTAAGCCGGCCTGTATAAGCAGTGCTGGACTTGCATAGCGAATGCGTACGATTTGTGTAACGGCGTGTGTTCCCCCGGGGGTCCATAATTCGGACAGTGGCGCTGCAGGAGATCTGCGCGGGACGCGCAGGGGGACCGATGTCATCGGTCAAGAAAGAGGCAAAGTGCGTGTGTCGCTGCGAGATCGCCGCGACGGGTCGTCCACGTCGGCCGGGGTTATAGAGCATGGGTGGCGACCACGTTGAAGTGCTCGCCCAACCCCGCCTGCTCGATGGCCTGCAGCACACCAATGACCATGGAAGGCACTCGGCCCGCCTTCAGGGCTTTGTTCATGCGTTCGCCTTCGTGAAGGGCCACCTTCAGCGAATTCCGGCGCTCGTCCAACTCTGCCTTGTTCTTGACGAAATCGTTGTAGATGCGCTCAGTTTCTTTCGAACGAGGGCCGATGCGCCACTGCCAGATCGCTAACGAGCTTCCATGACCACGACTTCAGATTCCCTGATTCTCTACCACGCCGATTGTGACGATGGCTTCGGCGCAGCCTATGCGGCATGGCTGAGCCTCGGAGATGGCGCCGAATGCCAGCCTGTCTATTACGGTGACCAGATACCGCCTGACGGGTCGTCAGGTGAATTATCGGGCGCATGAGCCCTTTAGGGACCGGCCCGACGCAACGCTGCGCCCAGCGCCGATAGGTCGGGCAGGGCAACCACTTTGCTGGCCAGGTCGAGCACCTGACTGGCCGCTGCATCGGACAACACCTTGCGCACGCAGGAGCGGAATTTTTCTTCGAGGTCGCGGCCGGCAACGGGCCAGTCCGGCGAACCCGGCGTGCGATCGATGTGCTTGGTGAAGTTGCCGCTGCCGGTCTCGACGGCGATGTCGTTGTAACCGGTGAGGCCGTTGTAGACCTGTTTGTCGGGTATCTCGTAGCTGGTCACCCTCGCCATCAGCGCGCGCACCGCGGGTCGCGCGACATTGGCATCGTCGAATGATTCGATGGAGAGGGCGCGGTCATGCGCGGCGGCGGCCATGCAGTATTCGGTACTGAACTTGGCCTCCAGTCCGGTGACCGGGTTGTGATGGATCATGGGGTGCTGCACACCCGGAAGGTAGCCCACACGGATGTGGCGGATGTCGGCTGTCGCGATGTTGTTTTCTTCCAGCAGTTCCAGCAGGCCGGCCACCGGCCGATGCGCGGCATAGCAGCACGGCCAGCGCTTGCGATAAATTCCCGGGCTCTCCAGTTCCCAGGGGGCGCCGAGTTTCAGCACGCCGTCGGCGAGCGGCGTGTTGCGCTCGCCACGATACGCCTCGATGAAGCCGCCCTTGCCATCGAAGATGTCCATATCCGCGGTAAAGCCCTTGCCGGCCAGCCAGGCGGCGGTGATGCCGCATTTGGCGGCGTGCCCGACGTGATGCGACTTGGTCATGCTGCCGAAGTTGCGCGTCAGTCCGGCCGACTGCGAGGCGGCCAGCCCGAAGGCATGGCAGGTGGCATCCGAGGAGAGCTTCCACAGGCGTGCCGCAATGGCCACAGCGGCAAAGATGCCGGCGGTGGCCGTGGTGTGCCAGCCGCGAAAATAATGATCCGGGCCCAGCGCCGGCGCGATCTTCGCGGCGACATCCAGCCCGCAGGCGTAGGCCGCCAGCACGTCGCGCCCGTTCGCATGCGTGGCTTCGCCGACGGCGATGGCCGTGGACATCATCAGCGCGCTGGGATGGCCGCGCAGATTGAGCGAGGAGTCGTCAAAGTCCAGTGCATGCGCGGCGATGGCGTTGGCGAAGGCTGCATCGGCCGCCGTCGTTCGCAGCGCGCTTCCCCATACCTGCGCCTGTGCAGTGCCCCCCTGCTCGCTGATCCACAGGCGCGCGATGCGACAGGGTTCATCGTCGATGCCGGCAAGGCCGCAACCGAGCGTATCGATGAGGGCGTCACGTGCGGCTTCCAGCACTTTGTCCGGCACACTGCCGGTGGGCGTGAGGGCAACAAAATCGGCCAGTTGGCGTGTTGCGCTATTCGCTGCAGAGACCGTCGCGTTCATCATGACTCTCCCATGCAGCCTGGGCCTGATTGACAATCGAATCGACTAATTCGGCAGTTGCGGCAGAGTAATCATCAGCGATTCCCACCCCGGTTCCAGCGTCAATTCCAGGGACTCGCCGCGGTCGCTGTAAATCGACGTCTGCGGGCCGCAGGTTTTTCCGGCCACGCCGAATTCTCCCTTGAAGGTGAAAAAGAGCTGGCGTTGATCAGCCGCAACCTTCAATTGCGTGCGGCGCGTCGCGCGAACCATGGCCGCCGTCACCCGGCGCTCGGTGAGTACCGCAAGCAGTTTCTCTTCCACGCCGTCGATCCCTGAAGGAACCCAGTTGAAGGCATCCACTTGGAATTTCACGGATTCCGGAATCCGGGGTTTGACGTAGTGAATTTTCTTCTTGAAGACATGCTCCCAGATGGCTTCAGCGCCGTCCTGATTGTGTTTCTTGCCGACTTCGTCGTAGCAGGTATAAATGCCGCCATTGAACTCCCCGGTCTTCATGAGCGCTTCACGGGAAGCAAAAAACTGTTCCTGACTCATATAGCCCTGACCCGACGCGCCGCCATACTGCAGCAGCAGAATGTCTGATATGACCGGACTTTCCTGGGGACCGTAGTAAGCGCCTTCCGGGAAGTAGACCAGCGAGCCGTTGGAAATCACCTTGCCCGGCTCATAGGTGAGCTCGCTGTTCAGGCCAAAACGCATCTGTTCCCAATTGTGCCGATGCCGCGGCGTGGTGTACCCGGGAAAGAACCGATAAATGTTGAATTCAAAATTGTCGGCGGCGCCGGCAACACCCTTGGCCAGCTCTTTCCATTGAATTCTGCCCGCGCGCTGCGTCGGCTTTTCTTCGAATGGCAGCTTGGCCGACTCGGTAATGACAGGCATGGAAAAACTCCTCGATTCTTGCGCCGGATTCGACACGCCAGTATATTGGCCGCTCCTGAATGTAGCAATGATCGGCTACACGATTGGCGACACGATTCGCAACACGATGCGCGCTACATTTGTCCGACCGCTTAAGAACAATTCAAACAGGTATTGCCATGAAATATTTGTCGGCCTTGCACGCCATTGCAGTACTGCTGTTCGCGATGAGGGTGGCTGGCGTCAGTGCCCAGGATTATCCGGCCAAGCCCATCCGCGTGATCGTGCCTTCAACCCCCGGCGGATCGATTGATATTTCGGCGCGCATCATCGCCAGAAAGCTGGAGGAGCGCTTCAAGAGCACGGTGCTGGTGGAAAACCGCGCCGGTGGCAACACCATGGTGGGCTCGCTCTATGTTGTCAACGCGACACCCGACGGATACACGCTGCTGATCAATGCGCCCTCGTTCATCAGCCGCGCGCTGTACAAGGACCCTCCATTCGACGTTCTCAAGGCCTTGACGGCGGTCGGCCCGGTCTACGCCGGCCGGCCACTGGCCTTTGTCATCAGCAGCGCTTTGCCGGTTAGAAACGTGGCCGAATTCGTGGCCTATGCCAAAGCCAACGCGGGCAAACTGAACTACAGCACGGCGCAAGGCACCACCACGCTGCTCATGGAAGCCTTCAAGCAACTGGCCGGCATTTCGATCGCCAAGATTGAATACAAGGGGTCATCGCAGTCGATCACCGCGCTGATGGCCGATGAAGTGCAGGCCAGCTTCAGCAATCCCAGTTCCGCCATACAGCAAGCGAAAGCGGGCAAGGTGCGCATCATCGCTGTGGCCGGAGACAAGCGGATGAACAATCTGCCCGATGTTCCAACCATGCCGGAACTGGGCTATCCCAAACTGACGGCTTCCATCCTGATGGTGTTGTTTGCACCGGCAGGCGTGCCCACCAGCGCGGTCAGCAAGCTATACCCGGCCGTGCGGGACGCGGTCGCCGGGCCCGAATTTGAAAAGGCCTTCGACGATGCGGCGACACCGCTGCTGGTGGATAACGCCGAATTGAACCGGCTGATTCGCGAGGAAATCGAGGCCTATCTCGATGTGGGAAGAATCGCCAACTATCAGCCCCAATAAGCGTATCGCAATATCAGGGGCGCGCCGCCAGCCGCCACAGTGATGTCATTTCCGCCTCGCGCGCCGCATGCAGCGAATCGGTCCGGTCCGAGGCGCGCGGATGTTGCGGCCGGACTTCGCTGCGTCCCACCACGATCAGGCCGGCTTTATCAATCGCCGCCAGCAGCTCATCGCGCGTACGCAGCGCCAGGTGCTCGGCCAGGTCCGACAGCACCAGCCAGCCCTCGCCACCGGGCTCAAGGTGCGCCGCCAGCCCGCCAAGAAAAGCGCGCAGCATGCGGCTGTCCGGATCGTAGATGGCGTGATCCAGCGCCGAGTTGGCGCTCGCCGGCACCCACGGCGGATTGCACACCACCAGCTCGGCACGCCCTTCGGGAAACAGGGCGGTCTGCAGCACTTCAACCTGCCCCGCCAGTCCAAGCTGTTCCAGATTTTCCCGCGCGCAAGCCACGGCACGCGGGTCACGATCGGCGGCAATGATGCGTGCCACGCCGCGGTGGGCCAGCACGGCTGCCAGCACACCGGTGCCGGTGCCGATATCGAAAGCACGCTTGCATGGCGATGGGGATGAGGCCAGTGCCGCAGGCCACGGCGCCTCGACCAGCAGCTGCACATATTCATTGCGCACCGGGGCAAACACGCCATAGTGGGGGTGTATGCGACCGCCCGTGGCCGGAATCTCGATGCCCTTCTTGCGCCACTCGTGCCCGCCGATGAGACCGAGCACTTCCCGCAGGGAAACGATGCCGGTGCAAGGCTCAGCGCCAGCCGGCGTGTCGGCATCCGGCCCCCAGGCTTCGGTACAAGCCAGGCGCACATCAGGTGCGCGGGGCAACGCAATGCTGTAGTTGAGCCCAAGCGGCAATAACAACATTCCCAGCGTACGGGCGCGCTGGGCCTTGGCCTGGCGATAAAGATGAAACGCCTGCGGGTAAGTTGCAGTCGCCGATCCAGGCTTGGGGGAGACCGAATTGGAGGGTTTGTCGGATTTGCGGTCGATGCGACGCGCCATGGCCAGCAGGAGCTGACGGGCATTCTGGTAATCACCACGCCAGAGCAGCGCCGTGCCTTCGCAGGCAAGCTTGTACGCGGCATCGGCCGTCATGCTGTCATCGGCGACCAGCATGCGCTTGGGTGGCGGCAACCGACTCTCGGAGCGCCAGCGGGCACGATGATTCTGGCCGGCCTCGGACCAGTCCACCATCGGGATGGTTGCGGGCAGTGGCGCGGTCTCAGTCAAGACGCGGCCCTGCCTTCCCCCGGGCTAACCCGGTGTGGCTTGCAGCTGGACGTAAGGATTTCAATGGCACACTCGTTTTCTGAAACAGAGGGCGTTTCGAACTTTTTCAAAATGGCCCCTGCAATTGGTACAACTGGCAAAATACCCTCCCCATGTTAGCCCCTGCGCGCCCGGTTCTGTATTCTTTTCGACGCTGCCCTTATGCCATGCGCGCGCGCCTGGCGCTGGCCAGCAGCGGACTTCATTGCGAATTGCGTGAAGTACTGCTGCGCGACAAGCCGCCGGAGCTGCTGGCAGCGTCACCCAAGGGCACCGTACCCGTTCTGATTGATGGCAACGGCAAGGTACTCGATGAAAGCCTGGACATCATGCTGTGGGCGCTGCGGCAGCATGATCCGCAACGGTGGCTGGCCCCTGAAGCGGGTTCACTTGAATCCATGCGGGAATTGATCGCGAGCTTTGATGGCGATTTCAAATTCAATCTGGACCGCTACAAGTATGCCGATCGGCATGCAGGGACAAGCATGCTCGAGCATCGCAGCAATTGCGCCGGACATCTTGAGCAACTGAACGTGCGTCTGGGCGTTTCGCGATTCCTGTTCGGCAACCACGCTGCGCTGGCCGACATGGCCATCGTTGCGTTCATCCGCCAGTTCGCACAGACCGACCATGCCTGGTTCCAACGGCAAGCCTGGGCACCATTGCAGGATTGGCTGGCGAATTTGCTGGATGGCGAGCTTTATGCACGCATCATGGCGAAATACCCGCGGTGGGTATCGGGCAGCCCCGGGGTGGAATTTCCCGGGCCTGCAGTCAGCGAAAAAAGCGGCGTATAGATCCCCTCAGCACCGGCGAGACATGCAGCGCCGGAGGCTCAGAGCTTGCCGCGCTTCTGACGTGCTTCGGTCAGGCAGCGCAAGCAGATTGCCAAGGCGCGATCGCGCATGGCGATCTCAAACGGTATTCGCACCCGCGCGCTGCGATGGGAAATCCGCAGCGCATTTTCACTCCACCCGGCATAGGGCAACGGTAGGGTCATCTGGTCGTTCGTCTGACGATACATTCGAACCTCCTGAATCCGAACCTGCGATTCCCGGCAATAGCCGGATATAGGCAGCCTTCAGTTTCATATTACGGCACCACTACGTATTGTCTTTAGTCAAATAACGTGCAAAAAACGGTTCAGTTTACGAATTTGGAAAATTATCTCTACACTTCAGTATGACAATGTACTTACAGTCGCTTGCAACCCGTTCAATGTTGGACAGCCGGATTGCCAAGGCGTTCTTCACCTTACTCATCGCCATTCTCTTCACCATGGCAGGACCCGTCTGTGCGTTGCCAGACACGGTGACGTTCCCCAGCAAGGACAGCAAGACCACACTGAGCGCGTACCTGTTCAAACCGGCAGTACCCGCGCCATGGCCGGCAGTGGTGATGCTGCATGGTCGCAGCGGCGCTTATTCATCAGCGGCAAAGGGCCGCTACAACGCCGAAACCCTGTCGGCACGTCATCGTGACTGGGGTGAATTCTGGGCCGCTCGCGGTTACGCCGCGTTGCTGGTGGACAGCTTCGGTCCGCGCGGATTTCCTGCCGGATTCAGCGCGCACTCCTATGATGAGCGACCCGGCGAAGTCAGCGAACAGAAGGTGCGACCGCTGGATGCCTATGCGGCACTCGCTTACCTGCGCACCCGCAGTGATATCGCCGCCGGACGCATCGGCTTGCAGGGCTGGTCGAACGGCGCGATGGCGGTGCTGGCCACGCTGGGACCGCGGCCGCCGGGGTTCGACCTGCCCAACGCGCAGACGGCTTTTCGCGCGGCACTGGCGCTTTACCCGGGGTGTCGCGCGCAACGCAACACCGGCTGGCTGCCTTACGCGCCGCTGGTGATCATGGTCGGCTCCAGGGACGAGGAAGTCTCACCCACGGTGTGCCGGCGTGTGGCAGAGTACGTCAGTACTCATGGCGGCAAGGGCGTCGAGTTCGTCTGGTATGAGAATGCCGAGCATTCATTTGACGATCCGGGCCAACAACGCCAGGCCGTTGCAGCCAATCGTGCCGCGACGGCAGACGCAAAAAAGCGCGCTGACGCATTCTTTGCCCGCGAGTTGCAGTAAGCTCTATCCGTTTTGGCTCCACCGGCAGGCTGATGCCGGCCTCCTCAACCATTGAATAATCCCATGACAAACGAAACCGAAACTGCACAGAAAACCGCGTCGGGCCGCCAGATCGATCCCAATCGCAATAACTCCTATTTGCAACACATCGGCATCGTCCGCTGCGTGCCACAGGAAGGCGACAGCCAGACCGAGCTGGTGGTAAAGCCGTACCACATGAATCGCAGCGGCCTGATGCACGGCGGCGCGATATTCTCGCTGGTGGACAGCTGCATGGCAGGGGCCATGGCCAAGTACCTGGTGCCACCCCAGTTCTGCGCAACGATCGAGTGCAAGATCAATTATCTGAAAGCCGTGCGCGGCGGAACGCTGCTGTCCACGTCGCGGGTGGTGCAAAGCGGCGGCCGCCTGGCGGTCATTGAAACCGATGTGCGCGATTCGGAAAACGGCCTGATCGCCAGAGCGCTCGCCACTTATATGGTGATGACGCCCAAGGGCACGCCGAAAGACAAACCCGCGGCGGCCGAGGAAAAGCAATAGCGCACGTCAGTTCCAACCTTCGATTCAGAATACCAGCGGGACACGCATGGCCGAATTTGTTCTGTACTGTTTTGCCCAGTCCGGAAACGCCTACAAACCGGCGCTGATGCTGAATCTGTGCGGCGCCGAGTGGGAACCGCGCTTCGTGGATTTCTTCAACGGCGAAACACGCACGCCGGCGTATCGGGCCATCAACGTCATGGGCGAAGTGCCGGTGCTCGAGCATGGCGGCCAGCGCCTGAGCCAGTCCGGCGTGATTCTCGACTATCTGGCCCGGCACTTCGGGCGGTTTGGCGGCGGCAATGATGACGAGCGTCGCGAGATCCTGCGCTGGCTGTTGTTCGACAATCACAAGCTCACCAGTTATATCGCCACGCTGCGCTATCTGCTGCAATTTGCCAAAACCGGCGAGACCCCGGTTACCGAGTTTATGCGCGGACGCATGAAGAGCGCGCTGGCGGTGCTCGACAAGCAACTGACCGGCAGTCGCTTTGTCACCGGAGAGAACATCACCATTGCCGACCTGTCGCTGTGCGGTTATCTGTACTGGCCGGATGAATTTGGCGTGGACTGGACGGCGTATCCTGCCATCGCCAACTGGCTGGATGCGATTGCAGCTGAGCCAGGCTGGGTGCATCCCTACAAACTGATGCCGGGGCATCCGCTGCCTGCGGCACACTGAATCCCCAGGAATGCAAAAGCATGTCGATTGAGCAATGCAATAGTTTGCGCGATTCCGAAGTAAAGTCGCCCTGCGTGAGCATCTGCAGCCTGAACGAACGCGAGATCTGCATCGGCTGTTTTCGTTCGCTGTCCGAAATCGCCACCTGGAGCGAGGCTGACGCGAGCAAACGCAAAGCCATTATTAAACTGAGTTTGCAACGTCGTGATGAATTCTTCGACAAGGAATGACCATGCATGAATCGAAACTGCCTGTGGTGATACGAGGCGCGCTGGCCGCAGCACTGCTGGCATTGACGCCGGCGCTGGCCGCGGCACAAGCCTATCCGACCAAGCCAATCCGTATCGTGCTGCCGTATCCGACCGGTTCCAGCAGCAACGACATCGCCATCCGCGCACTGGCGCCGCCGCTGGGCGAGGCACTGGGCCAGACCGTCGTGGTCGACAACAAGCCCGGAGCAGGCGGCAACCTCGGTGCGGAGATCGTGGTGCGCTCGGCGCCCGATGGCTATACGCTGCTGGCCGCAGCCAACTCCACCATGGCAATCAATCCCAGCGTCTTTCCCCACCTGCCTTATGACTCGCTGCGCGACATCGCGCCGGTGGCCATGGTGGCCAAGTTCCCCTACATCATGGTGGTGTATCCGGGCCTGCCGGTGAAGAACGTCAAGGAACTGGTGGCTTACGCCAGGGCCAATGTGGGCAAACTCAACTTCTCCTCGGGCAGCGGTACCGGATCGACCACGCACCTGTGTCCGGAACTGCTGAAGAGTATCGAAAACATCGAAATGACACACATTCCGTACAAGGGCAGCGCCCAGGCCATGATCGATCTGGTCGGCGGGCAGGTGCAGGTATTCTGCACCGGCATTACATCGGTCATCTCCACACTGAAGGCTGGCAAGGTACGCGCCATCGGCTCGGCGACACTCAAACGCACTGAACTGCTGCCTGATCTGCCCACCTTTCTCGAGCAGGGCGTACCGGACTTCGAAGTCGGTTCATGGCTGGGCATGTTTGCACCGGCCAAAACTGCGCAACCGATCATCCGCCGCCTGAATGAAGAAGTCGGCAAGCTGGCAAGGACGCCTGAATTGAAGAAAGTCTTTCTGGCACAAGGCGCGGAACCGGCGCCAATGGCGCCAGAGGAGCTGGGTGCCTACCATCGTGGCGAAATCGCCAAATGGGGGGCCGTGGTCAGGAAGCTCGGTATCAAGCCCGAGTCCTGATCGGTACCGGCACGGATTCAATTGCCTATCACCGCCAACCCAAGGCTGACCACTGCAATGGCTTCACCCCTTTTCAAGACCCTGTTCGCATTGCTGTCAGGCCTCGCACTGGCAGCGCCGGTATCGGCGCAGACTTATCCACAAAAGCCGATCCGCTTCATCATCCCCCTGGCCCCCGGCGGCAGCGTCGACATTGCGGCCCGGCTGCTGGCACAGGAACTGAGCGTGGCACTGGGCCAGCCGGTAACGGCCGACAACCGCGCCGGTGGCGGTGGCAACATCGGCGCGGAGATGGCCGCCCGCGCGGCACCGGACGGTTATACGATGGTGATGGGCAGTTCCAGCAATTTTGGCGTCAATCCCAGCCTGTATCGCAATCTGCCCTTCGATCCGATCAAGGATTTTGAAGCCGTCAGTCTCGTGTCACTGGCCCCCAATACGCTGGTGGTGCATCCGGGTATTCCGGCACGCACGGTGAAAGAGCTGGTCGCACTGGCAAAGGCCAGGCCGGGCAGCTTGAACTTTGCCTCGTCCGGGACGGGCGGCTCGCCGCATCTGGCCGGGGAGTTGTTCAAACTGGTCACCGAAACGGACGTGACCCACATTGCCTACAAGGGGACCGGCCAGGCCATGAATGACCTGCTGTCAGGACAGGTGCAGATGTCTTTTGGCACCGTTCTGGCACTGCTGCCGCAGATCAAGGCCGGCAAGCTGCGGGCGCTGGCTGTCACGGTACGCAAGCGGGTTAGCGCACTCCCGGACGTGCCGACCATGGCTGAATCCGGTTACCCGGGCATCGAAACCACGGCCTGGAATGGCGTGCTGGTTCCGGCAAAGACCTCTGGCGCCATCATCAACCGGCTGAGCAGCGACATCGCACGGATACTGTCGACGCCGGAAATGCGCCAGCGTTTCGAAGCCCAGGGCGCAGAGGCCACACCCAGTTCGCCAGCCGAATTCGGGCAATTCATCCGCGATGAAATCGAGAAATGGGGAAAGGTCGTGAAGGCGGCCGGACTGACAGCCAATTGAGCCCGATTCGCGCCCAGACAGGTTCTGATGCCGGTCGGGCCTTGAAGGTCCCGTTGTAGAACACCTTGGTACGCGGCAAAATCCGCAGTCAGCCGTAATCATCCCGAGACAAGCCCAATCAGGAGATTCAACATGACCGCACGACGCAGTGACATGACTCACATGGCCCGGAACAGTCGTCGCCATTTCCTTCAATCCACCACGGCGATCAGTATTGCCGCACTGCTTGGCAGCCTGCCGTTGGCGGCACTGGCCCAGACAGCGGCACCCGCAAAAATGAAAATCGGCATCATCGGCTCCGGCCGGGCCGGCAGCGCCATCGGCGGGGCCTGGGTCAGGGCCGGCCATGAAGTGATGTTCTCATCGCTCAATCTCGAAGCGGATAAAAAACTCGCTGCAAGCCTGGGGCCCAATGCGCGCGCCGGCACTTCCCGCGAGGCCGTGGCGTTCGGCTCCGTCGTGCTCGTCGCAGTGCCTTACTCGGCCATGCCGGCCGTTGGCAAGGACATCGGCGATCTGGTCAAAGGCAAGGTCATCATCGACGCCTCCAATCCCATCGTCGCCCGCGATGGCGACATGGCCGTCGCCGCGCGCGAAAAGGGGGCGGGCATCACATCGGCGGAATATCTGCCCGGCGCACGCATCGTGCGCGCATTCAATGCCATCGGCGCTGCACGCATGGGAGAAGCCGCGACCAAGAGCGAGCGCATCGGCATGCCCATGGCCGGCGATGACGCCAATGCCATCAGCGTGGCATCTGCCCTGGTGCGTGATGTCGGCTACGAGCCGGTGCTGGTCGGCACATTGGCGGCAATGAGCAAGTACCTGGTTCCGGGGACTGCGCTGGGAGGTGAGCGCTCACCCGAGGAAGTTCGCAAGGTGGCAGCAACCCTGAAATAGCCCTGGGGCATACCTGCCCGGCGCACCGGCCAGCCGGTGCGCCGATGGCGCGGTTCAGCGTCCCTTGTAGACCGGCGGCCGCTTCTCGGCGAAAGCCTTGCGCGCTTCGGTGACATCTTCGGAATTGCGCACCATGCCCTGATACTCGCTTTCGAGCTGCATCTGGGTGGGCAGGGTGTTATGCGGCGCGACGCGCAGCAGTTGCCGGATCAGCCCATAGGACAGGGTGGGGCCGCTGGCGAATTTCTTCAGCATGGCCTCGGCCTCGGACATGAGCTGGTCATCATCCACGCATTTCCAGATCAGACCCCAGTCAGCCGCTTTTTCAGCGGAGACTTTCTCCCCCAGCAGCAACATGCCGGCGGCACGCGCATTGCCGATGGCGTGCGGAATCAGCCAGCTCGCGCCAGCATCGGGAACCAGACCGATGTTGACGAACGCAGCCAGCAGATAGGCCGAACGCGAGGCGAGAACGACGTCGCAGCTGAGCGCCAGGCTCATGCCGGCGCCGGCGGCCACGCCGTTGACCGCGGCAATGGTGGGAATGCCCAGGTTCTTCAGCAGCTGGTAGGCCGGGTTGTAATAGTCGCGCAGGATTTCCTTCGGATCATTGGGATCGTTGGGGCGTGCTGCGAGCAAATCGGCGCCGGAACAGAAACCCCGCCCGGCTCCGGTCAAGAGCAGCGCACGCACTTCGCCCTTGGCGGCATAGACCAGGCGCAGCGCATGGTGCAGTTCTACCAGCAACTGAATGCTGAGTGCATTCAGCCGGTCCGGCCGGTTCAGTGTGAGGCGCGCGGCGCCGTCGTTGATCTCGAGCTTCAGGGTTTCGAATTCCATACCGGTACTTCCTTTCAGAATGACAATGCAATCATGTCAGCCGTGAACGGCTGAATCTCCCGCTACCAGATCTTGATGACCATCCGCACGGCCAGGACATACAGCAATATCGCGAATATCTGTTTCAGCCGGCGCGTCGGCAGGCGGTGCGCGACGGTGGCGCCAACCGGCGCGATGAATACGCTGGTCAGAACGATACCGGCAAAGGCAGGCAGGTAGACATAGCCGAGGCTGCCCGCGGGAAGGCCGCTATCTTGCAAGCCGTTGATGATGAACCCGACCGTGCCGGCCAACGCAATCGGGAATCCCAGCGATGCCGCGGTGCCAATCGCCTGGATCATGGGGACATTGCACCAGATCATGTAAGGCACGGAAGCAAAGCCGCCACCCATGGCCGCCACGGATGACAACCCGCCGATGGCGGCACCAATGCCACTCAACCCCAACGCCCCGGGCAACTGGCGCGAGGGGCTGGGTTGGCGGTTGAGGATCATGTTGGTTGCCGATACAAAAATGATCAGGGTGAACGCAATGGCAAGCGCACCGGTCGGGATCTGCGATGCCAGTGCGGCGCCGGCCAGTCCTCCCAGCAGGATCCCCGGCGTCATGGACCGCATGATGTCCCAGCGAATGCTGCCGCGCGACTGATGGGCACGAATGCTGGAGAGCGACGTCAGCAGGATGGTCCCCATGGAAGTGCCGACCGCCAGGTGCAGGATATGCACTTTGGGCAAGCCCTGCGCGTCGAACAACAAGACCAGCAGCGGCACCATGATGGCGCCCCCGCCGATACCGAGCATGCCGGCAAAGAATCCGACAAAGGCGCCCAGCGCGGCGTAAATCAGCCACCATTCCATTGGAATCATCATAGGGAGTTACTCAGTGCAAAGTGAGGGGAAGCATCCCCGTCATTCAAAATGAAGGCTCAAAGCGCGTAGCCCAGCCGTTGCAGCAATCCCTGCAAGGTCGCGCCGATCTGTTCTCGCAGCACCAGATCGGCAATGTCATCGAGCGGCGTCGGCGCGTTGTTGAGGATGACCAGGGTTGCGCCCGATTGCCTGGCGATGCGCGGAAACGACGCGGCCGGTTCCACCAGCAGGGTGGAACCGATGGCAATGTAAAGATCAGCCGCCATGGTGACATCGGAAGCTCGCTGCATCTCCGTTTGCGGCATGGACTGGCCGAATGAAATCGTCCTGGTCTTGATCGGACCGGCGCAGTCGTCGCAATCCGGATCGTCTTCGCCGTGCTCGTGGCGCTGCACGATCAATTCGGTCAGCCATTCGCGGCCGCACCACTGGCAGGATGCGGTGCGCGTGCAGCCATGCAACTCGATCACATCAGTATTGCCCGCTTCGGTATGCAGGCCATCGACATTCTGTGTCACGACCGCTGCCAAATGGCCACGGCGCTGCAGCTCGGCCAGGGCGTCATGGCCAATGTTCGGTTTCACGCCTTGGCGCGCACGAAAATTGTCTGCTGTGCGCTTCCAGGCGCGCACGCGCGCCTCGTGGCTGTTCATGAAGTCTTCGTACATGACCGGCGTCTGCGTATTCCATACTCCATTGGGGCCGCGAAAATCCGGTATGCCGCTCTCCGTGCTGATGCCGGCGCCGGTAAACGCCACGCCGCGGCGCGCCATGCGCACCAGGTCTGCAAATGTATCCAGAGCATCCATCCGCCTATGATAGCGCAGCTGTGCCAGGAGGCTTGCTGTGTGCGCTCCCGCCCGCTCGGGAAATCCTGCCCAAATCAAGTGACGACCGCAACTGGCGGCGGCAGTAGTTCCGGCGCATGATTCAGGACATTCGATTTGAAGCAAGGCGGGAAGAAGAATGACTGAGGCGAAAAAGCTGCGTATCTGTTTGGCCATTGTGGCCGCGCTGACCCTGATCATCGCGACCATGGCATACAAGTTCATCATCGCGGGCAGCACTGGCGAAACCCACGATGGTCGCGTGCCGGTATTGCTGGAATCGGCCGAGCGATTGTTCGTGCTCAAGGAGATGCGCGGGCTTCTATCGGGTGTGCAGCAATTGTCAGCGGCACTCGCCCGGGATGATTTGGCCAGCGCGGCCAGGCTGGCGCGCAGCATGGGCCGTGAAGCCGATTCCGCCGAGCGCGCGACCCTGATGGGCAAGCTGCCGCTGGCATTCAAGACGATGGGACTGGGCGTGCATGCCGATTTTGACGACATGGCAAACAGGGCTGAGTCGGCGGCCGGGACGAAGGTAAGCTCAAAAGAGCTGTTATTGCAGTTGAGCGGCACGCTACAGAAATGCGTCGCCTGTCATGCCCAGTTTCAGCTCGAATTGCCGCCGCCGGCAAAATCGGCGCAGTCCGGCCATTCGGCGCGCATCGTCGCATCCTCAGGCGACTGAAGCTTGAGCTACCCCGTGTTGCACGCAACGCTCTGCAGCATTGCCGGCAGCACTTCATCAAGGTGCCGGCGCTCGGCCTCGTTCATGTGCAAGCCGCATTTGGTACGCCGCCATAGCACATCGTCTGCTGCACGGGCCCATTCGTTCGCCAGCAGGTAACGAAGCTCCACTTCGTACAAGCCGCCGCCAAAATTCTCGCCCAGATCTTTCTCGCTTTTCGCGTTGCCAAGAATGGTCTCGGCAAGCGTCCCGTGACGACGCATCAGACGCGCCACCAGCAATGGAGGTAATCCTGAATAGCGGCGCTGCAGGTCTTCCAGCATGGTGGTGAAACTGCGCCCATGAAAATCGCCGCCGGGCAGGGCCTCGGTCAAGGTCCAAGGGCGCGTGCCGGGAAACCAGCGTTGCAGGTTTTCAAGTGCGGCTTCAGCCAGACGCCGGTAAGTGGTGATCTTGCCGCCGAACACCGACAACAATGGCGCATCGCCGGGTTCGGACCCGGTGTCGAGCAGCAGGTGATAGTCACGCGTGACCGCTGACGGATTCTGGCTGCCGTCATCATAAAGCGCTCGCACGCCGCTGTAGCTCCACACGACGTGCCCGGGAGTGATGGCGGTGGCGCTATAGCGGCTGGCCGATTCGCACAGGTAGGCGACTTCTTCGGCGCTCGCGGTCGGATGGACGAACCCTCCGTCCGGCCCGTTATCCGACGAAGGCGGCAGCGGTACATCGGTGGTGCCGATCAGCGTGAATTCCCGCTCGTAGGGAATCATGAATATGATGCGCCGGTCGGGATTCTGCAAAATAAAGGCGTGGCTCTTCGCATGCAGGCGCGGCACGACAATGTGGCTCCCCTTGACCAGACGCACCTTGCCCGGTGATGCCATGCCGATTTCGTGTTCGAGCACCCGCTGCACCCAGGGACCGGCAGCATTGATCAGCACGCGCGCTGACACCTGCTGCACTTCGTGCCCGTCAATGCCCTCCAGCGTGAGCGTCCAGGTCCCGGCCGCATCACTACTCGCAGCAGCAGGTGGTGTCTGGCGTGCCCGATGTGCATTGGTCAGCCGGGTACGCGTCAGAATGCGTGCGCCATGCGCCTTCGCAGCGCGTGCGTTGAGCACGACCAGGCGTGCGTCATCAACCCAGCAGTCGTAGTAACTGAATCCGTTATCGAACTCCGGTTTCAGGCCGGCCCCGAAGGCATCCTGGTGCAACGGCACGCGTCGCGACCGCGGCAGGCTGGAGCGTCCGCCACGCAACGCAAACGCGCCGCGTCCCAGATGGTCGTAGAGAAACAATCCGCTGCGTATCATCCACGCCGGCCGCAGGTGCTTTTCGTGAGGAAGGATGAATTGCTGCGGCCATACGATGTGCGGGGCAATGCCGAGCAGTGCTTCGCGCTCTTCAAGCGCCTCGGAGACCAGACGGAATTCGAAATACTCGAGGTACCTCAGCCCGCCATGAATCAGTTTTGTGCTGGCCGATGAAGTGGCCGAGGCTAGATCATGCTGCTCGACGAGCAATACGCAGAGGCCGCGTCCGGCCGCATCACGTGCAATGCCGGCTCCGTTGATGCCTCCACCGATGATGGCAAGATCGTAGGGCTGCACCGCAGTGATCAGTCAGGACTGGTGCGGGTGCGTGTTCCGGCACAGGGTGGAGCGCGCACTGCGGATCAAGGCTTGCTGAAATCCAGATTGTCGCCTGCTGCGGCTGCTGGCGCGGCAGGGGCTGGCCTGGGTGCCGCGGCAACCGGTGCCGGCGCCACGACAGGCGCGGGTCTTTGGGCGGGTGCCACCGCCTGCGCTGGCGCCGCCGCGGGTGCCGCGGGTCTTGCAGCTGCCAGGCGCGCTGCCAATGGCGTGGAAGAAGTCGGTGCTGTTGCTGCAGACGCTTCTGCAGCGGCCGGACTTTGCGCCGGCAATGCCAGCAGACGCTCCAGATCGGCGACGATGCTGGCCCCGTCAACCGGAGTGCGCCCCTGAAACCGCAGCAGGATGCGTGATGGCAGATCCATCAGGCGCGGTTCGGGAAGCCGCATGCTGGCCGCGACGGTGAGAAGCGGTATGAGATGGGTATTGCGCCAGCCTCCGTCCGCCCGCTCTATCGCATCAATCAGCGCCTGTTGCGAACGCGCGATACCGGCCAGCAGCTCGGCGAGGTGTTCAGTGGAGATGGTCATGCGCTTGTCCCTGTGAAACGTTGAGTGATTGCATACAGAATAGCACCGCGGGCATTCACCTTGGCGTGGCGGCCTGCGCCGATCCTGATGCTTACAGGCAGGGGATAATAATTTCTTTTCTAATATATTCCAATCAAAGCTATTACATCAAAAATGATAATTATTCTTTTTCCACTCCTGGCTGATTTCTAGGCTGCAACAGCAGGACGCATGCTATTTCGCACCGGCAAGGCAACCAACCCGGTCAGGTCGCGGATGTCCTTGAGTTGTTCGAAGGTCTCGATGGCGGCATACAGTTGGGCAACCTGGGCATCGGGCAGTACACTCTGCGCGCAGTTGACGAATTTATCCTTGAGCAATTGCGCGGGCAGCGGATTGGCCGATGTGCGGCCATGCGGCTGGTCGATCTTGCCGCTGATCACACGGCCGTCGCGCAGCGTGACTTTTACTTCGGCGCCGAAATGATTGTCCTCGGGAAACTGCGCCGTCGTATACGCGGCGGCATGAATGCGCGGCAGCAGATTGCGTATGCGCACCTCCTTGTAGGCATCGCCTTCAAAGTGACCGATGACGACCTTGCGGTCGGCCAGCGCGCGTGCCAGACAATATTGAACACTGAACTTGGCATCGGTCTCGGTACGTGGATCGGGCCGGTTGGTGTGTTCGAGGCGGCGCGCATGCGTCCATGAATCGATGCGCTCCACCTGGTCGGGTTGCAGATCGTTCTCGCGCGCCAGCGCAATCATGACATCCAGGGCCGGATGGGTGCTGCCGCAGCAGGGATAGGTCTTGATGGCGATGCCGGGTTCGACGATATCCCAGGGCTGACCCCAGTGAGGCAGTATCTTGTCAATGTCGTAGTTGCCCTTGCCATTGAACACTTCAAGATATCCCTGCTTGTGCTCAAAGGCGAGCGGCCCGGCCGTAAATCCGCCTTTGGCCAGTTGGGCTGCCAGCAAACCATTGCGCGCACTGTGTCCGACATGCAGGGGTTTGGTCATGCTGCCGAAGTTGGATTTGACGCCAGAGGAAAAAGACGCCGCAATCGACAACGCTGTCGCGGTCTGATCATCACTGAGCCCCATCAGCCGCGCACAAGCGGCCGCCGCGCCGAATACGCCCAGGGTTGCAGTCGGATGCCAACCACGCGTGTACTGGTACATGTTCACGCCCATGGATATCTTGCATTCGGTCTCGAATCCGACGACATAGGCCGCGATGAATTCACCACCATCCACGGGTTGGCCGCTGGTACCCATCTGTTCGGCCAGCGCAAACAGCGCCGGCAGTATCGGCGCGGAGGGATGGCCACCCAGAGTGTTGTTGCAGTCGTCAAAATCCAGCGCATGCGATGCAATGCCATTGATCATCGCGGCGTCAAGCGCGCCGACGCGCCGCCCGCTGCCAAAGATGAGCGCCGGACCGGCTGATGTGGCCAGCGCTTCGGCCAGGATGCCGGCGCCCGCGTAATCGCTGCCGCCGAGGGTGACGCCAACGGTGTCGAGAATACCGACCTTCGCCCAGTGCACAACCACGGGCGGTAGTTCATCGAAACGAACCGCGTTGATGCGGCGTGCAAGTTCAAGGGCTAGTGACATGATTTTCTCCGTGGCTCCGGTGTATGGCATTGCATTCTTCGCAAGTGAAGTACCGGGTTTATTCAGCTTTGATACCCGCCTCTTTGACTACCTTCGACCATTTTGCGGTTTCTGACTTCAACAGCGCAGCAAACTGTTCGGGAGTACTGCCCACCGCGACGGATCCGTCGGCTGCCATGCGCGGCGCCACTTCCGGCAGCCGCATGATATGCATGACTTCCTTGCTCAGCTTGCCGATGATCGGTTCTGGTGTTCTGGCCGGCAGGAGCAGGCCATACCACGGTGCCACTTCATATCCGGGCACCCCGGATTCGGCAATGGTCGGTACGTCAGGGGCAGCCGGTGAACGGGTGGCGGTGCTGATGGCGATCGCCCGCAAGCGCCCGTCCTTGAGGAACGCCTGGGATTGCAGCAGTGTGGAGAACAGCATCTGAATGTTGCCGGCCACCACGTCCTGCATGGCTGGATTTCCACCCTTGTAGGGAACGTGGGTCATTTGCACGCCGGCCATGGAGGATAGCAACGCGCCGGACAGATGGCTGGTCCCGCCAATGCCGGAGGAGCCATAGTTGAGTGCGCCCGGCTTGGACTTGGCCAGGGCGACCAGTTCCTTGATGTTCTTCGCCTGTACTGACGGATGCACCACCAGCAGATAGGGCTGTGAAGTGAGCTGTGACAGCGCGGTGAAGTCGCGCTGCAGGTCATAGTTCAGCTTCGGGTAGATGTGAATGTTGATGGCCGTGCTGGTTGAGATCAGCGTGATGGTGTAGCCATCAGGGGCCGCTCGGGAGCCCATGTTGATGCCGATGGTGCCATTGGCACCTGACTGGTTCTCGGCAATCACCGGGATGTGCCAGGCCTCGGACAGTTTGGTTGCGACGGTACGTCCGGTGATATCAGTGCCACCGCCGGGGGCAAAGGGGATGATGACCTTGATTGGCTTGTTCGGGTAATCGCTTTGGGCCTGAATGGGCTCAGCGACAGACAACGCAGCCAATGCCGCCAACGCGGGGGCACAGTGGCGAAACAGAGTGGCGAATATGGACATGTGAATTTCTCCTGTTTGAATCAGTCCACCGCGCCAGGACAACGATTCCGGAGCGGATGGCCGGGGAGGAATTTTACTCTGTCCGCTGGCTTGCGGGCTCATTCGAGCCTGCGTTGGGATCCCCTGCTAGCGATGCGGCATGCCAGGTCAATCCGCGTCAATGGCCGTTTATGCGGTGGCGGTGCGATCGCTTATTCCGTGATAATAGAAAGGTCCCCTGACTGGATTTTGTATGACGCCCGTTTTCGACGAAATTGTACTGTTGTGCCCGGAGGCCGCATCGGGCGGCCCTGAAGCGATACATCAGCTGGCCCATGCAGTCAACGTCCTTGGCGGCAAAGCCAGGCTGGCCTATTTCAGCAACAAGTCAACAGTGGCCTTTCTTGAGGACCGGCTGCAGTGCACGCCGAATCCGGATCTGCAGCTGCCACAAACCTATGAAGCCTATGCGCCGCAAATTTTTCACGAAACCCGGCTGGGCGCCCGCAGTCTGGTCATCTTTCCGGAAACGCTGGCCAAGCGGGCTTTGAGCCTGAGGGGCTCGGCTCGCGCAATCTGGTGGCTGTCAGTCGACAATGCCATGGTTAGCGACCCCGACCTCGACGAACAGGAGGCACGTGCCAAGCTGTTTGCCGATCCGGACCTGATCCATTTCTATCAGTCTTGTTATGCGCATGACTTCCTTAAACGCAATCAGGCGCGACAGATGTTCCCACTGTATGACTATATCAATCGCGTCTTCATCAGTGAGTTTTTTGTCGATTCCAGTGAAATAGTGCTCACTGCGAAAAAGCAGCAGATCGCCTTTTTCCCGCGCAAGGGTGGTGCACTTGCGGCCCTGTTTTCCAAGACCGCCTCGGGACTGCAGTTCATACCAATCGAGAACATGAGCAAGGACGAGGTCAGGCAGGCGTTGCAGCAGTGCGCGATCTTCCTCGATTTCGGTGATCAACCGGGCAAGGATCGTGTGCCACGGGAAGCCGCCGCCAGTGGCGCCGTCGTGTTCCTGCATGAGCGGGGCGCCGCGGAGTTCTTCGCCGATCATCCGCTTGAGCGTAACTACCTTTTCGATATGGGGGATATTGTGAACGGTGATTTGCAGCGGCGTGTGCGTGAGGTTCTTGCTGATCCGGGAGCTCACTTGCGTCGCCAGCGCTACTATCGCCAGCGTGTGCGCATGGAGAAAGAAGAGTTCGAATTGCAGGTCAGGTCGTTTTTCTTCGAAGGCGGCTGATGCGGGTTTTGATCGTCGGTGCCGGGCTGTACGGTTCGGTCTGCGCGCATGAATTGACGCAGGGCGGGCACACTTGCAAGGTTCTCGAAAAGCGCAACCATGTTGGAGGGAACATCTTCACGCGTTACGTGGCCGAGGCCGATTGCCATGAGCACGTCTATGGAGCGCATATCTTTCATACCAGTTCCGAGCGAATCTGGAATTACATCCGCCGATTTGCGCAATTCAATCATTATGTCAATCGCGTCAAGGTCAGCCACCAGGACAGGATCTACAGTTTTCCCATTAATTTGTTTACGCTTTATCAGATCTTTGGTGTGCGTACTCCGGAGGAAGCTCGCGCACGGTTGCTGGCTGAGTGTGTCCCGAATGCAGCACCGGCAAACATGGAAGAATATTGCCTATCGGTTATCGGACCCAGGCTGTATCGGATATTTATTGAAGGCTATACCGAGAAGCAGTGGGGTCGACATCCACGCGAACTGCCTGCCGATGTGATCAAGCGTTTGCCGCTACGGCTGACTTTCGATGACAATTATTTCAATGACCGCTATCAGGGCATACCCATCGGGGGCTATACCGCGATCATTGAACGTTTGCTTGATGGCACATCGGTCGAGACGGGTATTGATTTTCTCGCCGAGCGCGAGGCACTGATGTCGGGTTATGACCTGGTGATCTATACCGGTGCGATCGACGCGTTTTTTGACTACCGGTTTGGCGTACTTGAGTACCGCTCACTGCGTTTTGAGCGAGAGTTGGTTCCTGTCAGGGATTTCCAGGGCAATGCGGTTGTGAATTACACCGAAGCAACAGTACCGTGGACGCGCATTCTCGAGCACAAGCATTTTGACCTCAGCCTCAAGGCGGAAAGCACCTTGATTACGCGCGAGTACCCGACAGCTTGGAAGAAGGGTGACATCGAGTATTACCCGGTCAGAAATCCCCCCAACGAAGCACTGTACCGTCGTTACCGTGAAGAAGCCGACAAACTGACCGACCGCGTCCATTTCGGCGGACGCCTTGGCGAGTACCAGTACTACGACATGCACCAGATCATCGGTGCGGCGCTCAGTCTGTGCAAAAAGTTGCTGTAAGAGGTGCGCTGAAGCGAGGTAGCGGCTTTCTGCGATTGTTGCGTCAACCCTCCGGGTAGTCCCGCCGTTGATTTGCTTTTCGACGTGCTGGAAGAACCGATGCCGGAGTTTCGTCAGTTCCATATCCCCGGCCATCCGCTGCATGTCATTCAGCGCGGGCGACTGCGGGCGGCGTGCTTCTCCTGCGCTAACGACCGGCTTGCCTACCTGCATGAAATAAAGCAGCACGCAGGAGATTTGGGCTGCGCGTTGCACGCCTATGCGCTGATGGGTAATCACGTGCACTTCCTGCTAACACCATCACGCCGGGACGGCGTGTCGCGGCTGATGGATACGCTGACGGAGCGTTATGAGTGCTACATCCTGAAAACCTATGACCATGGCGATCCATTGTGGGAAAAAGCCTTTAGGGCCACTCCCGTTCATGTAGGCCGGTATCTGCTCGCCTGCATGCGCTACATCGAACTGAACCCGGTGCGGGCAGGTCTGGTAGCTCAGCCGCAGGCTTATCGGTGGTCAAGCTTCCATGCCAACGCGCTGGGAATGGACGACCCTCTGATCACGCCGCACGCGCATTACTGCGCGCTGGGCCGTTCTCCGGCAATGCGGCAGGCGGCGTACCGGGCCATGTTCGAGCCAATGCCGCAAAGGATCAGCCATTCTCGATTACCGCTCGGTCGGCTCGACTGAACAGGAATTACCTTTCCCTCAAATGCGATCTTCATGAATTTGCAAAGGTAGGGATCGTCGACATCAGCATCGTCGTTACGTTTGACGACGAGTTCATGCCGAATTTAAGGCTAACGCAGTCTCGATATTCACTATCGTGCCCACGTGGCGCCTAAAAACAAAAGGCGGCTTGTGGCCGCCTTTTATTGCCGTCGCGAGGGTATTGGCGTCAGCTACACCTTGTTTCGTTTTATCGTTTGCGACGCAGCTTCTGGATCGCAGCCAGCTGAGCCGCAAGAGTAGCCAGCTCTGCCTCGACGGCAGCGATTTCGGTCTTGTCCAGCGCCTTGGCGCGTGCTTCACTGGCGCGTTTGATGGCGTCATTGGCCTTGGCTTCATCGAGATCGTGACCGCGAATGGCTGTATCGGCCAGCACCGTCACCACCTTGGGCTGCACTTCAAGCACCCCACCGGCCACGAAGATCAATTCCTCTTCGCCGCCATCGGCCGGCTTGATGCGCACCGTGCCCGGTTTGATGCGGGTAATGAGCGGCGTATGCCCCGGATAAATGCCCAATTCGCCAGCCTCGCCGGGTAGCACCACGAATTCCGCCTTGCCGGCGTAAATCGATGCTTCGGCGCTGACGACGTCAACGTGGATGGTGTTTGCGGCCATGTGAAATCCGATTTCCTGTTTCTGCGAGTTCAGCTATGCGGGCCTTACTGCATCTTCTTGGCGTTCTCGAAAGCTTCTTCGATCGTGCCAACCATGTAGAACGCCTGCTCGGGCAATGCGTCGCATTCGCCGCTGACAATCATTTTGAAACCCTTGATGGTGTCTTTCAGCGACACGTATTTGCCCGGCGATCCGGTAAAGACCTCGGCAACGTGGAAAGGCTGCGACAGGAAGCGCTGGATTTTGCGCGCGCGGAACACGGCCTGTTTGTCTTCCGGAGACAACTCGTCCATGCCCAAAATGGCGATAATGTCGCGCAATTCCTTGTAGCGCTGCAAGGTCGCCTGTACGGCACGCGTCGTGTTGTAGTGATCTTCGCCGATGACGTTCGGATCCACCTGGCGCGAGGTCGAGTCAAGTGGGTCCACGGCCGGATAAATACCGAGGGAGGCGATGTCACGCGACAACACGACAGTCGCATCCAGGTGACCGAAGGTGGTTGCGGGGGACGGGTCAGTCAAGTCATCAGCCGGAACATACACAGCCTGTATGGAGGTGATGGAACCGGTCTTGGTGGAGGTAATCCGCTCTTGCAAGCGACCCATTTCCTCAGCCAGTGTAGGCTGGTAACCCACCGCTGACGGCATACGGCCCAGTAGCGCGGACACCTCAGTACCCGCCAGGGTAAAGCGGTAGATGTTGTCGACGAAGAAAAGAATATCGCGGCCTTCGTCACGGAAGCTCTCGGCCATGGTCAGGCCTGACAGCGCTACGCGCAGGCGGTTACCGGGCGGCTCGTTCATCTGGCCGAACACCATGGCCACCTTGGATTCTGACAAGTTGTCCAGCTTGATAACGCCCGCTTCCGACATTTCATGATAGAAGTCGTTGCCTTCGCGAGTCCGTTCACCGACGCCGGCGAATACTGACAGACCGGAATGTTGCTTCGCGATATTGTTGATCAACTCCAGCATGTTCACGGTTTTGCCGACGCCGGCGCCGCCAAACAGGCCGACCTTGCCGCCCTTGGCAAACGGACAGATCAGATCAATAACCTTGATGCCGGTTTCGAGCAATTCCAGCGATGGGGAAAGCTCATCGAATTTCGGCGCGGGCTGATGGATGGAGCGGCGTTCTTCGGTCAGGATCGGACCGACTTCGTCGATCGGGCGGCCCAGCACGTCCATAATGCGGCCCAGCGTTGCCTTACCCACCGGCACCGAGATCGGCTTGCCGGTATTGGATACTTTCATGCCGCGGCGCAAGCCGTCAGAGGAGCCCAGCGCAATGGTGCGCACCACTCCGTCGCCGAGCTGTTGCTCGACTTCGAAGGTCAGGCCCTTTTCGGCCAGCGGGTTGGTTGTATCTTCATCCAGGGTCAGCGCATCGTAGATCCGTGGCATCGCATCGCGCGGAAACTCGATGTCGATCACCGCGCCGATGCACTGGACGATCTTGCCTTGTGCCGAATTTTGTAGGGTGGCCATGGTAATTTCCTAAGCGTTAGATCTGAATTCTTAATGCCGCGTCATCAAACCGCGGCAGCCCCGCCGACGATCTCCGACAATTCCTTGGTGATCGCCGCCTGGCGCGTCTTGTTGTATATGAGTGTAAGTTCATCAATCACGTTCGCCGCATTGTCGGAGGCCGACTTCATCGCCACCATGCGCGCCGATTGTTCTGACGCCATGTTTTCCGACAACGATTGGAAGATGATTGCTTCGATATAGCGCGTCAGCACCATGTCGAGCACATCCTTGGCTTCCGGCTCGTAGATGTAATCCCAGCTGCCCTCCGGCGAACCCAGAAGTTCACCCGACAGCGGCAGGAGTTGCTCCATCACCGGTTCCTGCTTCATCGTATTGATGAAATTCGTATAGAAAATCATCAATCGATCAAAGCGATCCGAGGTATAGCCATCCAGCATCACCTTCACCGCACCAATCAGGCGATCCATCTGCGGCCGGTCGCCCAGCTGGGTAACGTGTGATACCACGTTCATGCCCAGACGCTGCATGAAACCCAGCCCCTTGTTGCCGATGCAGCAGACTTCAAATTGCTCGCCTTCGGCTTCCCATTGCTTGATCTTGTTCAGTGCCAAGCGCTGGATATTGGTGTTCAGGCCGCCGCACAAACCCTTGTCGGTAGTGATAATGATAATGCCGACCCTCTTCACCGTGTCGCGCGCCACCAGGAAGGGGTGTCGGTATTCAGTATTGGCGTGGGAGATATGCGCAGCAACATTGCGAATTTTTTCGCTGTAGGGACGCGCCGCTCGCATGCGCTCCTGCGCCTTCCGCATCTTGGAAGCCGCGACCATCTCCATGGCCTTGGTGATCTTGCGCGTGTTTTGCACGCTCTTGATCTTGGTACGTATCTCTTTGGAACCTGCCATTTGTGTGCTCTATGCCTAGCTCAGTCGGCCCCGACCCTGGAAAGCTCAAGGAGCTTTCCCCTGAAGTGGGGGATTTACAAGGGGGCGAGCCCCCTGTTCCTAATACGATCCGTTTGCCTTCCAGTCCTTGATGGCGTCGTGCAGTGCCTTCTCATCGTCGCCCTTCAAGTCCTTGGCTTCTTCGATTCGATTCATCAGGTCGCCGTACTTCGACTTGCAGTAGTCGCGCAATGATCGTTCTGCGGCCAGCGCCTTCTTTACTTCAATATCATCAAAATAGGCGCTATTGACCGCCAGCAACGTCAACGCCATTTCCCATACGGCCATTGGCTGATATTGGGCCTGCTTCATCAATTCGGTAACGAGGCGGCCACGCTCCAACTGCTTGCGTGTGGCCTCGTCCAGATCGGATGCGAATTGCGCGAAGGCCGCCAGTTCACGGTACTGGGCGAGGGACAGACGCACACCGGCGCCAACGTCCTTGCGCTTCATGATCTTGGTTTGCGCGGCGCCACCAACACGCGATACCGATACACCGGCGTTGATTGCCGGTCGGATACCTGCGTTGAACAAATCTGTTTCCAGGAAGATTTGTCCGTCCGTAATCGAAATCACGTTGGTCGGAACGAATGCCGAGACGTCACCTGCCTGGGTTTCAATCACTGGCAGCGCAGTGAGTGAACCCGTCTTGCCCTTGACGGCACCCTTGGTAAAGCGCTCCACATAATCCTCGGATACGCGCGCGGCACGCTCCAACAGGCGCGAATGCAGATAGAACACGTCACCAGGATAGGCTTCTCGTCCTGGCGGACGGCGCAACAGCAACGATATCTGGCGATATGCCCACGCCTGCTTGGTCAGATCGTCATACACAATCAGCGCATCCTGACCACGGTCGCGGAAATATTCGCCCATGGTGCAACCCGAGTAGGCGGAGATGTACTGCATCGCTGCCGATTCAGAAGCCGAAGCGGCTACAACAATGGTGTAGGCCATGGCGCCGTGCTCTTCCAGCTTGCGCACAACGTTAGCGATGGTCGAGGCCTTCTGGCCAATAGCGACATAGACACAGAAGAGGTCTTTTCCCTTCTGATTGATGATGGTGTCCACAGCAACAGCCGTCTTGCCGGTTTGACGGTCGCCAATGATCAGTTCACGCTGTCCACGGCCGACTGGCACCATGGCGTCAATTGATTTCAGGCCAGTCTGCACTGGTTGCGAAACCGACTTACGCCAGATAACACCAGGAGCCACCTTTTCAATGACATCCTTTTCCTTGGCATTGATGGGGCCTTTGCCGTCGATGGGTTGACCAAGCGCATTCACTACGCGGCCAAGCAGTTCCGGTCCGACCGGCACGTCCAGAATGCGGCCGGTGCATTTCACCGGGTCACCCTCGGAAATGTGTTCGTACTCACCCAGAATCACGGAGCCAACCGAGTCACGCTCCAGGTTCAGCGCCAGTCCAAAAGTGTTGTTGGGAAATTCCAGCATCTCGCCCTGCATGACGTCAGACAGGCCGTGAATCCGGCAGATGCCGTCAGTCACCGAAACGACGGTGCCCTGGGTGCGAACATCGGCGGACAGCGAAAGGTTCGCAATCTTCGACCGGAGTAGTTCGCTGATTTCGGAGGGTTTCAGCTGTTGCATGGCAATTCCGATTTAGTAAGTGTGTTCTGTTAAGGGGCTCAGCTAGCCAAGCCAATGCGCATTGCTGCGAGCTTGCCGCGTACCGAGCCATCGATGACCTGATCTCCGACCGAAATGCGCGCACCACCGATGAGTTCCGGGTCGACACGGACATGCGGCCTCACCTTGCGCTGGAAGCGGCGTTCCAGATCGCTGACCAGCGCGGCAAGTTCGCTTCCATCCAGCGGGAAAGCACTGGCAATATCGGCATCGACGGCACCTTCGCGCGCCGTCTTTAGCCTCTCATACATGCTGGCAACTTCGGGCAGAACCGATAAGCGCTTATTGGAAACCAGGATCTGAAGAAACTGGCGCGCCTGCACAGGAATGTCGCCTGAAGCAGACGTTATCAAGTCCGCCATCTGGGTGTCGGTCACATGCGGGTTACCCAGCAACTGAGAGATCTCAGGTGCATTGACAACCGCCGCCAGCCGGCTGAGCGCAGTCGACCACTGGTCCAGCGTTCCGCCGGAATCCGCAAGCGCAAATACCGCTTCCGCATACGGCCGTGCAATGGTGGTGACTTCGGCCATGGCCTCTAGATCTCTTTCTTCAGTTGCGACAGCAGTTCGGTATGAGCCTGGGCATTAATTTCACGGCGCAGGATCTTTTCTGCACCCGCCACAACCAAGGCTGCGACCTGGTCACGCAGTGCTTCACGCGCACGACCGGCCTCCTGATCTATTTCAGCTTTTGCGGCGGCCTTCTCGCGATTGCCTTCCTCACGGGCGGCCCCCTTGGCTTCTTCGATCATCTGCACGGAGCGTTTCTCGGCCTGCGAGATGATTTCCGCAGCGCGGTTGCGTGCTTTGTCAACTTCATCGGCTGCCTGGCGTGATGACGCGTCAAGGGCTTGTTTGCCCTGTTCGGCGGCCTCGAGGCCATCGGCAATTTTCTTCGCGCGATCGTCAAGTGCCTTCATCAATGGCGGCCACACGAACTTCATCGTGAACCAGCCAAGAATGAAGAACACGACCATCTGCGCGATAAAGGTAGCGTTCAGATACACGGTTCTATTCTCCCGACAGAGCGGTTAGATCAGCCAGCCGGAGCATGAGTGCGTCCGGCCACCAACTGTTTTTCGCTCGATCAGCCAACGAAAGGGTTGGCGAACGCGAACATCATCGCGATACCAACACCGATCAGGAACGCGGCGTCAATCAGGCCGGCTAGCAGAAACATCTTGGTCTGAAGCGCATTCATCAGTTCAGGCTGGCGTGCGGATGCTTCAATAAATTTCCCGCCCATGATCCCGATCCCGATACAGGCGCCAATGGCACCCAGGCCGATGATCAGGCCGCAAGCGAGAGCAACGAAAGCAACGTTCGTCATGACAACTCCTTATTTACAAAAATAAAAAAATTACGGTGAATGAAAATCAGTGGCCTTCATGCGCCTGACCAACGTAGACAAGGGTCAGCATCATGAAGATAAAAGCCTGCAACAAGACAATCAGAATATGGAAGATTGCCCAAACGGTACCGGCCACCAGATGCAATCCGAAGCCCCACCAAGTCGCGGTTGCACCCAACAGCGCGATCAGCATGAATATCAGTTCGCCAGCGTACATGTTCCCAAACAACCGCATGCCCAGCGAAACTGTCTTGGCAACGTATTCGATAAGGTTCAGCAGCAGGTTTGCCGGCCACAACAACGGATGAGAGCCGAACGGTGCACAAAACAACTCATGGATGAACCCACTCGCATGCTTGATCTTGATGTTGTAATAGATCATCAACGTCAGAACCCCAAGGGCCATGCCAAGGGTTCCGTTGAGGTCGGCGGTAGGGACGATTCGATGAAAATGGATGGAGTGGTCAAGTCCAGTCAGCGCCAGTATCTTGGAGGGCAAATCGACCGGGAGAAAGTCCAGGGAATTCATCAAGGCCACCCAGACAAACACGGTCATGGCGAGCGGCGCAACAAACTTGCGTGATTCCTCGACGGGGATGATCGATCGCGCCTGTTCGTTGACCATTTCGACTAGCAACTCAACACCCGCCTGGAAGCGTCCCGGAACACCCGAAGTGACGCTGCGAGCGACGCTCCACATGACGATACACCCGGTAAGCCCCATCAGAATGGACCAGAACAGCGTGTCAAAGTTGATCACCGACATATCGATGATCGCAATCTGCGATTTATTCGTCAGATGAGTCAGGTGGTGAACTATGTATTCCGACGCGTTCGGAGCTTCTGCGGCCATGTCTCTATCT
The DNA here is from genome assembly GCA_947479645.1 of Betaproteobacteria bacterium. Taxonomy (GTDB): domain Bacteria; phylum Pseudomonadota; class Gammaproteobacteria; order Burkholderiales; family SG8-39; genus CAIYPG01. The sequence goes on along the minus strand of CANKAJ010000012.1, from coordinate 25,001 downwards.
ATCTATCAATCGATCCGGCACCAACGATGCCAAAAAATATCCCTGTACCGCAGCGATGAACCCCAGCAAAAGCGCCAAGGCATCAATTTCACGTGCCCGTGAATACATCGCTGCAAATAGTGCCGCAACCAAAACCACCTTGAGGAGTTCCCCCAAGGCTAGCGCAATACCGAAATTGGTACGTGCCTGCGCAGCCCGATTCAGACGCACCGCAAACACAGCGGATGGCCCAAGGCTAATGAATCCACCTGTCAGAGCCCATCCTGCCGCCGCCCAGCCCCAAATCACACCCAGAACTGCAGCAGCGATGGTTGCGAGTATCGCCTGCGCGACGAGGATGCGAGCAGCCTCGCGCCAAAGGCGCCCCTTACCTGTACCCGCCATAGCAGGGTCTCGTTGAAAAACCACGAAATTTTATATTATTTTTCGATCTTTATCCACCCTTGAATTGCAGTGGCTTGTGTGTGCACCTCAAACAACACGGATCATGCATTCACCATCGCCTGTCATCTCACGAATATCGGGACTGCTGGTATGCTCCGCGTTCTTGTTCCGATTCTGTTAACACGAGAAGGAGTATTCATGGGGAAATTGATTGAACTTAATGCCGCAGATGGCCATTCATTTGCCGCTTATTTGGCCGAACCCGCTGGCACGGCGCGTGGCGGACTGATCGTTGTCCAGGAAATTTTTGGCGTGAATAGCCACATGCGCGAAGTGACTGACAGCTTCGCCGCGGACGGCTATTTGGCGATCTGTCCGGCTTATTATGACCGTGTTCAACGCAACTTTGAGGTCGGTTACGAGCCTGACGACATCAAGGCTGGCGGCGCCATTCGCTCGCAGTTGAAATGGGATGACGTGATGGCCGATACCGCGGCCGCGTTGGCCCGCATCAAATCGGCAGGCAAGGTTGGAATTACCGGCTATTGCTGGGGCGGTACAGTAGCCTGGGTAGCAACTGCACGCGCGCCGGGCCTGGCCTGCGCCATTCCCTACTACGGCGGCGGCATCCATGATTTGATCACCGAACAACCGAAAATTCCGGTCATGTTTCAATTCGGTGGCGAGGACAAGGGTATCCCAATGGAAAAAGTGCAGGCCATCGCTGCCGCGCACCCCAGTATCCCTCTGCATGTTTATCCTGGTGCCGGTCACGGCTTCACTTGTGACCACCGTGGCTCCTATCACGCCGAATCGTCCAAACTGGCACGCGAGCGCACCATCGAATTCCTGCGCAAGCACGTCGGCTGATTAGCCGGCAGCGGTTTTAGTCCCCGCGTTTAGCGGCCATGTCGGGCGCAGCATTTCGAAAGTCTCGGAAACGACACAATAGTCAAAATATCCGAGACGCCCGACCGGACGCGCCCTGGCGATATCGACACGGCCATCGACGATCAGGTCATCCCTAATGTGGACAGCAACAACCTTGCCGATGACAATGTTGTTGCTGCCGCCCCGACCCACCGTCGGCAATTCCACGATCTGCATTACCTGGCATTCCAGGTGTACCGGCGATTCCGCCACACGCGGAGCCTTCACCACCCTGGACTGCGCCTTGGTCAGACCGGCGACTTCAAATTCGTCAACGCCACGCGGCGCATGCGTTGAGGAATCGCTCATTTGCTGAGCCAGTTCTTCGGTGCACAGATTACAAACAAATTCGCCGGTATCGCGAACATTTTTCAGGCTGTCCTTTTCACCACCCTCCATGTGCTGGCCGTTGGCGCAAAACATGACGATGGGCGGATGTGAGGACACGGCGTTGAAAAATGAATAGGGGGAAAGGTTCGCAATCCCATCAGCGCCGAGGGTGCTGATCCAGCCTATCGGACGCGGCGCTACCAGCGCATTGAACGGGCTATGTTTGAATCCGGCTGTTTTGTGGCCTGAGCCGTCGCCTATCTCATAGAACATGTCTTCCTCCCATTTAGGATCGACGTGAAAATATTGGTCAGTCAGCCTTTGAATCTGGACAACAGGTCATCCAGATGCTCGGCACTCGAGTAGACAATAACCAGCTTGCCCGTACCCTTTATGCCGGTCTTGATCGTGACCGAAGTACCGAATCGCTCTGATAGTTCTTCTTCGAAGCGTTCAATGTCGCGCGCAGTACGCACGGCCGGCTTCTTGGTTTTCAGCACCGGGTGCAGCAAATCCTGGATTAGCCGCTCGGTCTCCCGCACCGACAATCCGCCTGCAGCCACCTGCCGGGCAATATCCAGTTGGCGCGGACCTTCCAGGGACAACAGCGCGCGGGCGTGTCCCATGTCCAGGGAGCCGTCAAACACGAGTTGCTGTATCGCCTGGGGCAGCGACAACAATCGGAGCAAATTGGTCGTGGCGGTTCGAGACCGGCCTAGTGCCTGCGCCGCTTGCTCATGGGTCAGATTGAATTCAGTCAGCAGTCGCTGAATGCCGGCGGCCTCTTCCAGCGGATTGAGATCTTCGCGCTGGATGTTTTCGATCAAGGCCATGGCTAACGCTGCCTTGTCGGGCACGTTACGTATCACCACCGGCACTTCAACCAGCCCGGCGATCTTCGCCGCCCGCCAACGACGCTCGCCGGCGATGATCTCGTAGCGATCTTCTCCTACGCTACGCACCAAAATCGGCTGCATTACCCCCTGTGACTTGATCGATTCAGCCAGTTCGGCGAGCGACGCATCATCCATACGCGTGCGCGGCTGATATTTGCCAGGCTGCAACTGTGCAATGGGCAGGGTTGCAAGGGCATCGCCTTGCGAGGTGTTTCTGTCATCGTTACCCAGGAGGGCGTCAAGGCCGCGACCCAATGCCTTTTTCATGCCGCCGCTCCCAATGCGCCAGTCAGTGCCTGGCGCTCGATGATTTCCGAAGCCAGTTGCAGGTAGGCCTGGGAGCCCTTGCAGGCCCGATCAAATGTCACCGCAGGCTCGCCAAAGCTCGGCGCTTCGGCCAGACGCACATTACGCGGAATGACTGTGGTGTATACCTTGGTGCCGAAATGCGACTGCAGTTGCGCCGACACCTGCTGGGCCAGCGAACTGCGCGGGTCAAACATGGTGCGCAGCAAACCTTCGATTTCGAGTATCGGATTGAGGTGCTGGCGCACCCGCTTGATGGTATTGACGAGGTCGGACAACCCTTCGAGCGCGTAGTACTCGCATTGCATCGGAATCATCACGGCGTCGGCCGCCACCAGGCCGTTGATGGTCAGCATATTAAGAGCGGGCGGGCAATCCAGAAGAATGAAATCGTAGCTGGCAACAATCGGCTTGAGCGCGACCTTCAGCCGCATTTCGCGATTTTCAAGTTCAACCATCTCCACTTCCGCTCCGGCCAGATCACGGTTGGCCGGCAGCACATCATATTTGCCCGGCTCTGATTTCCGGCACACGTCGGCCGCTGTCGCCAGGCCAAGAATGAGCTGATACACACTCCTGTCGAGCGTGCGTTTGTCGATTCCGCTCCCCATGGTGGCATTTCCCTGTGGATCGAGATCAACCAGCAACACGCGCTGTCCCGACTGTGCCAGGCTTGCCGCAAGATTGACGCTGGTGGTCGTCTTGCCAACACCACCTTTTTGATTTGTCACAGCCAGTATGCGGGTCATGCGGTTCCACCTTCAGGTGCAATGAATACAAGATGCCGCTCTGCGTCCAGTCCAGGCACGGCAAGTTTGACTACGTTATCTACTCTGAATTGGGCCGGCAATCGCGTGATTTCATCACCGGGATACTGGCCCTTCATGGCAATGAACCGGCCCCCCGGCGTCAGTAGGTGCTTTGCCAATTGAACAAAATCGGAAAGCTCGGCAAAAGCGCGTGACAGAATGACATTGAAGCGCTGTGGCGCTTGCCACTGTTCGACACGCTGACATTCGACGCTGGCATTCATCAACTGCAACTCCGACACGGATTGCTGAATAAACGCGGTCTTTTTCTGGTTGCTGTCCAGCATCGTGATATCAATATCAGGACAGGCAATCGCAAGGGGAATTCCCGGCAATCCCGCACCGCTTCCCACATCAAGCACGCGCAAAGGCGTTCCATCATGAGGCATTTGCACCATCACCGACGGGATGATCGCCAGACTGTCGAGCAGGTGGTGGCTGAGCATGCGTTCCGGTTCACGAATCGCAGTGAGGTTATAGACACGGTTCCATTTCTGCATCAGCAGGACATAGCGCACCAGCTTTTGCTGTTGGTCCGGGGCCAGCGTCAATCCCAGCGCAGTCAATCCATCGGTCAATTTTTTTTCGAGGACGCGCGTCGAAGCGTCACCGGCGCCACTTGGCCTCTTTTGGGACGTCAGCGGCGCTATCATGCTGCGGTCTGCCGCCCGGGCTGACCCTGCTGATCGTCTCTTCCCGTGTTGGAGGCATCACCCTTTGCAGCTCGAGAACTGCGCTTGAGGTGAACCATCAATAAGGAAATTGCCGGCGGCGTGATTCCGGACAGACGCGATGCCTGACCCAAAGTCTCTGGCTTGTGCTGATTAAGCCGCTGCTGCACTTCATAGGACAATCCACGCACACTGCGATAATCCAGATCCGCCGGCAAACACAGCGACTCCTGGCTCTCTCCCCGACTGACTTCATCCTGCTGACGCGTAATATAGCCAGCATACTTCGCCTGAATTTCCACCTGCTCGGAGACAAAGTAATCGTCTACTGCCCTACCAGACAATGGAATAGACATAAGTGAGTCATAGCTCACATCTGGCCGCTTGAGCAGATCCAGCAATGTGTACTCGCGTTCAATGGGCTTACCCAAAACTCTCTGGGCATCTTCCGCGGACAGGTTTCTTGGACCAACCCAAGTGCTCTTCAAGCGTTCCTGTTCACGCGCGATGGCTTCGCGCTTGCGATCAAACGCCGCCCAACGGGCATCGTCCACCAAGCCCAAACGCCTGCCAATTTCGGTCAGTCTGAGGTCTGCATTATCTTCGCGCAGCATCAGCCGGTACTCCGCCCGGCTGGTAAACATGCGGTAAGGCTCAGAAACGCCGCGGGTAATCAGGTCGTCGACCAGCACGCCCAGGTAGGCCTCATCGCGCCGCGGGCACCAAGCGTCTCGCCCCTGCACTTGGAGGGCAGCGTTGATTCCCGCCAGCAGGCCTTGGGCGGCAGCCTCTTCATAACCGGTTGTACCGTTGATCTGGCCGGCAAAGAACAGGCCCTTGATTGCCTTGGTTTCCAGCGAAGCCTTCAGCCCGCGTGGATCAAAGTAGTCATACTCAATGGCATAGCCCGGCCTGAGCAAATGGGCCTGCTCCAGTCCACGGATCGACCGCACGAGATTCAACTGGACATCAAACGGCAAGCTGGTCGAGATACCGTTGGGGTAGAACTCGTGGGTCGTGAGCCCCTCTGGCTCCAGAAAAATCTGATGACTGGACTTGGACGCAAAGCGATGAATCTTGTCCTCGATCGACGGGCAGTAGCGTGGGCCGATACCTTCGATCACCCCGGTATACATTGGCGAGCGGTCCAAACCACCCCGAATGATGTCGTGAGTACGCTCGTTGGTGTGGGTTATCCAGCACGGCAATTGCCGGGGATGCATGTCGCGCCGCCCCATGAACGAGAAAACGGGTGCCGGATCATCACCCGGTTGAAGCTGCATGACTGAAAAATCAATGGTCCGACCATCCAGACGCGGTGGCGTACCCGTCTTCAGACGGCCAACCGGCAGTTTCAATTCGCGCAGCCGGGCAGCCAGGCTGACCGAGGGCGGATCGCCCGCCCGCCCTGCCTGGTAATTCTCCAGCCCGACGTGGATCAACCCACCAAGGAAAGTACCTGTGGTCAGGACCACCGTGCGGGCCTTGAATCGCAAACCCATCTGGGTCACGACGCCGGTGACCTTGTCACCCTCGACCATCAGATCGTCCACAGCCTGCTGGAACAGTGTCAGATTGGCTTGATTCTCCAGCCGCGAGCGGATTGCCTGCTTGTACAACAAGCGATCGGCCTGGGCCCGCGTCGCGCGGACCGCTGGTCCTTTGCGTGAATTCAGGATGCGGAACTGTATCCCGGCCTCATCGGTCGCAATGGCCATCGCCCCGCCAAGCGCATCCACCTCCCGAACCAGATGTCCCTTGCCTATACCGCCGATGGAGGGGTTACAGGACATCTGACCCAGGGTTTCGATGTTGTGGGTCAATAGAAGCGTGCGCGCCCCCGCCCGTGCCGACGCCAATGCAGCCTCGGTACCGGCGTGTCCACCGCCAACCACGATGACATCGAATTCGGTAGGGAAAAACATCGGAAAACCTGCCTGGCACCTTGAACGGAGCCGGGATTATAGGGGTTCCACAGCACTACGATAAGTGTTTCACGTGGAACATAGTGATTTACCGCGCTGACGCAGATTGTTTCACGTGAAACAATCTGCCCATACCGCCAACCGAATCATTCTGATCTAACCCTGTAGATCAATATCAGTCAACAAATAACAACGGATAATATACGCCTTTGGCGTATTTCTGCGCAGGTCGCGCTGACAGCCTAATACCAATAACCTTTAATCCGCCGTCGCACCGGATGCCACTACCACCTTGGCCCATTTGGTCATTTCGGACTTGATAAACGCGCCCGTCTGCTCCGGCGAATAGGCCAGCGTGTCCGACCCTTCAACCGCCATGCGTTCGCGTATTTCCTGCGTCTGCGCAATCTTCAGAATGGCAGAGTTCAGGCGCACGATCGCGTCACGCGGGGTCTTCGAGGGCGCGATTAGCGACCACCAGGTAGAAGACTCGAACCCGGGCATGCCTGCCTCCGCAAATGTCGGCAGGTCCGGCGCAGCGGCACTACGCTTGTCACTCGCCATTGCAATGGCGCGGAGTTTGCCTGTCTTTACATGTGGCAGCAGCGATACAGTAGAAGCAAAGAACAGATCAACGCGACCGCCAACCATGTCAGCCACAGCCGGTGGCACGCCTTTGTAAGGCACGTGCAACAAACTCACACCCGCCTGCATTTTCAGCATTTCACCGGTCAGATGCGGCGAACTGCCGGTCCCGGTGGAAGCAAAAGTCAACTTCCCGGGACTGGCCTTGGCCAACGCAATGAGCTCCTTTAGATTTGTCGCCGGAACCGTCACATTGGTCACCAGCAGGAACGGCCCCGCTGCAAACATGGCGACGGGATCAAAATCTCGTATCAGATCAAAGCTGAGATTCTTGTACAAGCTCTGGCTGATCGCCGCCGACGACGCCGCGCTGAGCAGCGTGTAGCCATCCGGTGCTGAACGCGCCACCAACTCTGCCCCGACATTGCCGGCAGCACCGGAGCGGTTGTCCACAATAAACTGCTGCCCCATCAACTCGGGCAACCTATTGGTATACAAACGGGTGATGGTATCGATGCCCGAACCCGGCGGAAACGGCACGACAACACGCACTGCCCTCGTCGGATACTGTTGCGCCTGCAACGGCGATGCAAAAATTCCCCCAAAAGCGACAACTGCTCCCAACAATACCGACGCCAGTGTCGGTGATCTAAGGAAACACTGAACAAGTCTCAACACTGGAGAAAGCGTGCACAGTGTTTCCTCTGAAGTGGGGGATATACAAGGGGGCGTCGCCCCCTTGTTCAGTAATTCCCTACATGCAAACCCCAATGCAACATCCGTCGCCATGATGCCCTTCCTAATCAATGAATTATGTGCAGCAGTTGGCATTCATGTACCGGCAGAACTCAGGCCGGCTGCTTCCAGGGCGGTCCATTCCATCGATCATCAATAACGCCAAGCTGGTAATCACGCTGCCCCATGACCGGATTGCGATTGACCTGCGGGCGCAGGAACAAGGGGTGCGTCATGCTGCGCATTTCATGTTCAATTTTAAACAATACGCGGCCATCCACAGGATCGACGATCTTTTCGAAGCGATACAGATACTGCGTGTTTTCCTGGCTGATCAGCCCCATCTCGCTTAACTTGCGATGGGTGTCACCAAATCGCAACAGGTAAATCTGGATGTGATGCCCGTCATACGCGGGCGGCTCCCCTGCTGTCTCACGAAACTGCAGGTGCTGGCCCTGGGCGCACTGAATCATCGCGACCCGCGCACCACCTTCCTCGATGACCCGAGCGGAAGCAAACAACACCTGCTCATAAAATCGCGCGATGCCATCGGCTGTGCCCATTGGCACCTCGAATTCCACATAGCCCATTCCCAGCCATATTGGCGCAAACCGTGGCTGCGGCTCATATACACGCAGGCGATTTCCCCACGGACAAGTCACTGCAACATGATCGGTCGCATCACTGAATGCAAACCGTGTTCCCTTGAATTGACCGGCAAACTGATTCAGCCGCTGCAACAACGCAGCACGATTGGGCATGACCAAACCAGTATGACCACGTAACACCGAGGGCTGTTCAGTCGGCAGATGAAACTGGCTCGCACCGACATTGATCCACATATTGTCTACGCCAGTCTGCGCATAGGGATCGCGCGTCAGTCCGAGTGCACAGACATAAAAAGTCTGGGCAATATGGGGATCGGCGACGCCAACATTAACGTGACCAAAACGCACGATGCCACCCAGATTCTCGGTGGCGCGATCAAATACAGGCTTCATGATGTGAATTCCCCGAATCAGAGTACTAATGCTGCGATAAGAACTGGAATTGGCGCACCCATCGAAATCAGAGCGCGTCGTGGCGTTGGCTGAACTGTCAACTTGGCAACGCCGGCAGACGCGCATTTTAATGGCAGCGCTTAGCCGTGTCTGCAGGGGCACCCCGTCAAGGTCTCACGAATACTCCGGATAGCAACAGTCCGAAGCGCTACAGGACTTGCAGTAAAATCGCGACAGATCAAACCATTTATGAACAACTTGCGCCGACCTTCGCCCTGGCGATCCATCATCAAGCGCAATCCGCACAGTACAGACCAATAAATTTTTCAGGAGGTGTCATGACGAAAACCGTTATCGTTCAGGTGCTGGAAGCCCTGGCAGAAGCAGGCGTCGACCGCATATTCGGTATTGCTGGCGGTGGGCCCACTGCAGATCTCATCAGCCTCGCGCCCAAAGCGGGCATCGAATTCGTTCTGACCCAACATGAAACGACTGCAGTCATTACGGCAGGCATTTACGGCCAGATGAAAGGCACTGTGGGGGTGGCGGTCAGCGCCATCGGACCCGGTGTGGCCAATCTCGCCAACGGTGTCGCCCAGGCTTACTGTGACCGTCTTCCTGTGCTGATGATTGCGGACCGTTATAGCGGCGGCGTGCACGAGGTGGCACTGCGCCAGCAATTCGACCACCTCACGTTCATGCGCCCCATCACCAAGGCGCAGATCGTCCTGCACGAGGACACCTTCATCACCGGGCTGCGCCGCGCTGTGCGCACCGCCCTCTCCGAGCGTCAGGGCCCGGTATTCATCGACTTCCCCGGCAACGTCGCCACCAAGTCGGTCAGCCAGCAGGTGTACAAGTTGAAGAAGCGCGGCGGCAACAATGACTCCGGCGCCATCATCAACGAGGCCGACCTCAAGCTCGCCGCCAGGCGACTGTCCAGGAGCAAGAACCCGCTCATCCTTGCCGGCATTGGCGCGATGAACCTGAAGCCCGGGGTCCTGGCCAGGCTCGCCGCCGCCTACAAGGCGCCGGTACTGACCTCGCCCAAGGCCAAGGGCGCCATCGCCACCAGCGACCCCTGGTGCGCTGGCGTATTCATGGGCGGAAAGCTGGAGCAGGCGCTGCTCGATCGTGCCGACACCATCTTCTTTGTCGGCTACGATCCGGTGGAACTACTGCCGCGGCCCTGGTCCATGCCCACCTTCGTGGTGTCCCTGGACAGCGTGGTCAACAACGAACAGACCTTCCGCTCCGACATCGAGCTCTCCGGCGACATTGCCGATGCCACCGTGCGCCTGGCCAGGGCCGCCTCCAAGCCCGCCTCAACCTGGAAAACACTGGAAGTGGGCGACTTCAAGAAGATGGTGATCAAGGCCATCGACGTGAAGGTGAAGGGCATGACGCCCAACGCCGTCATCCTGGCCACGCGCCAGGTGACACCCAAGAACGCCATCATGGTCACCGACGTGGGCGCGAACAAGCTCCTCGTGGTGGAACTGTGGAACACCCACAAGGCCAACGACTTCCTCATGTCCAACGGCCTGGCAACCATGGGCTTTTGCATCCCGGCTGCGATCGCGGCCAAAATGGCCCATCCCGATCGCCCGGTGGTGTGCCTGTGTGGCGACGCGGGTTTCATGATGCGCCTGCCCGATCTGCTCACCGTGAAACGCCTGAACCAGAAAATCGTGTTCGTGATCTTCGCCGACGACGAGCACAGCTTGATTTCGTCGAAGCAGGTCATCAAGGGCCTGCCCAAGTACGGCATGGATTTCCCGCGCCCCAACTACCAGGCCATGGCCAGCACCTTCGGGATGAAGGGCGTCACAGTGAAGAACACCACCGAGCTGAAAAAGGCCATTACCGCCGGCCTTAAGCACAGCACCAGCACCATCATCGAAGCACGCATCGATCCGAGTGGATACCCCAAGCAATTCGACGTGATTCGCGAACTGTAAAACCAATCGAAAGGTACTCCCATGCTGATCAATGGCGAATGGATAGAAACATCGGCGGACAAGCTGGTTTCGGTCAACCCCGCGACCGGTGCTGTCAATCATGAAATCAGTACAGCAGACCGCAGTCACGTAGAAGCAGCGGTCGCCGCTGCAAAGGAAGCTGCAGCAAAACCGGCATGGCGCAACATGCTGCCGCACCAGCGCGCAGCGATCCTGCACAAGATTGCCGATCGCATGAACGCCAACGCCGACAAATTCGCGCGTCTGCAGATGCTGGAAAACGGCAAGGTGTGGTCGGAGTGTGTTGCGCAGGTTGCCGGAGCAGCCTCGACGTTCCGCTATTTTGCGGGCGTGTGCGAGTCACTGGGCTCTGAAGTCACGCCATCGCGCGGCAACTATCTGTCCATGACCGTATATGAACCTTACGGCGTCGTCGCTGCGATCACGCCATGGAATTCGCCCATGACCATGGAGGCGCAAAAAGTGGCGCCGGCACTGGCAGCCGGCAACGCGGTTATCCTGAAACCCTCTGAAGTGACGCCCTCGCCTGCTCTTGAACTGGGTCGCGTTGCCCTCGAAGCAGGTCTGCCGCCAGGCCTTCTCAATGTATTGCCCGGCATGGGCGCCGTCACCGGCGCGGCGTTGATAGAACATCCCGGCGTAAGAATGGTGTCCTTCACCGGCGGCACCGAGAGCGGTCGGCGCATTGCCGGCGTCGCCGCGCAAAAACTGATGCCGGTGGCGCTGGAACTCGGTGGAAAATCACCGCATATCCTGTTCGCGGACGCCGATATTGATGCTGCTGTCGCGTCGGTTTCCGGTGGCATTTTCGAAGGCACTGGCCAATCCTGCGTCGCCGGTTCGCGCTTGTTTGTGCAACGATCAATCCAGGATCGTGTTATCGAAGCCCTGATCAGGACCGCCCGATCATTGAGGGTGGATCTACCGGACGCTGCCGGCGCGCAGATGGGCCCGGTTGCGACATTCCAGCATCGCGAAAAAATCGAGAAGATGGTGCAAGACGCACGCCTTGCGGGCGCCAAGATACTGACCGGCGGATCACGCCCGGACGACAGCCGTCTGGCTGCCGGATCCTTCTATTTGCCTACCCTGATTGCCGGCATCGACAACAAGGCAGCCATTGCGCAACAGGAAATATTCGGCCCGGTGCTGTGCGTGCTGCCATTCGATGATGAAGAAGACCTGATCAGGCAAGCCAACGATTCAGCATACGGTCTTGCCTCAGGCATTTGGACGGCCGACTATCGGCGCGCCTGGCGCGTGGCGCGGCGCCTGGAGGCGGGCACGGTGTGGATCAACACCTACAAACAGTTATCCATTGCCACGCCATTCGGTGGCTTCAAGGACAGCGGCCTGGGACGGGAGAAAGGCATCAGTGGCTTGCGCCTGTATCAGCAGGCCAAGGGTATTTACTTTGGCATGGATGGTTAAGCTGCTACCTTAAGCGCAATAAAAAGGCCGGGATTTCCCGGCTTTTTTATTGGGACACTCCCTGCTCTTACGAACCCATCAAAATACCACCGTTCACATGCATGTTCTGCCCAGTGATGAACCCGGCTTTGGCGGTGCAAAGAAAGTGAACCATCGCGGCAATTTCATCGGGCTCTCCCTGGCGGCCCAATGGAACATTGCTCGCCGGCGTGATCTGTTTTGCGCGGTCCGCCGCACGGGCAGTATTGATGGGGCCCGGCGATACACAATTCACGCGTATGTTGTGCTTTGCCAGTTCCTTGGCGAGGGCACGCGTCATGCCAACCATCCCGTGCTTGGCAACGGAACCGTTGACTCTGCCCACCGCGCCCGATAGCGCACCGGCGCCACCCAGCATGACGATATTGCCGCCGCCGGCCTTGATCAGGTGTGGCAGGCAGTTCTTGACGCAGTGAAACGATCCATCCAGCGAAATCGACAGCGGCTGGCGCCATTGTTCGAAAGTCATTTCCAGGAACGGGGTTTCCTTGCGGTAGGACGCATTGAGTACCAGGATATCCAGACGCCCGAACTGCTTGATCACGTCCTCCACCATGGCCTGCACCGCGGCCGCATCGGTGATATCGGCCATGAACAACCCCGCCTTGCCTCCGGCATCACGAATTTCCTTGACGACCTCTTCACCATCTTTACGAGAACTCAGCGCATTCACGGCCACCGCCGCCCCATCCGCGGCAAACGCCAGCGCAGTCGCACGCCCGATATTCTTTGCCGCCCCCGTAATAAGGGCAACCTTGCCCGACAGTTCCTTGCTGCTCATGCGCCGTCTCCTCACGCGTGAAAATCGCCACTGTAACCAAAACAATTGGTTCCCGCTCCAGTCCTGCAAAGACATCGGCAAATAAAAAAAGGCCGGAAGTTCCGGCCTTTTTTATTTGCGCTGAAAGAACAGACTCAATGCCCTCCCACCGGCTCGCCGTCAAGTTTAATCACACCAGCCGCTTCGAGACGTTTGATTTCTGCCTTGCTGTAACCCAGCTCCTTCAGCACCTCGGCAGTATCGACACCGATGCGTTGCTTGCCCAGCCAGCGGATGGCGCCGGGATTACGCGTGAACTTGGGCACGATGTTCTGCAATCTGACCTTGCCCAGGTCCGGATCCTCGATCTCACGCAGGGTGCCGCGATGCTTGACCTGAGGATCTTCGAAAATTGCCGCCACGTCGTTGATCGGTCCGGCCACAACGTCGGCCTTGTGAAAGTGCTCCAGTACGAAAGCCTGGTCGTGCTTGCGGATCCACTCGGCGATACCGTCATCGATCTCGTCCACGCGCTTGAAGCGCTGCGGATTGGTGGCGAGCGTCGGATCCTCGGCCCAGTCCGGCCGGCCAACAGCACGAAACAGGCGCGGCGCGATGGAATTGGCAGCTGAAGATACTGCCACCCACTTGTCGTCCTTGGTGCGATAGGCATTGCGAGGCACCGTCCAGGTGGAGCGGTTGCCGCGACGACTGGTGATATGGCCGAGCTGATCGTAATCGATGATCATGGAACCGAGGATGGACATCAGTGGCTCATACAGGCTGATGTCGATCTCGTCTCCCTTGCCGGTCTTCTCGCGATTGAGCAAGGCGGCCAGAATGGCATAGGCACCGGTGATGGAAGCCACGCCATCGGCGATGGGAACCGAGGGTAACGTGGGCGGACCGTCCTTCTCACCGGTGATGAAGGCAAAGCCGGAGAAGGCCTCGGCCAGCGTCCCCATGCCCGGACGCCTGCTGTAGGGACCGGTCTGGCCATACCCGCTGATATGCAACATGACCAGACCTTTGTTGATCTTGGACAGCGTCTCGTAATCCAGCCCCCACTGCTTCATGCGGCCCGGCCGGAAATTCTCGACGAAGACATCGGCAGTACCGATGATCTTGCGCACGATGTCGGCCCCTTCGGGTATGCTGACGTTGATCGAGGTCATGCGCTTGTTACGCGCCGTCACCGCCCACCACACACCCTTGCCATGCTTGAACTTGCCGGTAAGGCGCACATCATCGCCGTCCGGATGCTCCACCTTGATGACATCGGCGCCCAGATCCGAGAGCAGAGAGCACACCAGCGGTCCCGCGAAGATCATGCCCAACTCGACGACTCGCAGTCCCACCAGCGGGCCCTGTGGCTTGGGGCCCTTGCCATACGACCTGGCGCGCTTTGCGGGCTTCTTTACCTTGGCCGATTTGGCCTTGCCGGCCAACTTCACACTGCGGACCGCCTTGGCCACGCTACTTGCCTTGACCGATTTTTTGGATGGTCCGCCTGATTTGGTTGCTTTCTTGGCTGCTTTCGATGCCCCGGCTGCCTTGCGAGTCGCTTTTTTCTTCGCTGCCATATTGTTCTTCGTATCCTCTGGTGGTTGTTCGCAAACCTACTTCAGCAACCTGCGCGCAATGAGCATGCGCTGAATTTCATCCGTACCCCCGCCGATGCGGGTGTGGCGCAACAGTCGGTAAAACAATGTGAAGGGCAGATCCAGCGACTCGCCCATGGCGCCGTGGATCTGGATGGCCTCGTCCATGCACTCCTCACCCCAGGTAGCGGATGTGAGTTTCACCAGCGAAGCCTCCGTGCGCACGTCCTCGCCGTTATCCGCCTTGGCGCAATTTTCGTAGATCATGGCGCGCAGCGCGTTGATCTTCACGTACATGTCCACCAGCTTCCACTGAATCGCCTGGCGCTCGGAGATCGGCTTGCCGAAAGTGACGCGGTTCTTGGACCACTCGATACAATCGTGCAGGCCACGGATCATCTTGCCCAGGGCGAGCGGGCCGCGCAGCAGACGGTCATGGATGGTGAGCCACTGCTGGCCGAGGTTAAAGCCCTGGCCCTCTTCGCCAAGCACGTTGGAGACAGGGATGCGGACATTGTCGAAATTGACGACGTATTGAGCCGAACCGTGCCAGGTCCTGATGCCCTTGGGATCGATGGAGAGGCCGGGGGCGTCGCGGTCCACCAGGAACATGGTGATGCCGCCACGCTGACGCTTCGCAGGATCCGTCACCGCCTGCAACATGATGAAATCGGACTGATGCGCCATCGAAATCCACATCTTGGTGCCGTTGATCACCCAGAAATCACCATCGCGAACGGCCTTGGTGGTCATCATGCCACCGGGATCGGAGCCGGCGCCCGGCTCGGTCTGGCCGAAGCTGGTGTTCTTTTGCCCCTCAATGACAGGCGTCAGATACTTCTCGACCTGATCGCCCTTGCAGGCATACAGAATGTTGGCAACGTGAGCCACGGGCAGCGGCACGGCGCAGTAATTGAGCTCTTCCAGGATGACCGCACGCGCCAGCAGCGAAATACCCATGCCGCCGTACTGCTCGGGCACCATGACGTACCACAGGCCGGTATCGCGCGACACCTTCTCCAGGCGCGCCGCGACTTCCTTGCCGAACACGTTCTTGATCTTGATCGATTCCTTCATGCCCAACGCATGGCCCGGATGCGGCAGATACTCACGCTCCAGCGGCATGAGCTCCTCGCGGCACACCTTGCGCGCAAGCATGCGGAACTCTTCCACTTCCGGCGGCAGTTGATAAAACTTGTTCGGGTGCAGTTCTTCCACGATGCGCTCCTCAGGGTTTGGCGGCGCGGACGCGCCGGTTAATTGGGTCGTAAGCCCGTGCCGCAGGTGCGACACCGGCCGAATGAATCATGCCGAATGAACCATGTGGGGCAACTCAGCCCTTCGGCGGAACAAACGGATAGGGTACAGGCCTGCCATTGCGCAAGGGTACCGCCACCGTTGCCTTGCCAGGCGTGGATTCCTTGCCCTGGTCGTTTACGATGCCGATATCCAGGTCCACCAGACCGTAATCGGGCGTCTCGCGCTTGGCCGTGACCTTGCCCCAGATGGTCAGTTTCTCACCAACCAGGTTCATGGCGCGGAACTGGTAATTGAGTTTCCATACCCAGCCGTTGAGCCCCACCCAGTCCTTGAGCAGTTGTGCCAGCCACTGCTGCTTGAAGGATCCGTTCAGCAATACGCCTGGCAGCTTGTCGTGGTTCACCGCAAAGGGCGTATCGTAGTGAATCTTGTGCCAGTTCTCCATGGTCGCAGACCAACGCATGATGTGGGCGGTCGTCATCGGCCCCTTGGTGAGACTGGGAACATCCATGCCGACTTCGACATCCTCGAAGTACAGTTGCTTGGTGGCGTCGATCATTTTTTCACCGGCCTCCGGATGCGGGTATGGCGCTGTCGGGCGAGCAGTTCACCATCTCCGGTCATGTAATCGGTTTCACTGACGATGAGGATGATGGGACCCTTGCTCGTTTCCTTTTCAGTGATGCTGGCATAACGGGCGCGCAGTTTCACCGTTTCACCATGCCGGGCAAGGCGGAAGAACTCGATTTCCGAGCCGCCGTTCATGACCGGCATATGGCTTAAGGGCTCGATCTCCGGCAGTCCGCCACGAACCTTGAGGGCGCCGTCGTAATCGGGGTCGCTGGCATTCGCCTCAACCGGATCTTCCGTGCCGTAGGCGCGACGGAACATGTGAATCGGAAAAAAGGGCTGCGCCACCGGCCCACCGTAACGCTGATTGGATTCGCAGGCCTGCCAGTACATGGGATCTTCATCCCCAATGGCCTGCGCGTGGCGCCGCACCTGGCCTCGCTCCACGGGATCGCAGGCAATCTCGACATCTGATTCAACGCCGACATATTTCAAGGCCGCTTCGGGCAGAATTGACATTAGTCCCCCTGTTCAGTTGCGCGTGATTCCGGCGCAGTGGCCATTCGGAGTGAACGCCGGCCTGTATGGAATAACATCGTCCGGGGTCCATTTGACCCGATTGAAGGTGCCCGATACTTGGATGCCGGATGAATGCGCTTGCAGTTATGCGTCGTGCCCGCTGTTCCCGGTGTCGGTGCGGACACTCAGATAGGCGCCAGATTTACCTCTGCAATTATACGAAACGCCACCCTTGATGGTCAAGGTAAGCGCCCACCGCAAACAGAGTAAAAACACCACAGAATTCTTGCAGTATACTTTCCGGCTCCACTGGTAACAGCCGCAAAATCCAGTATCACTGAGCCGCAATGCACGCATGCCTGAGGCCTTGCCGGAAATGAACAATGGCAGTGGAACCGGTTGTTCCATTGAGCTGCTACCGCAATGTGTAATTTGAGCTGATCGCTTCCAATTTTTTTCAGGAGTCAAACCATGTCGGATATCCCTCGTTCCATACGCATTACCGAAGAAGGCCCCAGAGAAGGTTTTCAGATTGAACCAGGCCCTATTCCGACGGCCCGCAAAGTCGAGTTCATCAACGCCCTCGCCAAGACCGGATTAAAACGCATTCAGGCCTGCTCCTTCGTCAATCCCAAGCGCGTTCCTGGCTGGGCCGACGCCGATGAAGTCGTGGCAGGCATCATCCCCGTTCCAGGCGTACAGTTCGCCGGGCTGTGGCTCAATGAGCAAGGCCTGCAGCGCGCCCTCACGCACAAGGACAAGCTCTATATCGACGGCAAGATCAACATGTATCCGTCATCGGCCTTTCTCAAGCGCAACAACAATATGACCCAGGAACAGTATCGCGCCGAAGTCATCAAATTTGTCGCCACGTGCAAGAAGCATGGTTTGCCGGTGGATCGCGGCTCCATCTCATCGGCATTCGGTTGCAATTTCGAGGGCGATATACCCGTATCGACAGTCGTTAAACTCGTCGGCGACCTGCTTGAGTTGGCCAAGGAACAGGAACTGACCATCAAGGAGTTGTCACTGGCCGACACCATGGCCTGGGGCACGCCGCTCGCGATCAAACGCGTCGTCGGAGCAGTTCAGGAAAAATATCCCGACCTGAAACTGAAGCTGCACCTGCATGACACCCGCGGCATGGGCCTCGCCAACGCTTTTGCCGGGCTGGAAATGGGTGTCGACCGGTATGACGCGGCGGCAGCCGGTTTGGGCGGCTGCCCCTTCGCCAAGCACAAGGGCGCCGCCGGCAATGTCTGCACCGAAGACCTGGTCTTCATGTGCCAGGAAATGGGCATCGATACCGGCATTGACCTCGATGCACTGATCGCTGCCGCGCAAATGGCCGAGGAAATCGTGGGCCATCCCCTGCCCGGCACGCTCATGAAAGGCGGCACTCTGCAGGCCTTGCGCGTCAAGGCGGCGCAGAACCTTGCTGCTGCGGCCTGATCTGGCCCTGTAGTCTCAGGGTCTGCTGAAAATCCAGCGGACCCTGGCATCCCGCCTCAATACATGACTTGCGCCGTGAAATTGACGCGTGAAGACCCTGGAGCCCCACCCGCATTGACGGTAATCACCAGGGTATCGGTTCCGACACCTTCATAACGAACCGTGCCCCCGAACAGGGGGGACTCGTTGACGTCAAATATCCGGACAATTTTCGATTTCAGCTTCTGTGAAAAGACCTGCGGAGCTGTCGAACCGAAAGTGATGTTCTGTGACATCGACACCAGCTCCGTGTAATTGTTGGGTGGCACAGACGACCCGGCAGGCGCCGGCGGCTCGACTGTCACGTCGACATCCAGATGCGTAAGAATCGAGCCGGCGAAGTATTGCGAACCGGGTGGATAACCTGACGCCTTCACCGTCGCCATCAGCATGGTCGTTCCAATACCGCTCAGTTCCACTGTTCCCCACACCGGCGGGCTTATCTTGGGCAAGTCGATCTTCACGATTTTTGAGTACATTTGCCACAGGAAGTACTGTGGACGAATACCCCCTGACACGAAAGTGAAAGTTCTTGGGGTGCGATCCAGGCGATTACCTGCCGGAACTACGCACACTCCGTTCTGCAACACCTGTGGCGCTGTGCATACCGTTGGAGGTGGAACCACACATGCGCCATTCTGCATGACCTGCGGAGCCGCACAGACCAGCAGTGGACTCGGAATCACGACCGCCGGTACGCACACGCCATTTTGCAGAACAAGCGTGGCCCCGCAACCGACAGGCGGCTGCGACACATTGAATGCGGGTGGCGGCGCCACAAAGCCCGCGTCCTGCGGACTGCTGACTTCGACTCTGACCTTGACTCGTCCGGTTCGGCTGGCGTTTGCGACAGAACTGCCGCCGGTCGCGTTGCGCTGACCGCCGGCCGTCGTGAGCGAGTACTCGCCAGTCGCTATCGAATATCGGTAAGTAAAAATCACGTTTTCGCTGATGGCCGCGCCGGGACGCGTCACCTGCTCGGTCAAGGTGAGCATCCCGTTGTAGGCCTGCACGGTGTCTGTATAGAGTTGCGCATCGGCGGCAGTTGGTGCGCGCACCTTGCTGCCTGATGCCGAGATAAACCGGCCATTGCAAGACCGAAAGACATTATTGAGTGTCACGTCATCCAGCCCGTAAAAGGAAGCCAGACCATACGGATTCGCCAACTGCCGGTTGAACTGGTAATTGGCGCCGTTGTTCCAGGTCTCATTCACCGTCACGTTGATCGGAAACGCGGCCTGATCGGGAAAGAATGTCAGGCACGCAACCTGGCCATAGGGTTTTGAGACAACTAGATCGGGGCCGGTGCCATTCACCTTGTAGGTCAGACTGATAATCGCCGAGGTCGGCGCATTGCCGGGACCAGCGCCGGCAAACTCCGGGCAACCAATGCCGGTACTGTTTGAAAACCAGGGCACAACCGCAGAGCCCGCATTTGCCGCGGGGGTCGCGTGCGCGACAAAGATGCGTGGGCCCGAGGCGCAGGACCAGGTGTAGGCAATCGCCACATCGGTCACCACGACCGAGGCAGGTCGCGTCCAGTTGACAGTCACATTGCCCGGCCCGTCATTCAGGGCGATGCGAAGCAACGAGGCAAGATCAACCGGGCTGGCGTTCACGATCGACAGGGGAGGAACGACTGTCGGCGGCGGTGTTACGCACACGCCGTTCTGCAATACCTGTGATGCGAGGCAGGCTGTAATCGGAGGCGCAACACACAGCCCGTTTTGCAGCATCCGCGGCGGAGCGCATGCAACGATTGGCGGTGCAACGCATTGGCCATTCTGCAATACCTGCGGCGCAACACACGCTGGAGACCCCGGAACAACACAATGACCGTTCTGCAGCACCTGCGGCGGCCCGCAATAAGGCTGTATCGTCACCATATTGCCTCTTTCCGATGTCCAGCCGATACCGCCAAATCTCGGATCGTTGCCCGACCAGTTGATGGTCATGGTCCCGCTGGGGTTACGTCCAATCGAGCTGCCCTGCAAAAGGGTGAATGCCCGTGTGCCCAGATTCGTGATGGTTCCACTGCCGGAAAGGGTGCCCCGATCGGATCCGGTCTGCGCGATCGTGCCGGTCCAGTCGAAACTTCCGCTGGCGCTGCCGTTCGTGAATGTATGGTGAGCCGACACACTCAGATCGGACACGGTAATTCTTTCCGTATGCGTAAAGCCATCGGCAAGCGTTCGCGTGGAACTGTAAACACCATCGAAAATCTGCACGGGGACGCGTGCCACGGGTAGCGCGACGCACAGACCATTTTGCAATACCAGCGGTGCTGCACACGGCGATGGCGGCACTGGTATCGGCTTCGGAAGCCCGATGTACAACTGCGGTACACACTCTCCGTTTCGCAGCACCAGCGGCAAAGCGCATTCCGGCGCTCGAACCTGACAAGTACCGTTCATCACGACATAGCCAGCGGCGCACGTGAGCTGCGGCGGTGCCGGCTGCGGTTGCAGCTGTGGCTGCGACTGCGCTTGCTGCTGCGCGTTCTGCGCATTGCGCCGGTTCTTGGCGTTGTTGGCCGCGACCGCCGCAGCCACCACGCCGGCGGCCACCGCCAGCCCGCCGATAAACCAGCCGCTCACGCCTGAGCTGGTCGCTGCGGCGCCTGTGGTGGCTGGAGTGGCTGGGGCCGTATCCGCATCGGCTTCAACCACATCGCCAACGCCGCGCGCCGCAAATTGCGACGCGCTGGCAATGGGTTTGGCTCCCGCCATCAGCAGCGCATTGATCATGTCCTGGCGCTTCAGTTTCGTCGCACGCGCCAGCGCCGTCTCACCCTTGTCACCGGCCTGATCCGGCTTGGCCCCGCGCGCGATCAGCAAATTCAGCACTTCGATGTTGCCCGCGCTCACCGCCACCAAGAGCGGCGTCTCACCGCCCTGCGTGGCGCGGCCTGCATCGGCGCCAAGACTCAACAGGCGTTCAACAATGAGTTTTGATTTCTGGAACTCCAGCACTGCAAACGGGCCACTGGTATCGGCCACGATGATTGCCGTCATCAGGGGAGTGAGTTTGGTCCTTGCGTCCTCTGCATTGAGATCGGCGCCACGCGAAGCCAGCAGTTCCACCATGGCCGCATTGCGTGGCGCTCCCGGCGATACCGCGATGTGCAACGCCGAGCGTTGCAATTCCGGGTCGAGCGCATTTGGTGAGGCGCCCGCATCCAGAGCCGCGCGAGCACCATCAGTGTCTTCCGCCAGAACGCTTTCCACCAGCGGGCTCATGGCCGCTTCGGCCGAACCCGTCGAGAACCCAAAAAACACCAGCGCCATGCAGATCAGCGCCAGCGAACGCATTACGTTCAGAAAGGACGTTCCTGGTGTACTTGTGATGGAGACACCACTCGGAGCGTGCATGCATGGTCTTGGCATCGGACGGAAACCTTCCCTGGATTCATGTTGTTCTTGCCTTCGGCTGGCCGACCATTCACCGCGGCTCTGCTTCAGCGTTTGCGCTGGTGTGCCCGCACTTTATAGCAGGTTCACAGAACAGCACCCAGCAATAGATGAAAATGCCGTGAAGAAGCGCGTCAGTGCTTGATCTACAAGCATTCTAGAGTGGCAGCCAGACGCTAATAGACTGCCCGAAATCACACGATAAGCCGAAACGAATTACCGTCCACCGTCTCCGATCAACGCATACGGCGCCCAAAACAAGGGGTGTGCGTAGGAGAATTCCGGCCGACCGGCCGCATCGAGCGCGTTCTGATCCATGATGCTCAGTATCGAGCGGTTCAGCGCCAATGCCCGCGACAGCGATGGGTCCCTGGTATAGCGCTCGAAAAGTCCCGTGGTCAGCATGCGCGCCGACACCGTCTCAACCGGCCAGTGCGTCACCAGCAGCGCACGGCTGCCGGCGTAGAAGAAGCCGCGCCCCAATCCCGATACCGCCTCGGCGCCTTCACCGTCCCCGGCTGCCGTATTGCAGGCCGAGAGCACCACGAGGTCAGCATCCAACTTGAGCGCGAGCACGTCGTCCAGCGTGAGCAACGGCGACAACGTGGGATCATCGAATGCCGAGAGCGCCAGTGCCGGCTGCACCAGTCCGGGGAGATCACCCGGAATCAGGCCGTGAGTGGCAAATGCCACGATGCGCCGTCGGTTCATATCGGTTGTCCGCACCGTATTCTTGTTGGCGTCAACACCGAGATAGACGTCCTTCAACTTGTCCGCTCCCAGCGCCTGCGCTATCGACAGGATCTCTTCGCGTGTGTCCGGCAAGGGGTTTAGATCCCCATAGGCCGTCCAATCCGATCCCCCCTGAGCCACCGGCTTTTGCCCCTGACCGTCGTCCCCGGCCCCGCTCACGCGGGCAATACTGAGGTTGCGCGTTTTCAGGAGCCCACGCGTCACCGCAACCGCTTGCGACGCCGTCCTGGCCTCAGCGCCCCGGGTAAATTGCGGATCACCAAAGCCGATGAAGGGTTGACGAGCCAGATTGGCTGCCGGAATGGCGCGCAGTCGCACGAATGCGCTCACCGACGGGATGCTCACCACGGCAACCTTTCGCGCCAGCCAGGGCAGGCCGCGAAACTCACCGAACTGCAGGCTGGGGTCACGTTGAGGCTGCACGTTTTCCGTCGTCAAAATGGCCAGTGGAATCTGCGCCAGCGCCCCACTCACGCTGGTGACTGCGGTCGTCGCGCTACCCCAGGCGCCAATCGAGGGCGCGAACAGCGCCGCATACAGGCGGTAGGCGCCAGCAAAGTCATAAGGAGGTATCTGGGCCAGCGGCAGCGAGCCGTAGTCGAGTGATTTGCGCAGTCCTGCCACAATTCTGGCGATCTCCGGTTCTCCCAGATCAGCCGAGTGATAACTAATGTCGCCTTTTGCAGTGATGGTCCAAACGAAACTGCGCTCCCGCGTCGACAGTACACTCACCAGCACCTCGCCCGGCCGCAGCGCCTTGGCGGCCTGCTCAAGCGTGGCCGGTCGCGGATGACTGACGTTGGCGTAATCCGGGAAACGCTTTTCAATTTGCGCAAACAGTTGTGCACGGCTCTTTTCGATGTCAGCAATGCGCGCACGCATGTCGGTCATCACCTTGGGCAACTGCTGCTCCGGCGGCAACCCCACCAGGCGCAGCAGCGTTTCGTAGAGCACCTGCATTTCCTGGCGCTCATCCTGCTCCTGACGGATCAGTTCACCCAGTCCGGGCTGATTGGCCGCGGCACGCGCTGCCGACGCCGCCAGCGATTGCTGCACCGAACCGGCCCGCGCCGCATCGGCAAGGCGAAAGGACTCCGCCGCCGCATTCAACCCGGCGCGCTTTTCCAGGTCGGTGCCCTTGATCTGCCACAAGAGCGTCAGGTACGCATCAATGATGTGGCGCAGTTTCACCCGCCTGAGCGCCAAAGCCTCCGTCTCCGCGGTTGCAGCACCGGGCGCCAGCAATACGCGCATGGCATCGCGAAACTCGGCAAGGGCTGCCGCCTGATCACCGCTCGCAGCGAGCGCCATGGCGTAGATGCCGCGGATTTCGCCGGTCTGGTAATGACTCGCTCCGAGGTTCTTAGAGTGCTCATCCAGCAGCGCTTTCATGACACGCAATGCACGCGTGGTATCGCCAACCTTGATTGCCGCCAGCCCTGACTCCGCAGATCCCCGCACAAAACGACGATTGTATTCATCAGACTCGGCCGCCTTTTGCATGGCTACGTATTGCGCGTTGGCGCCCGTCCAATCTTCACGCCCGATCTGCGACTTGGCCAGGGACACGATGGCGACCAGCCGATTCATTGAATTCACTGACATGCCAAGTTGGTCACAAATCTCCAGTGCGGTGCGGGCCATCACACCCGCTTCGCGAAAGCGCCCCTGTTCGTTCAGTACAGCCGCGAAATAAGCAATTGCCGCCGCGGTGGCCGGAGCATATTTGCCGGTGCGGGAAAGGATGCGCGCCAAGACATTGCGTACAGCCAATTCAGCCTCTGCAACTCGACCCAGTTCAAGCAGGGCGCGAGCCAGGCGCATTTCCGCGAAATCATGCCCTTGCTGAATCAAGTCCAATGGCGAAGCGCCTGGATCGGCTCGAACGCGCGCCTCCGCCACCTGCAGGTCCTGTGCCCAGAAAGCCACCGTTCGCCGAAACGCTGATTCAGCTTCAACCAGTTTTCCTTCACCTCTGAAGACAGAAGCATTGGCTAATTCCTTCACCGCTGCAAAGAAGGCGGTGTATTGCTGCCAGCCCGGTACATTGCGACTGCGCTCGAATATTCCGTCGCCGACACCAATGAGCCGGCGTGCAGTGGGGAAATCACCTTGTGCGGCATAAAGTGAAGCCGCCTGGTAGGCTGCCGCTCGCTTTATGGGCGGCCGCGCCTTAGCATCGCTCAGAATTTTCTGACGCAAACTTTGCGATGTCGTCAAATTGCCGGCAATCTGTTCGGTGACGGCGAGACGATTGATATAGTCGACTTCGTTGCGCTCGCCCTGCGTGAGTTCGGCCAGTTTCCTGCGGTCCTCAAGCATGGGGCCAATCAGACCGAGTACTTCGCGTGCGGCGGAGCGCCGGACATAAAAGTCGATCAATGCCTGTTTGCCCGCATCAGACGGCGCCTGGCTCTCCGCAATTGTCTGGGCCTCTCGTACCTTGACCGCGTCCGGCTTGTATTGCTCCAGCACCGCGATAATGTCGGCGATGGTACGTGGTGGTGGAGCGGGGGTCTGCCCCCATACGCAACCGGCAATACACCCCAGCAATAGCAACACTATTTTTTTTATCAATTGAGTCTCAGGAATGCGCGAATGAAAGGCGGGCCT
>CANKAJ010000011.1 GCA_947479645.1 Betaproteobacteria bacterium | reverse complement strand
TGCAGCAGGCCGCCTGAACCGTCCGCCAGGTGCGCCGTTGAGGGCGCAAATCGGCTCCGGGCTACGCCCTGCGCCGCTTTCCGCCCTCAACAGAAAAAGCGGACAATCCATGTGCTACAGAACCGGACAAGTCTAAAAACCCGCAACAGCACTGTGTTGCAAGCCAACCACATGGGAGAAGTTCGCATTTTAGCAGGGAAAGCCGGATATCGGCCTGTTTCTGCATGATAAAATGCGCCCATCCCATGAGTTCAAGCTGCAAGGATGTTTTGCCATGACCTATGTTGTCACTGAGTCCTGTATCAAATGCAAGTACACAGACTGTGTGGACGTGTGCCCGGTGGATTGTTTTCACGAAGGCCCGAACATGCTCGTCATCGACCCGGATGAGTGCATTGATTGCACATTGTGCGTGGCCGAGTGTCCGGTCGAGGCCATCTATGCTGAAGACGATGTGCCACCGGCGCAGCGCGAGTTCATCGCGCTGAATGCCGAACTGGCCAAGGGCTGGGCGCCGCTGATCGAGCGCAAGGCTGCGCCGGCCGATGCCGATGAGTGGGCGCAGGTCAAGGAAAAGAAGCATCTGATCGAACGCTAGTCCGCGGCAATATCGTTGTCGCCAGTCCCGCTGTCTACGCTATCCATTGCAGCGAGGGTTTTGCGCTCGCGCTATCATCCCAGCGCATGTCTCAGCCCTCGAACTATCCAATACTTCGCAAAGATGAGCTGTTTGCGCGCCTCGCCACGGGTGAGCGCGCGCAGGTCACTGTGGTCACGCCCAACCGGCGACTGGCTCAGGCGCTGGCACGAGAGTTTGACTCCAGTCAGGCTGCTGCCGGCCTGACATCCTGGGAGACTGTCGACATTCTTCCGCTCACGGCCTTTGTCGAGCGGACCTACGAAGAAGCACTGTATTCGGATCGGGCGCCGGAATTGCCATTGTTGCTGACTCCGGCGCAGGAGCAGTTGTTGTGGGAGGAGGCCATCCTGGCCGGCGAATGGGGAGGTCTCCTGCTGGCGTTGGCGCAGACGGCTGGAGACGCGCGCAAGGCTTGGGGTCTGGCACATCAATGGGGCATAGACGGGGCGCTGGGCGCATTTCCCGGCAACGAGGATGCCCAGGCTTTTGCGCTATGGGCGGCGCATTATCGGCGTCGCTGCGATAAGGATCATTTTATCGATGTGGCCAGATTGCCCGATCTGGTTGCCGGCCTGCTTGGTGATCCGGCGGTCAGTAAACCGCAATGTCTGGTGACTTATGCCTTCGATATTCAGTCTCCGCAGATGCTCGCATTGTTTGCCGCCTGTGCTGCGACGGGTGTCGAACTGCGCAACTGCAGTCCTGTGCACCATGAAGCCAATGTGCTGCGCTGGCCGTTCGCATCGTTCCGTGAGGAACTCAACTGCGCAGCGCGCTGGGCGCGGGCGAGGCTGGAGGCATCCGGGGGCCATGAAGTGCGGATCGGCATCGTCGTGCCCGACCTGGAGTTGCGGCGCAAGGCGGTAGTGCGGGTGCTTTCCAATATGCTGTTCCCGGGGCACAACTTGCCCGGACAGGAAAAGACGCCGCTGCCGTTCAATGTATCCATTGGCACGCCGCTCACCGACTGCCCGCTCGTGCACGCTTCACTGGCGCTGATCGAGCTTGCCAGCGGGAGTGCGGAGTTTGCACAAGTCAGCCGGTTGCTGCGCTCACCTTTCATCGAAGGTGCTCAGGGCGAAGCCATGCAGCGTGCGCGCCTGGATGCGCAACTGCGCAGGCGCATTTCACCGCGCGTGACGCTGCCGCGCCTGCTCGCGGCCATTGGCGAGGCGGGTGTGCCGGGACTGGTGCTCACCGAGAAGCTGAAAGCCCTGTTCGCGTATTCGCAGTCCCATCTTTCGGGGCGAAAATCCGCGCGCGACTGGGCAGGGCATATTGCCGGATTGCTGACTGCCTCAGGTTTGCCGCGGGGTAGGTCGCTTGATTCCGTCGAATATCAGGCGCACAGCAAGTGGAATGAGGCGTTGTCGGAGTTCGCCGGGCTCTCGCGCGTGCTGCCCGCCTTGGGGTTTCGCGAGGCGCTCATGCGACTGCGGCGGTTATGTGCCGCCACGGTGTTTCAGCCGGAAAGCCATGTCGCACCCATACAGGTGCTGGGTATCCTGGAGTCCGCCGGTATGGAATTCGATTTCCTGTGGGTCAGCGGACTGACTGACGAGGCCTGGCCGCTGGCCGCGCGGCCCAACCCGTTCATTCCGCCTGCGTTGCAGAAGAAGGCCGGCATCCCCGAGGCCAGTGCCGAGACTGCATTGATACTGGATCGGCGCATCACTGCCGGCTGGCTGGGGGCGGCCGATGAGGTGGTCTGTTCCCACGCGCGGCGCGAAGCGGATCGCGATCTGTCGCCCAGTTCGCTCGTCGCGGCGTTACCCGAGGGGGTGATGCCATTACCGGAATATCCGTGCTTTCGGGACATGATGTTCGCTGCGCGCACGCTGGATCCGGCGCCCGACGGGCAGGCGCCTGCGTTGTACCCGCTGCGTGCAAGCGGTGGCGCGGGCGTGCTGGCGGATCAGGCGGCCTGCCCGTTTCGGGCCTTTGCGCACCACCGGCTTGAGGCAAGGACAATGGAGGCGCCCGCGGCCGGACTCGATGCCCGTGCGCGTGGCAATCTGCTGCATGCCTTGATGAAAGGCATCTGGGATGAGTTGAAGGACAAGTCCACGCTGGATGCCGCCATGCCCGATGAACTGGCCGCCGTGATTGAGCGCGCTGCTCTGGCGGCGGTGGCAAAAGCGCAGCGCGACAATGACATTGCACCGCGTTTTGCCGAACTGGAACGCATGCGTCTGGTCAGGCTCGCGGTTGAATGGCTGGAAGTGGAGCGCGGGCGCAGCGGTTTTGCAGTGGTTGCCACCGAAGAAAAACGCGCACTCATTGCGGGCGGCATCGAATTGTCGGGGCGCATCGACCGTCTGGACCGGCTGGATGACGGCAGCCATGTTCTCATCGATTACAAGACCGGGCGCGCCACTCCGAAATCCTGGGAGTCTGCGCGCCCCGATGATCCGCAACTGCCGCTGTATGCAGTGAACGCGGCGGAGTCAATCTCGGGCGTGGCCTTTGCCAAATTGAAGACCGGCGGCATGCGGCTGATGGGGTATTCGCGCGACAAGGACACTCTGCCCAAGGTGAAGCAATATCACGACTGGACTGACCTGCTTGCCGGCTGGAAGCAGGAACTGGACACGCTGGGTGCCGCGTTTGCATCCGGCGACGCCCGCGTTGATCCCAAGTCACTGGCCAAGACGTGTCGCTACTGTGACCTGCAGCCATTGTGCCGAGTGCATGAAAAGCTGTCCGCGCTGGCGCTGGAGGACGGCACTGACGGGGCTGCTAGTGACGGCAGTGACGGCAGCGGCGAGGGCGGCGAGGGGGAGGCATGAATGCCGCGCCGGTGGTGATTGCCGATGCGGCCGAGCGCGCGCTCGCTCTCGATCCGCAACGGTCCTTCATCGTGCAGGCACCGGCCGGGTCGGGCAAGACTGAATTGCTGGTGCGGCGCTTCGCGCGGCTGCTCGCCACCGTAGAGCGTCCTGAAGAAGTGCTGGCTATCACTTTTACGCGCAAGGCGGCCGCCGAAATGAAAAAGCGCGTGTTGCTTGCCCTCGATAACTCTGCCGGCACCGCACAGGACATCGCGCCGGACTTTGCGCCAAACCGCGCACCAAACCTCGCGCTGGAAATCGCACCGCGGCTACGCATCATGACGATCGACTCGCTATGCGCATCACTCACTCGCCAGATGCCGGTGTTGGCGCAGTTCGGTGCCCAGCCGGGTATCGTCGAGGGTGAAGAGGCCAGGGCGCTCTACCGCGATGCCGCGGTGCGCACGCTGGCGCGACTCGAAGGCGACGGTGAGGCCGCAGACCACGTGGCGCGGCTGCTGACTCACCTGGACAACAATCTGGCCGATGCCACGCAACTGCTTGCCAGCATGCTGGCGCGGCGTGATCAATGGCTGCGCCGCGCCGGTAATCCACCGACACGCGAAGAACTCGAGGCGGCATTTGCCAGTGAACGAGCGCGCCTGATCAGTGCTGCCCAGGTACTGCATCCAGGAGCCTGCGAAGAACTCGCCAGGGCCATGCTGACCAAGGCGGGTGACTGGCGCAAGCGGCCGCCGGCACCGCCGGAGATGATAGGCAATGAACCCTTGCGCCTGGCGCTGGTTGCGTTGCTGAACATGCCGCCCGCGACCTACAAACCGGCGCAGTGGGAAGTGCTCGCGTCCATCCTGGCGCTGCTCAAGCTGGCTGCCGCGGAACTCAAGCTGGTGTTTGCCGAACGTGGCCAGGCTGATTTCACCGAGTTTGCCCAGGGGGCGGTGCGTGCGCTGGGCAGTTCCGAGGATCCTTCCGAGTTGCTGCTGCGCATGGACGCGGGCCTGCGTCATGTGCTGGTGGACGAGTTTCAGGATACGTCGATCAGTCAGTGGGAATTGCTCGAGCGTCTGACGGCCGGTTGGGTCACTGGTGATGGGCGCACGGTGTTCGCGGTGGGCGATCCAATGCAGTCGATCTACCGGTTTCGCGAAGCTGAAGTTGCATTGTTTCTGCATGCCCGGCACGCCGGGCTGGGTGAGGTGCAGCTTGAGTCGCTGACATTGACAACCAACTTTCGCTCGCAGGCTGGCATTGTCGATTGGGTCAACGACACGTTTTCCCGGGTGCTGCCGCAAACCGAGGATGAGGTGCTTGGCGCGGTACCGTATGCGCCGGCGGTGCCGCATCCGCATAACGTGAGGCTGGCGGGAGATGCGGTGCGCTGGCATGCCTTTGATGATCGCCAAGACGAAGCCCGGCGCGTCATTGAGATTCTCGGGCAGGCGCGTGCCGACAACCCCGGCGGAACCTGTGCCATTCTTGTGCGCAATCGCAATACCCTGACCGACATTGTGCCGGCCCTGGATCGTGCCGGCATTCGTTATCGCGCGGTCGAGATCGAGAAGCTGGGCGAGAAGCAGGTGGTGCAGGATCTGTATGCGCTGGTGCGCGCGCTTGCCCATCCAGCCGACCGCATCGCCTGGCTGGCGCTGCTGCGCGCGCGCTGGTGCGGGCTGCCGATGGCAGACCTTGGCGTGATCGCTGATGGTGGAGTCGATGCACAGGCAGCAGGGGCGGGCATCTTCAGGCAGTCTTCCCCTTGCATCTGGGAGGCGATGCACGACCCAGAGCGTCTCGTGCGGCTGTCTGATGATGGCCGTGCCCGACTGGCGCGCGTGCGGGCAGTGCTGGAGCCGGTGCAGTCCGAGGCACTTCGTTACAGTCTGCGTGAGCGCGTCGAAGGGGCCTGGATGGCGCTGGGCGGTCCGGCCTGCGTGGATGCACCGACCGAACTTGAAGACGCCGACATTTTCCTGGATCAGCTGGACAAGCTCGAGGATGCGGGCGATATCGCCGATCTCGCTGCGCTGCAAGCGAGCATCGACGAGTTGTTCGCGCTGCCCGATCTGGATGCGCTCGATACCGATCTGCAACTCATGACCATCCACAAGGCCAAGGGCCTGGAATTCGATACCGTAATTGTCCCGGGTCTCGATCGCGCGCCGCGCGCGGGCGAGCGGCCACTGTTGGCCTGGAAGGTGCAGGCCAATGCGCAATTGCTGCTGGCGCCAGTGAATGAGGCGGGCGACGACAAGGAGGCCATGTTCAAGTATGTGCGCGAGCAATCGCGACTGGCCGAGGATACCGAAGCCGGACGGCTCCTTTATGTGGCGGTGACACGCGCCAGGTCGCGGTTGCATCTGCTCGGTTGCGTCAAGCGGGATCAGGACGATGTCGTGCGCCCGCCGTCGAAACGATCCTTGCTGGCCAAGCTGTGGCCGGTTATGGGGGACGCGTTTGCCCAGGCGGCAGAGATGTCAGCGTCTGAAATTGCAAATGTAGCGGGTGTTGCAGGTAATGCAGACATTGCGATGCCCTTGCACGCTGACGGTGCCGGGAATATTGCCGCGACGCCTTCTGCCTTGTTTCTCCGCCGCTTGCCGCCAGACTGGTGTGCGCCTGCTGTGCCATCCGCAGTGGCCTGGGCGGTGCTGGCCGCCAGGACGCGTGCGGGTGATGCCGTTGAGTTTTCCTGGGTCGGCGAAACTGCGCGTCACATCGGCAGTGTCGTGCACCGCTGGCTTCAGCACATTGCCGAAGACGAAATGAAAGGCTGGAATGCCGCGCGTATCAAACGCCTGCAAGCGACCTTTCGCAATGCATTGGCAGCGCGGGGCGTGGATGATGCTGCGCTGGCGGCCGCGGCGGAACGGGTCGCAGCGGCACTGGTCAATGCGTTGGCCGATGCGCGCGGCCAATGGTTGCTTGGTCCGCAGCAGGATGCCCGCAACGAATACCGGCTGACCGCCATCATGGCCGGTGAGCGCTACAACCTGGTCGTGGACCGGACGTTTGTCGATGCCGAAGGCAGGCGCTGGATCGTGGATTACAAGACCGGCGGGCATGCAGGGGCGGATCTGGATGGGTTTCTCGATGGGGAACGTGAACGCTACCGCACGCAATTGGAGCGTTACGCCATAACGCTGGCCGGACGAGATGCGGCCGCACTGGGCCTGTATTTTCCACTGCTGGCGGGATGGCGGGAATGGAGCAGCCGTGGTGACGGCGACATCGGCTGACTGCAGCTACCGTGCAGGGATTGTCTTAAGGAAACACTGAACCAGACTCTAATTGGAGAAAGCAGGCACAGTGCTTCCTCTAAGGTGGTGGATATACAAGGGGGCATTGCCCCCTTGTTCAGTGCTGCCTTGCGATTTAGAACAAGTGAGTGAGGAACGTTGAAACCGATCTATCTGCTGTTTGCCCTGAGCGCGACCAACCATGCGGTGCTTACCGGTGTGCGGTTGGCGACGTTGCTGTATGCCATTCAACTGGGCGCGTCGCCGGGGCTGGTGGGTTTGCTGGCGGCGCTGTTTGCCGCACCGGCCGTATTTGTCGCGGTGCCCATGGGCCGTTGGGCCGATCGCAAGGGGGCGCGCACGCCCATGCTGGTTGCGGCAGTGATGATGGCGGCGGGGGCCGTGTGCGCGGTGGTCTGGCGTGAATTGGGTGCGCTGTTTGTCGTGAGCGTGGTGGTGGGGCTTTTCTACAACGTATTTCTTGTCGGTAGCCAGCAGCAGATCGGGCGCTACAGCAGTCCTTCGGAGCGTGTGGACAATTTCAGCATGGTGATGCAGGCGCACTCAATGGCCAATTTCATCTCGCCGCTGATCACCGGCTTTGCCATCGACAATCTGGGCTTTACCTATGCTTTCCTGATGCTGGCGGCATTTCCCATGTTGCCGCTGGCCGCGATCGGCCTGAACAAGCTTGAGATCATTCCCGATCCGGATTTGGCCGCAAGGACTGCCGCCAGGCTTGCCGCCGGAGAGCAGGACAAACCGCGTCCTTCCGGAAATGTCCTGGAAATATTGCGGCCGCCAGCCATGCGGCGCATCTTTGTCGGGGCGGTGCTGGCCTTCAGTGCGCTGAACCTCTACAACTTTCTGATGCCGGTATATGGCACCCAGATTCATCTCACGGCAGCGCAGATTGGCATGATACTCAGCAGCATTGCGATCGGCAGCGTCATCGTGCGCGGACTGGCGCCGGCCCTGTCCAGGCGCTTCACGTCCTGGCAGTTGATGATTGTTTCTCTGGTTGCCACCGGTTTCGGACTGGCTGCCTCATCATTTTCCAGCAATGTCGGCGTGCTGATGGTACTGGCATTCTTTCTGGGATTGGTAATGGGTTCGGCGGCCCCGGTCGCATTGGCGCTGATGCACGAAGCATCGCCGCCGGACCGGGCTGGCGAAGTATTCGGATTGCGCTTGTCGTTGCTGAGCAGCATGCAGACCATGGTTCCGCTGGCGGCGGGAGCCATCGGCGGCGCTGTCGGCGTGGTCCCGGTCTTCGTGGCCATGGCGCTGCTGATTCTGTATGGCGCCTTCTACATGCGCGACCAGTGGCATGTGCGCGCCTCAGCCAGATGACAGCCGGCTGAGATTTGCGCTTTGGCCCGATGGGCCCGGGTTCTGGACAGGCTGTGTTACCAGGCGGCATCCAGCAACTGGCGTACGGTTGCCGGCCCTTCAATCTTGCGCGGGTTGGCATGCACCCAGCGATCGTGCATTGAATTTTTTGCAATCCGATCGAGCATGTCTGCCGCGACATTCACGTCACGCAGCGTGCTTGGCAGGCCCAACTCGGCGATCAGTTCCGCCAGCACGTCGGCGGCGGGTTGGCCTGGCCGGTCCAGCGCTTCGCTGACCAGTTTCTGGCGCTCGGCATTAACCGGATGATTGAAGCGCATCACATGCGGGAGCATGACGCAGGACGTGTACCCGTGCGGCACTCCGGCGGTGCCGCCCAGCACATGGCCGATGCCGTGGCTGGCGCCCTTTTTCACGCCGGCGGCACTGCCGATCATTGACATCCAGGCGCCCAGTTGGCAATCCAGACGCGCCTCCAGGTTGCTGGTGTCTGACTTTACCGCGCGCAGGCCTCGTCCCAGCAATCTCAGTGAATGCAACGAGGCGGCTTCGGAAAATGGCTGGCAGTTGATTGAGCACAGGTCTTCCACGGCGTGATCCACGGCGCGGATTCCGGTCGACAGCCACAGCCACTCCGGCGTGTGCAGGGTCACCGCAGGGTCAAAGATGACCGTGCGCGGAATCGCCAGTGGCTGGCTGTACATTTCCTTCACGTGCCGAACCGTGTCGGTGCAGCCGGCATTGGCCTTGAACTCGCCGGCGGACAGCGTGGTCGGAATGACGACGGTGGCAACCGATGACGGTTTGAACGAGGGCTGGACCGAGCTGCCATCGGCGGCCACCGTATTGCGCAAGGCATCCAGCTGTGCCGGCTCGCTGATGTCATTGCCGAGGCAGATGCTGACCATCTTCGCGCCGTCGGTGACCGAGCCGCCACCCAGGGTCAACAGCATGTCGGCGCGCGCCGCGCGCGCGGCATTCGCTGCTGTAACGACATCACTGCGCGGCGTGTGCGCGCCGATCCTGGCGCAGACACCGGCGAAACGATCCCCGAGCACATCGCGGATGCGTCCGACCAGATTGGTGCTGCGCTCGAGCGTGCCGCTGGCGAGCACATAGACCCGGCGCGCGTCGACCAGTTCAAGCTCGCGCGCAAGCGCCTCGGTGAAGTCGGTGCCGTATACGATCCGGCTGGTGTCAGGATAGCTGTAGATGCCGCTTTGCATGATTTTCCTCTAAACCAACATAGGAGATCCCCCGGCTCTGCCGGGGAGGCAGCAGAAGTTTGACATTTAAGGGAGTCCACCGCAGAAACTCCAATCGTGAGCCGCCAAAGCACACGACTAAGGAGAATCGCGATGGACGAGTACGAGAGCTTAAGTCATACGAAGTACGAATGCATCTATCACATAGTGTTTATACCGAAGGGACGGCGCCGGCTGTTGTACGGGGAGTTGAGGAAACACATGGGTGATGTATTTCGGCGGTTGGCAGAACAGAAGGAGAGTCGCATCGAGGAGGGACACCTGATGTCGGATCATGTGCATATGATGATCCGAATTCCCCCGAAGTACGCGGTGTCGAACGTCATTGGTTTCATCAAGGGAAAGAGCGCGATTCACTTAGCACGGGTATACGGGGAGCGGAAGCGAAATTTCGTTGGCCAAAGTTTCTGGGCGAGAGGGTATTTTGTATCGACCGTGGGCAGGGACAAGGAGATGATTCGCGACTACATCCGGTATCAGGAAGAAGAGGACAAGCGGTTGGACCAGATGAAACTTTGGCAATAGGAGGGCCACCATCAGGTGGCGCAAAGAGCAGGGGGCGCGTTAGCGCCCCCTATCAAGCCGCTTTGAGCGGCTCACAAATTAAAGCCCCCGGCTCTGCCGGGGGATATTTACTAATATTATTATCAATATAATAAAAGCTTCAATTTAATAAGCATGTTTTAATAAATATTGTTATTAATCTATTTTTCAGATACTGCTGCCGGCATAGTCCGGATCGCCATCGCTACAGGCAGCAGCAGTTTTTCAGGTCCGGACATGATTCTTTCTCAATCGTTGATGCGGCGGCAGTTTGGCTCGCACTGGCCCCGATAGACGTACCATCCCGAAAGAATGCCCCAATCCGGCGCCGCGCGGGAAGCATGATTGCCGTCCCGGCAACGGGTCAGTGAACGCAGAAAAACCGTGATGAGATCAACCGGCATGCTGGTGTAGTTCGGAAGGAACTCATGCAGTTGGGTGGGCATGTTGCGCATGTGATTGACGATCCCGATGGACACCCCCATTTCTGCTGGAAGATTTAGCAATAGCCGGATATCGGCATCGAGCCCACCTGCAGAGCACCGACGCACACGATAGGGAAAACTTTTGCCGCGGAACCCATGGTAATCAGTTCCTGAACCTTGAAACCCCGATACCCGTTACCCGGGTAATCCGCTTAACGAGCACCCTTGTGCACTTTTTGGCCGTCATTCTTATGACTGCCTGCAACCTCTTGTGTTTCCGCCTTTTGTCGTTGCTTGTTCATGAAAGTCTCCTGGGTAGTCGGTCAGTTGTAGCAGGGCAGTGGCAGCAAGCGGGTCGAAACGTTGCCATCCCCACTAAAGAGTCACCTATACGCCGGCCTTATCGCAGGCACTGTGCTGCAGCCAACATAGAAATGCCGACACTGTGAAGTTGATTATGACCAAGGGGCAATAAGCATGGCCACGCATATTTTTGGCGGCATGATGCCGTTCGCGGTGCTTCATGTGGTCATGGTTATTCTGACCTGCCAATTCCCCGGCACACGCGCTGTGGCCCCCATACTTGCTGTACGGGGAGCTATTTAATTAAAGTTAATTATTATCAATAATAAAATAATATTAAACATTAATGCATATTTAAATAATGATTGTAATCAAAATATACTGGCAAGGTATGGCTTATTTCTGGGCGGCAGTTTCCGCAGCTCGTGCTCCCTGCAGATAGGCATTGCTGCTCTGTTGTATCAGGCGTCCTACGGTGCTGTGAAAGTACTGCACGCCAAGCCCCAGAAATTTGGGAATGTGCGAGTCGGGGCAACTGCAGCCGGCAATGCGTCCGGCACCCGTAATGGATTTGACGCCACGCTCCATCATTTTCAGCACTTCAGGGTGGGTCTGCTGACCGGTGTAGCCCATTGACTGCGAGAGGTCGCCGGAGCCGATGAAGTAGACGTCCACGCCGGGTACTTTGAGCATTTCCGGCAGATTCTCGATGGCTTCCACTTCTTCGATCATGACGCAGACCAGCGTCTCGCGGTTAGCAGCGGCGGCATAGTCGGCGGTGCTGCCTGAGTATCCGTATTGCGCCGCGCGCCCGCCGCCAAAAAGGCCGCGGTGTCCTTCCGGGGCATACTTCACGGCATCAACCACGGCGCGCGCCTCGTCGGCGGTATTGACGTGGGGTACCTGCACACCCCAGGCGCCGCGATCGAGGAAGGGTGCAATGATCTCGGGCCTGTTGCCCACCGGGCGCACGATGGGCGCCATGCCGCTCAGTTCGGCGACGGCGATGCAACTCTCGGCGGTGTCCACGGTGATGGAGCCATGTTCATTGTCCAGCAGAATCCAGTCGAAGCCGAGGTGACCCAGCATCTCCAC
Source organism: Betaproteobacteria bacterium (assembly GCA_947479645.1). Classification (GTDB taxonomy): domain Bacteria; phylum Pseudomonadota; class Gammaproteobacteria; order Burkholderiales; family SG8-39; genus CAIYPG01. The sequence continues at coordinate 47,067 of CANKAJ010000011.1, read as the reverse complement.
CACCTGAGGGGAGGGGAAGGTGCACATGACGCCAAAGGCGGCCTTGCCTGCATGGAGTTGTTGCTTCAGGGTGTTCTTGCGCATGATGCTTCTCCTGATGTGTGGCCGCAATTCGTATTGCGGCTGACTGCCTGGATAGATGAGAGGCAATGTCAGGATGGTACTACGCTGGAGAAATCCGCCCTCTCCTCGTGCCTGCCGGTTCAAAATGAGGTCTAATAGCGCACTGAAAAGCAGCCTGCCAGAATTCGATCAATGAGGGGTTTATGCGCCTGATAATGTTGTGTCTGCTAGTGATGTTCAATGCTCCGGCATGGGCGGATTGGGAGAAGATTTATGAGTCGCCAGACTTCACGTACTTTGTCGATCCCGAAACCGTCCGCAAGATGGGCGATCTTCGGCTTGCATCGTCAATGCGGGACTTGAAGAAACCAGCCACGGGAGGGGAAATCTCCAGGCGTGCCATCGTTGAGTACGACTGCAAGGCGGAAACGCAGAATTCACTTTCGGTCAGCGTGCATACCGGCCCCGGGGCATCCGGAGAGACGATATTTCGCGAGAACTATCCCAAAAAGGACTGGCAATTCATCGCGCCCGGCACGGTATCCCAGCTTTTACTGAAGTATGTCTGCAGCCATTGATTGCAGAAGGGCGGGGACGGGCCGATTTGAATGGCTGACTGCTTCCCACGCCCATCGTGGGCGGTCAAAGCCAATAACCCCTAGTCCTTGATGATGATGCCGGCGTCCTGAACCAGCTTGCGCCAGCGCGGAATCTCGGCGGCGATAAAACGGCTGAACTGTTCGGACGAACTGCCCACCGCTTCGGAGTTTTCCATCGCCAGTTTCTGCGCAACATCGGGCATCCTGGTGATTCTCGCCAGTTCCGCCGAAAATTTGGCAACGACCGCCGGGCGCATGCCGCCTGGGCCCGACCAGCCATGAAAGCTGCTCACATCGAAACCGGGCACGCCTTGCTCGGCGATGGACGGAATGTCCGGATAGTCGTTTGATCGTTGCGCCGTGCTGACGCCTAGTGCGCGCAGTTTGCCAGACTTCACGTGGGGAATAACGGCAACGGCAATCGCAAATACGCCGTCGATCTGACCGCCCAGAACATCGGTGACCGCCTGCGCAATGCCCTTGTAGGGGACGAAGGTGGCTTTCAGATTGTCGTGCGACCATAACCACACATTGGTCAGATGCAGGATGCCGCCATTTTGCGCACCGCCAAAGTGCAGCTGGTTTGGGCGCGCTTTCATCAGGGCAGCCAATTCCCTGACCGATTTTGCCGGCAGTGCCGCATTAACGACCAGATAGTAGGGCGCCCGGCTCAGCAGGGATAACGGAGTGAAATCCTTGATCATGTCCAGTTGAAGGTCCTTGTCGATGGCGGGGGCGATGGTGAAATCCGGCACCACAACGAGGACCGTGTATCCGTCCGGCGCTGACTTTGCGACATAGGTCGCTGCAACATTCTTGCCGGGACGGTTTTCGATGATGAAGGGCTGACCCATGGTCTCGGTCAGTTTGTTGGTGAAGATGCGCGCGATCGTGTCTGATCCGCCGGGCGGGTAGGGCATGACGATGTGCACGGGGCGCGAGGGAAAGTCGGTCGCGGTTTGCGCATGTGCAGTTGCGACCAGGCCAGGACTCAGCACGCTGAGGAGCAATGTGGCTGCCAGACTGCGAACACAAGAGGGTCCGGGGAACTTCATCACTTCGTTACCCTTTCGTTGTCAAGTTGCAGTTTCAAGTTTTCGGTCGAACGGATCTTCTGGTTGCAGAGGCCTCGCCAAGCCAAGCCAAGCCAAGCCAAGCCAAGCCAAGCCAAGCCAAGCCAAGCCAAGTCAAGCCAAGTCAAGCCAAGCCAAGTCAGGCCAGGCCAAGTCAGCCTAAGTCAGCGACAGCGTCATGCCGCCGTCCACCTGCAGTATCGTTCCGGTGATGTAGCCGGCATTCTCGGAAGTCAGAAATACCGCGGCGGCAGCGCATTCCTCCGGCCTGCCCAGGCGTCCCATCGGCGTGGTCTTGGCACGGTCCGCCGCATCGGCGCGACTCATGAAGGTTTCGGTCGCGATTGAGGCCGGACATACCGAATTGACGGTCACGCCGTGACGGGCATTTTCATTGGCGAGGTGCTTGAGATATCCGGCCAGACCGCTGCGAAAGACCGTGGACAGCCCATGTTTCGTCATCGGCTGTTTGACCGTGGCGGAATTGATCGAGACGATGCGTCCCCACTTCTTCTCTACCATCAACGGGGCCACTGCCGAAACGACATTGACCGCGCCCATCAGATTGGTCTCGAAGGCCTCTTCCCAGCGTGAGCGTTCAGTCTCCTGCAAGACTTCACGGCTGGGATGAGGCGATCGCGCGGTGATCAGAATGAGAATGTCCGGGCTGCCGAGTTTTTCCTTGACCGTTTTGACCAGACGGTCAACGTCTTCCGGATTGCGCTGGTCGCCAACAACAGTAATGACTTCGTTACCGGTGCGTGCCCTGATTTCAGCGGCGGTGCTCTCCAGCGTTTCGGCCGTGCGCGCAAACAACGCGATGCGTACTCCTTCAGCCGACAACATGAAGGCCGCTGCCTTTCCCATCCCCCGCGTGCCCCCTGTGACAATGGCGATGCGTCCCTTGATTCCCAGATCCATGCGTTCTCCTGATGTGGTTTGCGTGTTGCACTCGGTTTTGAAGATGCTTGCTTTGCAAGCGCCGGCGGTTCATGCCGGTCTTGTGGAACCAGCCGCTTACTCCGGTTCGATGCGAGCTTCCTTGATGCGGCGTCCCCAGTTGTCGAGTTGTCTGATGACCAGTTCGCCCAATTCCTCCGGCGAACTGGTTTCAACCTCGGTCGACAGTTGCGCGAATCGCTCCCTGATTTCCTTTTTTGCCGCAACTTTCCGGATCGCGCCGTTCAGCGTATCGACAATTGGACGGGACAGGCCCGCCGGGCCGAACAGCCCCACCCATGAGGCGATATCAAAACCGGCCAGCCCCGGGGTTTCCGCCACGGCGGGAACATCCGGTACCAGCACGGAGCGGCTGGCTTTGGCGACGCCGAGCATGCGCACCTTGCCTGACTTGATCAGCGCGCTGCCTGAGGAGAGTGCGACGAAATTGATGCTGGCAATGCCGCTCAGGATGTCGGCAACCGCAAGCTCATTGGTCTTGTAGGGAACCTCCAGCCCTGTTATCCCGCTGCGCAGGTAAAACGACGCACAGGCAACCTGGGCGCTGGTATTGCCGTACGAGCAATTCAGCTTGCCCGGATTGGCCTTGCCATAGGCGATCAACTCCGACACGCTCTTTACCGGCAGATTGGGATCGACCACCAGCACCGAAGTATTGGTGACCAGGTAGGAGATCGGCGTGAAATCCTTGACCGGATCGTAGTTGAGCTTTTTGAACAGATACGGGTTCGCCGAGTGCGATGTATTGGAGCCGACGTAAAGCGTATAACCGTCGGGTGCCGCCCGCGCGGCAAATTCAGCACCGATGCGTCCGGATGCCCCCGGTTTGTATTCGACCAGAAAAGGCTGGTTGAACATGACCCGCATATCTTCACCGTAGATTCGGGCAATGACATCGAGCGCGCTGCCGGGGCCAAACGAGATGACGATCCTGACCGGCTTGGCAGGGTAGGCCTGGGCCAGTGCTGCGCCCTGCGCAGAAAGCAAGGCAATCCAGGTGAGCAGGCGCAGCAGTGTTTTCATGATGAATTCCCGTGGTTGGCTTTGGCCGTGATCCAGGCTGAACTAGGCGTTTTCTTCGCTTGGAAATTGCAGCACCAGAACTTCCAGTCCTTTCTTCCCCGCCCTGATTTCGAGCGCATCATCCTCGGGTTGAACCACGATCATCGACCAGCGCGGATAATTCAGGCCGGCACGGTGCAGGCTGCCGTTGGCGACAAAGAGGTAGTAGCCGCCGGCGATCTTTGGATCAGGTCCCTGTGCCGTCATGCCGCCACCCAGTCTCAGCATGTGAGCCGCCAGGCCATCGGTGTCCGTTTCCGTGGTGAGCAGCGGTTCCCATGAGACTTCCTTGCGATTTTCCAGCACCGGCTCGGTGGATAGCACGAGCTGTTCCGTCAATGGTGCGCGTCGCTTGCTCGGTTTGAGTTTTTCCTTGTATCCCGGCTTATCGAGATAGACCGGACCCGAGTCTGTCTTTGCACGCAGCGCGAAAAAAGACAGGCCTTGCGGGCCCGCGATGATGGGGCCATAGGCGGTATCGTGATCCATGAACTGCAATACCAGCGGCTTTACTTCGTGACGTCCGAGCAGGCCCGAGCCGGCGGCATAGATCTGGAACTGATCGACGGAATGAAAGTGGGCCAGAATGGTTTCGTTGGGCGCCATTTCGGTCAGGAGCGACTGCGGACCCGCCGAAATCTCCTTGGCGTGTCTGGGACCGAAATATTCAGTACCCCAATGCTCAAGACCGGAACCGGGTGAAATCACCGCCCGGCGTCTTTGCAGTGCTTCTGTTCCACTCATTGCGTGAATCATGTTGGCCTCCCTTTTTATATCGATGCCTGCACAGTACTCCTACAACGGTGCGCAGTTTATCTCACATTTTTAAAAGCTTGCACTCGGGTGTATTGCCGCGTAACGAGGCTCAAGTGGCGCTAGTCCAGCAGGGGAATTTTCAGTTTCCGGTAGTCTTCTCGAATGGCCGCGCCTTCGGCTTTTATGTATGTCATGAACTGCTCGAGATTGCCTGTCCATGCTTCCATTTCGACGCGTTCGAGCTGCTTTTTCATTTCCGGGGTCGCATTCGCTCTGGCCATGGCATCCCTGAGTTTCTGCATGGCTGGCGCGGGCGTTGCGGCAGGTGCGAAGATGGCGAACCATACGCCCAGCGATACGCTCGGATAGCCGGCTTCCTTGAATGTCGGAAGGTCAGGAAGAATGCCCGCCCGTTGCTCGTCGCTGACTGCGAGTGCCTTGATCTGCGGGCTTTTCAGGCGCGTGCGTACTGCGCCCACTGTGGAAAAATAGATGTGGATGTCACCGGCCAGCAGCGCTGCCGTGGCCGGTTCCCCGCCCTTGAACGGAACCATGACCATGTCGATGCCGGCGGCGGCCTTCAATCGCTCGGACAGGATGTTGGTGCCCGAGGTCGGTCCGGAAGAGCCATAATTCAGTTTCCCGGGATTGGCCCTTGCATAGGCAACGAACTCCTGAATGGTTTTGCCGGGAACATTGGTGTTGACCATCAGGGCGTAAGTGGTTGTCCCGGCCGTGCCGACCAGCGCATAGTCTTCAAGCCGGTATTGCGGGTCCTTGAAGGCGTACAGATTTCCGACCAGCGGGTTGGTGGAGAACAGTAATGTGTAGCCCGCCGGTTGTGCGCGATAAACGCTGCGCATGGCCATGATGCCGCTGGCGCCGCCATTGTTTTCCACCAGGATCGGTTGGCCGATCTGTTCGCCCAGTCGCTGCGCAACCACGCGCGAGTGCAGGTCTGACGACGAACCGATGGCGTAAAACACGACCATCCGGATGGGGCGCGCCGGATAATCCTGTGACCACGCATTCGTCAGCAGTAGCGCGGTAATGATGACCAGCGTCACCCCTGACAGAAGTCTGGATACCTTCATGGCGATATCTCCGTTTTGGGCTGGGAGTAAGGCTATGGATCCGCGTGCCCTTGTTTTTCCTGCGCGTTGACTCAGACCTCATTTCAGTATGAGGGGATACTCCCCTCATACTCCCCTACAACAGGGGCCATTTCAGTTTATTCTGAAATGGCCTTTTAGGACTCTTTCACGTTCTTGTTGGCGCGAGGCACATTCTGCGGTGTTGCTCTGGGGGCCATGTTGATTCTGGCCCCCCCGAGACTCTGGGTTATCTCCACCACCGCGGCAAACAGCGGACTGTCCGGATTGCGCTGACAGAAGCTGTCGACGAGCGGCAGCAGGATCTTGTTGTCGGCGACAATCGAATTGGCGCCGCCCCGCGAATAGACGTTGTGTCCGGAAATAAAGCCCTGCGCCCACTCCAGGGCGGTCGCCTGTGCTTCGCCATTGCGCGCTTCGCGCCATTGCTGCCACTCAGTGCATTTGCGAGTCCCGACCCCGGAGACCTTGACGTCCCTGGCAGTTTGCGCGCTGGCGGGGATTGCCTGAACATATAGAAAAATGCAGGCCAGCGCGGCCACAGTGCTTCTAAAGCAATGAGTAGGCATGGAAGCGGGGATCCTTGGGCGATAATGGGGCCAATCCTAGCACCTCGGAACTCATCGCGGAGCGGAAGCGCATATTTCACTGGTTGTGAAATACCAGTCGATTCTTCGAAATCGTTACACTCTCAATCGTGGCGGTGCGGCTTCCGTACTGCCTGGGACCGGATTGCATCAGCAGAATGGTTTTGTGGGTGGTTGTGTATTTGCAAGGAGTATGAAGATTGGTCAGCAAGACGGGTCATTACGCCATTGCCGTTGATATTGGCGGCACCTTTACCGATATCACCCTGGCTGATCGGCGCTCGGGTCGTTTGTGGCAGGTCAAGACGCCGACGACACCCCGCGATCAGTCCGAGGCATTCGCCGACGGGATTCAACGCGTCCTGGGCGACGCCGGTGTGGCGGCTGCAGACATCGAAGGGGTATTCCACGGGACCACGGTCGCCACCAATGCCATTCTTGAGGGCAAGGGTGCGAAGCTGGGTCTGATCACGACCGAGGGTTGCCGCTACGTGCTGCATATCGGGCGCCATGATGTCGCGAAGAACGCCAACAGCTATTTCTGGATTCGACCGGCGCGGCTGGTCCCGCCACGACGCATACAGGAAATTGCCGGGCGCATGGGACCCGATGGCCAGGTGGAGAAGGTGCTCGACGAGGATGCCTGCCGGCGCGCCTTGCGCCGCCTGAAGGAGCAGGGCATCGAGTCGCTGGCCGTCTGTCTGTTGCATGCCTACGCCAACCCGGCTCACGAACTGCGCGTGCGTGAACTGGCCGAACAGGAACTGCCCGGCATGCCCTGCTCACTGTCTTCGGAGGTACTGCCGGTATTTCGTGAATACGAGCGCACTACGGCCACGGCGCTGAACGCCTATGTGATGCCGCAGGTCGCCAGCTATCACCAGCGTCTGGAGGCGCGACTGCATGAACTCGGGCTGTCTGCGCCGCTGCGCATCATGAAATCCAATGGCGGCATGTACAGTGCCCGCGCCGCAGCAGCCCAGCCCATACACACGGCTTTGTCGGGTCCGGCGGCGGCGGCTGTCGGCGCCATCCTGATCGGACAGTCAGTCAATCATCCCAGCGTCATTTCCATCGATGTTGGTGGCACTTCCGCGGACATCTGTCTGTCCCACCACAGCAAACCGGCCATTACGTCCGCGGGCGAGATTGCCGGACTGCCGCTCAACGTGCCCATGGTGGATGTGCACACGATCGGGGCGGGCGGTGGTTCGATTGCCCGCGTGACCGACAACAAGGGCTTGCGCGTTGGGCCGGAGAGCGCCGGCGCCGAGCCGGGGCCGGCGTGCTACGGTCGTGGCGGGCGTGAGCCGACCGTGACGGACGCCAATCTGGTACTGGGACGCAGCCCTGCTTCGCTGGGTGGAGAAGTGCCGCTGGACCTGCAACTGGCTGAGCAGGCCATCCTGGAGCACGTGGCGAAACCGCTGGGACTGTCGCTGCTGGAGGCTGCACATGGCATCGTTGAGTTGCTGAACAACAATATGGCCGCAGCCATACGCTCGGTGTCGGTGGAGCGCGGCTATGATCCGCGCAAGTTCGCGCTGGTCGCGGGCGGCGGCGGGGGCGCATTGCACGCAGGACGGTTGGCCGAACTGCTGAACATCCCGCTGGTGATCGTGCCAGCCAGTGCCGGGCTGCTGTCCACGCTGGGGCTGCTGGCGACGGATTTGCGCAGCGATTTCATCCAGACCCTCGTTCAGCGATCCGGTCATTTCGATCTCGACAAGCTCAATGCCGCACTGGCGGAACTGGAACGCAAAGCCAATGCCTGGTTCAAATCCGAGAGCGTGGCTGCGGTGGACGCCCGGTACGTGCGCACCGCCAGTCTGCGCTATATCAACCAGGCCTACGAAATCACCGTGACGCTGCCGGATACGGGTGGTGAACCGGGCGGTGTTCCGACGCCGCTGACCGAGGCGGATCTCACTCACCTGCAGTCGCTGTTCCATCTGGAACACGAGAAACTCTACACCTGGTCGTCGCAGACGCTGCCGGTGGAATTGGTCAATCTGGGCGTGTCCGCTTACGGACGCCTGGCCAAGCTGAAGCTCGCGCCGCATGCGGCGGATGTTGGCGCGCATCCTGAGGCTGCTTCGCGCAAGGTCTATTTTGGCAGCCGACAGGGCGTGCTGGATACACCCATTCATCGCTTTGAATGCCTGGTGCCGGAGCAGTCCATCAGCGGTCCCGCCGTCATCGAGCAACGTTTTTCGACGGTGCTGGTGCTGCCCGGTCATGTGGCGCGCGTGGATGGTTACGGCAATATCCTGATGGAGGTGGGGCAATGAGCAAGTCGGGCGGAAATGCCGTGGATCCCTCCGTGGACCCTGTGGTTGTCGAGATCATCAAGGGCGCCTTGAAGGCCTGCGGTGATGAAATGGAATCGGTGATCGTGCGCACCTCGATGTCGCCGTTCATACGCGAGAAGGGCGATCATTTTTCCGGACTGACCGACCGGCAGGCACGGCTGCTCTATACCACCAATGACCGCGCCGGCCCGGGCATGATCGAAGCGATCTGGGAGCAATATCCGGCCAGCGTGATGCGGCCGGGCGACGTGTACTGGATGAACGATCCCTATTTGCTGCGTGGCGCCATCTCGCATTCGCCCGACATGTGCTTCATCGCCCCGGCTTTCTTCGGTGACGAACTGATCGGTTACTCGCTATGCTTCGGGCATTTCTGGGACGTGGGCGGATCGCGTCCGGGCAGTATCTCGCCGAGCAATACCGATATTTTTCAGGAAGGCCTGGCCGTGCCGCAGGTGCGCATCGTCGAACAGGGCAAGCTGAACGACGAACTGTATCGCACCATCCTGCGCAACTCACGCTTCCCCGACATGCTCGAGGGTGACACGCGCGCCATGATGGCGGCGACGCGTATCGGCCAGAGCCGGCTCGCCGAACTGTTCGAGCGCTACGGTGGTGACGTGACTGAAGCGGCGTTCGAGGAATTGCTATATCGCTCCGAGCAGGTGGTGCGCAAGCACATCGGCCAGTACAGCAAGCCCGGCCGCTATACCTTTGCCGACTATGTGGATGACGACTGCGTCACCGACACGCCCTACCGCATCGAGCTGACCGTGGACATCAAGGAGGACGGCGTGGCCACGGTGGACTGCACCGGCAGCGATGACCAGGCCAAGGGGCCGATCAATTATCTGCTGCATCCGGACATCTGCCGCATGATGTTCTCGCGCTTCCTGCTGCGCGACGACCGCACGGTATTTCAGAACCAGGGCGCCTATCGTGCCATCGACGAAGTGAAGCTGCGACCGGGCAGCGTGCTGCAGCCCACGCGGCCGGCGCCGCTGGGGCTGCGCGCGCATACGCTGCATCGCTTCCTCAATTCGGTGCTGGGCGTGTTCGCGCAGGCAACGGATGGCGGCACGCCGGCCGGTTCGCCCGACTATGTCATCGTGATCATGCACACGCTCGACCCGAAGACCGGCAAGTACGTGCTGTGCACCGACGGCCTGGGTGTGGGTCAGGGCGCACGCCCGTTTGCCGATGGACTGGATGTTATCTATTCGCGGCGGCAGAAGAACTATCCGATCGAGTTTCTCGAAGGCACCTATGCCATGCGTATCGAACGCTTCGGCATTGCGCCCGATTCGGGCGGGCCCGGGCAGTTTCGCGGCGGCCTGGGGATCATCCGGGACTATCGCGTACTGGCTGAGAATGTCATGCTGGCCACGCGCATGGCCAATCGCAAGACGCCGCCGTGGGGTGTCAAAGGGGGTCAGGCCGGTCGCACCGGCGGCATCTGGGTCAACCCCGGTGCGCCGGACGAGCGGCATATTCCGGGCTTCTCCGATGGCATCAAGCTCAAGCGTGGTGATCTGGTGCGCGTCGTGTCGACCGGCGGCGGCGGTTATGGCGATCCGCTGGAACGTGACCTGGCGCAGGTCGAGGATGACGTGGCCGATGGCTTTGTCAGCGTCGCGGCGGCGTTGGCCGACTACGGCGTCGTCATTGATCCGAATGCCTTGATGGTGGACCGTGAGGCAACGGAAAAGGCACGCGCCGAGCGGCGCGCGGGGCGTCAAGGTGCGCTGCCGTTTTACGATCGTGGGCTGCAGTTCGAGGAACTGGAACGGCTGCACGCGCAGAAGAAAACCATCGCAAGTCCGAAGGCTGCAACGACGGCCTGATTCAACGCGGAATTTATTCGAGGACACACCTATGCCACGCATCGCAATCGGCGGTTTCATGCATGAGACCAACTCGTTCGTTTCGACGCCCACCGACTTCAAGACCTACAACACGCATGGCTCGCGGCCGCCCTTGTCGCGCGGCAAGGAGATACTCGAACGCCTGCGCAATACGTCATTTGCAACCTCGGGCTTTCTCGCCGAGATGGAGGGTAAGCACGAAATCGTGCCCACCGTCTGGGGCGCGGCGCTGGCCTCGGGCACGGTGACGCGCGAGGCGTTCGAGCGCATTGCCGCCGAGCTGATCGGACGGCTGTCCGAAGCGCTGCCGGTTGATGGCCTGTATCTTGATCTGCATGGCGCCATGGTCAGCGATGATTTCGAAGACGGTGAAGGCGAGCTGCTGCGGCGGGTGCGCGCAGTGGTGGGCGACAAGGTGCCGGTCGTGATTTCGCTGGACTGGCATGCCAATGTCACGGCGGCGATGGTGAAATACACCGACGGCCTGGTGGGCTATCTCACCTATCCGCATATTGATCAGGAGGAGACTGGCCAGCGCGCTGCCAAAGTGATGAGCACACTGCTCGCGCGCGGGTGTCCGACCGGGCGCGCCTTTCGCAAGACGCCTTTCCTGATTCCGCTGACCTCGCAATGCACCGACATCGATCCGTCCAAGGCAGTCGTTGAAAAGGCCTTGAGCCTGGAAGGCGGCGATGTGCTGAACTGCTCCTATCTGTCGGGCTTTCCGCCATCCGACCTGTCCGAATGTGGTTCGTCAGTGTCGGTGCATGCCTACTCGCAGGCGCTGGCCGACAAGGTGGCCGATGAACTGGAGCAGGATGTGGAGCGGCGTGAACCGGAATTCGCCGTAAAGATGTATGAGCCCGATGAGGGCGTGAAGAAGGCCATGGAAATCGCCGCCAAGGCGAAGCGCCCGGTGATCCTCGCCGACACGCAGGACAATCCCGGCGCCGGTGGCACCGCCGATACCACGGGGTTGCTGGCAGCGCTGGTGAAGAACAACGCGCAGGGCGCCTGTCTGGGCGTGTTCTTCGATCCGGAGGCGGCCGCCGCAGCACACGCCGCCGGCGAGGGCGCCAGCATCGAATTGAAGTTGGGCGGCAAGTTCGGGCCGTCGGGCGTGGAGCCCTTCGCCGGCACGTTCACCGTGGTCAAACTCGGTAGCGGCCTGCTGCGCACCACCGGGCCGCATGTGGGCGGGCGCAATCTCAACCTGGGCAAGATGGCGCAATTGCGCATCGGCGGCGTGACCATCGTGCTGAGCAGCGTGCGCATGCAGGCCCACGATCAGGCGCCGTTCCGCCATGTGGGCGTTGAACCGGCTGACCAGAAGATCCTGGCGTTGAAGAGTACGGTGCATTTTCGCGCCGACTTCGGGCCGCTATCAGAGGATATCCTGGTGGTGCTGGCCCCCGGCGGGCATTGGTCCGACCCGACCATGTATCCGTACCGGAAATTGCGTGCCGGGGTGCGGCTTTATCCGCTGGGGCCGGTGTACGGCGGTTCGGACACCCCCGGGCACGACGGGGCGGGCGGTGCATGAAGGGTCGCCCGTAAACAAGGGGGCAATCGCGTATTCGTTTCGCAGTGGTGACACCGCGCGCTGCCCGTCATGCTTGGTGAGCGCAACATTCCGATGGTGACATTCAGCCGGCCGGCGCTCATTCCTCCAGCACGATCCCGCGGTCCTTCACCAGTTTCTGCCAGCGCACAGTGTCGTCGATGACGAGCTTCGCGAATTGCGCCGGCGTGCTGCCGACCATGATGTTGCCCAGCGCATCGGCGGCGCTGATGACATCGGGCGATCTGGCCACCCGGGTGAACAGTTCGTTCAGGCGGCTGATGATCGGAGCGGGCGTTCCCCTGGGAGCGAAGAATCCGGACCAGTTCGAGTCGACAAATTCCGGCACGCCCATCTCCGAGGCGAGGGGCACATCGGGAAGAACGCCGGATCGGGTGTCGGTGACGATGGCCAGCGCGCGGATCTTTCCTGTCCTGATCATCGGCAGGACTGCGATCAGCGCTGAAGTCGTCACGTCGATGCGGCCCGCGGTGAGATCGACGATCTCCGGAGCGGTGCCTTTGTAGGGGATGTAATTGACCTTGGTATTGGTCAGGGATTCCAGCCATGCGCCGGCCAGATGGCTGCTGCTGCCGGCGCCCAGCATGCCGTAATTGACCTTGCCCGGATTGGCCCTGGCGTAATCGATATAGTCCCGGAAGGTTCTGGGCGGGAAGGCGGGATGCGCCAGGAATACATTGGTCTTCTTGCTCATCTGGGACAGTGGGATCAGGTCCTTGATGGGATCGAAGGGCAGGTTCTTGTAGAGGACCGGAAATATGGTGATGCTGGTATTGGTGAGCAGCAGTGTGTGCCCGTCCGGAGCCGCCTTGGCCACGTAACCGACGCCGATACGGGTCGAGGCGCCGGTCTTGTATTCGATGATGTATTGCTGACCGGTCAGTTCGAAGGCTTTCTTCGTGTACATGCGGGCTTCGATGTCGATGGGGCCGCCCGGTTCATAGGGCGCGATGACGACGACCGGCTTCGCGGCGAACGCGTCGGCACCGCCTTGCGCCAGCGTCGATGCCGGCAGGAAAAGCGACAGGGTTGATGCGATTGCCAATGCGGATCTGAGGCGCATGTTCGAATTCCTCCTGTGGTCGATCGTTTTTGTACCGGCGGTTGCCGCCGGGTGGCAATGCATGCCGGGTTCGCGCCATGCATTGGCGTCAGCGAATACAATACCGCAATTCAAATGTCACCGGGGTGACATGACGCGCGATGGCGCGCGTTTGAACCAGGTGGCTCTGTGTTGTCGACTTGCATTGCGGAGATCATTGCCCATGAGACGCGAACATTCATCCATCCGGCTGGCGGTGCGCAGCCTGTGCCTGCTGGCCGCCATCGCGTCTGTGCCGGTTGCACAGGCACAGACCTATCCTGACAAGCCCATCAAGCTGGTCGTTCCGTTCGCGCCGGGCGGTGGCGCGGATTATTTCGCGCGCCCACTGGGCGCGAAATTGACCGAGGCATTGGGACAACCCATCCTCATCGACAACCGTGGCGGCGCCAATGGTGCCATCGGTGCCGAAGCGGTTCAGCATTCCGCAGCTGACGGTTACACCCTGCTGTTCGGCTCCGCCGGCGTGATGACCATCGGCCCGGCGGTCAATCCCAATCTCAAGTACGACACCGATCGCGACTTCCTGCCGGTGGCGCTGATCGTCGACAGCCCGTTCTCGCTGATCGTGCATCCTGCGGCCGGAGCCAAGACGCTGAAGGAACTGATTGCCGTGGCGCGCGCCAATCCGGGCAAGCTCAAATACGGATCCTCCGGCGTCGGTGGCGCGCCGCATCTGGCCGGCGAACTGTTCGACGACATCGCAAAAACCAAAAGCGTGCATGTGGCCTACAAGGGGGTCGGGCCCATGGTGACCGACCTGCTCGCCGGCCGCATCGAAATGACCTTCATCGGCATCAACGTGGTGCAGCAGCACGTCGCCGCAGGCAAATTGTTCGTGCTCGCCACCACGGGCAGCAAGCGTTCACCCATTGCGCCGGACCTGCCGACCATGTCCGAGGCCGGCTTGCCGGGCTTTGCTGCGGGCACCTGGTACGGTGTGCTCGCGCCGGCCGGCACACCGCGTGCTGTCGTCGCCCGACTGAATGCCGAGATCAATCGTGCGCTGGCACAAGCCGAACTCAAGGGACTGCTGGCCAAGACCGGTGCCGAACCGCCGGGAATGACGCCTGAGCAATTCGGCGGGTTCATGACGACTGAGCGTCAGAAGTGGACCAAGTTGGTCAAGGCGGCCAACATCAAGATCGAGGAGTGAAACGAATTTGGAACCGGCTTCAACATGAAGCTTGAAGGTTTGCCCAGAGGGCATGTACGGCAGTCCTCGCGCGCTTCGCTTGCGGCCTCGGGTTTTGGGTGCGGATACACCTCATCCGCACCCAAAACCCGAGGACTGGGAATGCTTTGGCGTGCATTCCGGGTTGGCTGAATGCATTTGTTCTCGTGCCTGAGTTCATTTTGAATTCGGTTTTGAGGCAGCCTGCGCCACTACATGCTCGCCGATCGCCTCCAGATGCTCCATGGCTTCCTGCCAGGAGCCGCCCGGCAGATCGAAGGTAAGACTGTCGACGCCGTTGTCAGCGTAGCGGCGGGCATCGTCGGCCAGTTGTTGCGGCGTGCCCGTCATGGTCGCCCGTGCTTGCTGGCTGATACGCACGTTGCACCGAACGGCGAGTCCGACCTGTGCCGGGTCTCGTCCCGCTGCTTGCGTCAGTGAGTCGAGCTGATGTCGCAGTGGCGCGAGTTGATCGGGTTCCAACTGGCCGGGGCGTTTCAGCGCGAGCGGGTGCCACCGATCGCCCAGTTCCGCGGCGCGGCGCATGGCGCGCTGGCTGTTGCCGCCGACCCAGATCGGCAGCGGCTGTTGCTGCGGCTTGGGCGAGAACTCCAGGTCATCGAACTGATGAAATTGCCCGTGAAAAGAGGCATTCTCATCATTCCAGAGTGTGCGGAATATGCGCAGGTACTCGTCGGTGCGGGCACCGCGATTCTTGAAATGATCACCCAGGCCCAATGCGTTGAATTCGTCCTGCCACCAACCGGCGCCGATGCCGCAAAAAATGCGGCCATTCGACAACACGTCCAGGGTGGCCAGCATTTTCGCGGTGACCAGCGGATTGCGATAGGGCAGGATCATCACGCTGGTGCCCAGCCGGATGCGCTTTGTCTGTCCGGCCAGATGCATCAGCGTCAGCAGCGGCTCATGATAATTGCGCAGGGCTTCCCAGCCCTTGCGCTGCACCACCTGTATGCCCTGCTGTGACGGCTTGGCGGAGCGATACTGGTCGTTCTCTCCTTCGCGCTTGGGAATGGCCAGATGTTCGGTAACGACCACATGGTCAAAACCCAGTGCCTCTGCACGCTGCGCCATGCGGACCATCTTCTCGCCACTGGCAAGCGGGCCCTTGTTGAACAGAACGATGCCGAACTTCAATTTGCCTCCGCCTGATCAGATGTCACCCTTGATACCCGCTTCCTTGATGAGCTTGGCGAACTTCGCCACGTCCGACGCGATGCGCGCGGCGAACTGCTCGGGCGTGCTGCCCACCGGCTCGTAGCCAAGGCTGATCAGGCGCTCACGCGCTTCGGTATTGGCGAGTGCCTTCACCAGCTCGGTGTTGATTCGTGCAACGGTGGCCGGCGGCGTGCCGGCCGGTCCGAGCAGTCCGGTCAGGCCCTCATAGTCAAAGCCGGGCAAGCCGGCTTCGGCGATGGGAAGCAATTCCGGAAAAACCTGTGAGCGTTTGCCGGTCACTGCCAGCGCTCGTAACTTGCCGGCACGGATGTGCGGCAGGGGGGAGGTGAGGGTATCCATGATCATCTGCACTTCACCGCTCAGGAGTCCCGTGGTCATGGGGGCATTGCCCTTATAGGGGACATGCACGATATTGACGCCGGCCATGCTCTTGAACAATTCCACGGCCAGATTCTGCGGGCCGCCGTTGCCGGTGGAACCGTAGTTGAGTTTGCCGGGGCTGGCCTTGGCCAACGCAATCAGTTCGCGCACCGATTTGACCGGCAGGCTGACATTGACCACGAGTACGTTCGAATAAATCACCACCAGACTGATGGGCGCAAAATCCTTGACCGGGTCCCAGGTCACCTTGGACAGGCTGGGCTGGATGGTGTGACCGTTGGTGGTCATCAAGAGGTTGTAGCCGTCGGGCGCCGCCCTGGCGACGATTTCAGTGGCGATATTGCCGCCGGCGCCGGGGCGATTGTCCATGATGATCTGCTGCCCCATGCTGTCGGCCATCTTCGCGCCGAGCACGCGTGCTGTCGTATCGACACCGCCGCCGGCTGCAAAGGGAATGATCATGTGGACGGGCTTGTTCGGGAATCCCTGTGCCATCGCGCTGCCCGCGCACAGGGCCAACGCAGAGGTCATTGCCGCGATGGCAGCAATGGCAATCGGAAATGAACGCATGGGCTCTTGCTCCTCGAAGTGATTTGCCGACATTATTCCACTGTCCATGGCAATGCATGGGCATGACTGATTAACAGTACAATAAATCGGTCGACCAATGCGCCTGATTTACAGGCATGTCGGAAGGCATTTGCCGCCAGGCAGAAAATAATGAGAATGCCTGTGAGCCGGCGATCTTGCGTCGGTTGCGCCAGGACCAAACCGGGGATTTTTCGTACATGACCAGCAAAGCACCCTCATTCCGTGTTGCCGCCGACGTGGGCGGCACCTTTACCGATGTTGTTACCTTCGACGAAGCCTCCGGCAAGACCTTCTACGGCAAGACGCTGACCACACCGCACAAACTGGTAGACGGCATCGTCACCGGCGTGCTCAAGGCCGATACCGTGATTCGCGATACGCGCTTGTTCCTGCATGGCACCACCATCGCCATCAACACCATCCTGGAGCGCTCGGGGGCGCGAACCGCGCTCTTGACGACCGAGGGTTTTCGCGATATCTACGAAATCGGCCGGGTCAATCGGCCGCAAGCCTACAACCTTTTCTTCAAGAAACACCAACCGCTGATTCGCCGTTCGCTGCGTTTCGAAGTCAATGAACGCATCAATGCCCGTGGCGAAGTGATCAAGGCGCTGGACGAAGCGCAACTCATTGCGCTTGCGGCGCAATTGCGTGAACTGAAGATCGAGGCCGTGGCCATCCTGTTCTTTCATTCCTACATGAACCCCGATCACGAATTGCGCGCCAAGCAATTGATCGAGCAGCATTGCCCGGACATGTTCGTATCGGCCTCGCACGAGTTGTCCAAGGAGTACCGCGAGTTCGAGCGCACTTCCACGGTGGCGGCGAACGCCTACATCGGTCCGCGCATCAAGACCTATCTTGGCGAGATCCAGGACCGCTTCGTCGCCGAAAAATTCAACGGCTCGTTTTTCGTGGTGCAGTCCAACGGCGGATTGTTCGACGTCGCGCGCGCGCAGCGCGAATGCATACGTATGCTCGAGTCGGGGCCGGCGGCCGGCGTGATCGGTGCCAAGGCGCTGTGCGATCGTCTCGGTTTGCGCAATGCCATTGCCTTCGACATGGGCGGCACCACGGCCAAGGCCGGCGTGGTGCTGGATGGCGAAGTGATGATGGCCGGCAACATCATGGTCGGTGGCTACGATGAAGGCCTGCCCATCCAGATCCCGCTCATTGATACGCAGGAAGTGGGCACCGGCGGCGGCAGCATCGCGCGCATCGAGGAGGGAGGTGGCCTGCGCGTGGGTCCGCAGAGCGCCGGCGCGGCACCGGGGCCGGTGTGTTACGACCTGGGCGGCGAGCAACCCACGGTGACCGACGCCAACCTGATCCTGGGGCGCCTGTCAGCGGACAACTTCCTCGGCGGCGAAATGAAGCTGAATGTGGACAAGGCCACGCGCGCACTGCGCGACAACATCGCCAAACCCATGGGCATCTCGCTGACGGAAGCGGCTGACGGCATCATCCGCATCGCGGCGACCACCATGTCGCACGTGGTCACTCGTGTGACCACCGAACGCGGCCTCGATGCTGGCGACTTTGCCATGGTCGCCTACGGTGGTGCCGGCCCGCTGCATGCCTGCATCGTGGCGCGCGAATTGCGTATTCCCAAGGTCATCATCCCGCCATCGCCGGGGCATTTTTCCGCGTTCGGCATGCTGATGGCGGATTTGCGCTGGGATCTGGTGCGCACCTGGTTCAAGCACGTTGATCAGATCGAGTTTGGTGAAATCGACAGGATCTACTCCGACATGGAGGTCGAGGGAACGCGTCTACTGAAGCGCGATGTGCGCGATCGCAAACGCATCGTGTGCACGCGTGCGGCTGACATGCGCTACGTCGGGCAGGAGCATCCGGTCACGGTGGAACTTCCGGTTGCGCTGTTCAAGAAGAAGGACAGAGCGGGGCTGAAGAAGCATTTCGACGATGTGCACATGCTGCGCTACGGATTCAACGCGCCCAAGGAACCGGCGGAGATTGTCAGCCTGCACAGTTCGGTGGTCGGCACACTGGACAAACCCGCTGCACGCCCGATGTCAAAAGCGATCAAACCGGCCAGGCCGGCAATGAAGCGCAAGGTTTTTTTTGGTGAGCCGGCGGGTTATGTGATTACCCCGGTGTATGCCCGCACGGAACTGGCGCCGGGCCAGAAAATCAGGGGACCGGCGCTGGTGGAGGAATACGCGTCCACCACCGTGGTCTTTCCTAAAGACGTACTCGAGGTCAGCCGGTTCGGCGACCTTGTCATCACCATTGCCCGGAGTTGAGTGTCATGGCCATTGCAAAGAAGCCTGCGAAGAAAGCGAAGCCAGCCAATAAGCGCACGATCGCCAGGCGGTCAATTCCCAAACCGGCGTCATCTCGTTCACCCCGGCGCGCCGATCCGGTGGTAACCGAGATCGTGCGCAACAGCGTGGTGGCCATCGCCGAGGAGATGAAGACCAACCTCTTGCGCACCGCCTACAGCATGGTGATCTACGAAGCGCAGGACTTCACCGTCGGATTGTTTGGCGCCAACGGCGACATTATTTCCATTGGCATCGGCCTGCCCAATTTCATCCGCGGCATCAGCGACACCATCAAGGCCATGCTGGTGCATTACGGTCCCGATGCTGAGCGCGGCGGCACGAACATCGGCATGCGGCCCGGCGACGTGCTGATCACCAACGACGCTTACCTCACCGGCAGCCACCTCAACCACATCACGCTGGTGGTGCCGATCTTCGATGGCAAACGGCTGATCGCCTTCTCCGCCTGCATGGCGCACTGGGCCGACATCGGCGGGGCGCTCAATATTGTCACGCGCGACATTTATTCGGAAGGGCTGCAGGTACCCATCCTGAAAATATACGATGCCGGCAAACTCAATGTCGACCTGTTGAGCATCATCAAGATGAACGTGCGCATTCCGGATCGCGCCATCGGCGATCTGCACGCGCAGATGGCGGCGGTGCGCACCGGTGCGAAGCGTTTCAGCGAACTGGCCGGACGCTATGGCACGCAGGCGGTGCTCAATGGCATCGCCGCCATCATGGATCACAGCGAGGCGCTGGCGCGCAAGCAGGTGCGCTCGATTCCCGATGGCATCTACGAGGCCGAGTCGTTCATGGATGACGATGGCGTCGATTCGGGCAAGCGCATCCGCATCCGCGTCAAGATCACCGTGAAGGGTGATGGCATGACCATTGACCTGAGTGATGTCGACGCGCAGGTCAAGGGCTTCTTCAATTCCGGCGAAGCCGCCGGCCGCGGTTGTTGCCAGGTCGCGTTCAAGTGCCTGACCTCGGCGCTGGAAAAGCCGGTCAATGAAGGCAGTTTCCGGCCGCTGAAAATCATCCTGCCGCTGGGCAAGGTGGTGAGCGCGGTCAAGCCGGCGGCCATGCGCCGCTGGATGACCTATCCGATGACGGTGGTGGACACCATCTTCAAGGCACTGGCGCCGGCGATTCCGCAGCGAGTCATCGCCGGCCATCACGCCGACCTGATGTCGGCGCTGATCAATGGCAATCATCCCGAGGATGGCAAGCTCTATATCCTCTATGGTGGGCTGATCGGCGGCGGCTGGGGTGCACGCTACGGCATGGATGGTTCCAGTGCCACCATCTGCATCAATGACGGCGACACCCACAACAGCCCACTGGAGCAGGTTGAGGCGAAGTATCCGGTGGTGGTCGATCGCTACGGACTGCGCGAAGATTCGCCCGGCGCCGGTAAATGGCAGGGCGGCCTTGGCACGGAGAAAGTAGTGCGCGCCACACACGAGTTCATGTTCAACGCGCAGGTCGAGCGCGTCTACTGCCGGCCGTGGGGTTTGTTCGGCGGGCATCCTGGCGCCGGCAACCAGGTCGGCGTGCAGATCAAGGCGGAGCCGGAAATCAAGTTTCCCAGCGGCAAGGTGCTGGGTCGGCTCCTGAAGCCGGGCGAAGCCTACATCCTGCGCTCGGGCGGTGGTGGCGGTTACGGCATACCGCTGGAGCGTCCCATCGACAAGATCGAGGACGATCTGCGCGAAGGCTACATCACCCGGCAGCGTGCCGAAGGTTGCTACGGCGTGATTTTCGATGCCAAAACCGGCGCGATCGATCGCGCGGCCACCGAAGCGCGGCGCGCCAAGTTGCTGGCATCGGGCATGCCGATGCAGCGTAACGATATTGAGGATGCCGCCGATGTGAAGAACACCGAAGATGCCACCGAAGCCGAGGGGCGCTTCCTGACCCGCGGTCAGTTGTTTCCGATGCGCTGCTGTTGAAATGGCAGGGGACTTGTTTAAGAACTCGCTTTGGTCGAAAGAGTGTCATTCCGAACGCAGTGAGGAATCCGCTTCTTCGTTAGTTCCAAAAGCAGATTCCTCGCTACACTCGGAATGACACTTTTGTTAGCTTTCCTTGTTGAAGCGATTTCAAAATAATTCTCAATTTTGAAAATGGAGTAACTAATGATGAAGGTATATAAAATAATTGTATTCACCATCATCACCGTATTGAGCCTGGCTGAGAGCGCAGCCGCACAGACCTACCCCAACAAGCCGGTGCATCTGGTGCTGCCTTTCGCGCCCGGCGGCGGCGCCGATACTCAGGCGCGCATCATCGTGCAGAAACTCGGCGAATTCTGGGGCCAGCCCGTCGTCATCGACAACAAGCCCGGCGCTGGCACCACCATCGCGGCCGGCTTCGTCGCCAAGTCGGCCCCCGACGGCTACACGCTCTACAGCGGTTACCCGTCACACGTCATCTCGGCCAATCTGTACAAGAACCTGCCTTACGATGCGCTGAAGAGCTTTACGCCGATTGCGCTCACCACCGACGCGCCGTTCACGCTGGTGGTGCTGCCGTCATCAAAAGCGCGCACCGTCCGCGAACTGGTTGAACTCGCGAAAACTTCGCCGACCAAACTCAACTATGGTTCCAGCGGCATCGGCGCCGGCCCGCATGTGTCCGGCGAGTTGTTCAAGAGTTCGGCGCAGATCGATTCGATCCACATTCCCTACAAGGGCACCGGTGATGTCATCCCGGCCATACTCGGCGGCCAGTTCGATTACACCTTTGCTGATCCGGCGGTGCGGCCCAGCGTCACCTCGGGCAAGCTGCGTGCCCTTGCTGTCACCAGCGCGCGACGCTGGACACTGATGCCGGATGTGCCGACCATGGCCGAGGCCGGCGTGCCCGGCGTTGAAGTGACTTCATGGACGGTCATCTTCGCGCCGGCCGGCACGCCAGCTGCAATCGTGAACCAGATCAACGCGGCCTATCTGAAGGCGTTGAGCCTGCCCGATGTGCGTGAGAAATTCGCCAACAACGGCTACGACATCATCGGCAGCACGCCCGACGAAGCGGCACGCCACCTGGCGACGGAATTTGCAAAGTATGCCAAAGTAGTGAAGGAACTTGGCCTGAAAGTCGAGTAGTCCCGTACGGTAGTAGATCGCTGATCAGTTGCAGAAGGCTTCAACCCGAACGCCGGAGGTGACACATGTCAAAGCTGTACACGAGCATTATTCCTTTCGCAGTTGCTGCCACGCTGGGGGTCTGTGTCACGCATCCGGCGCACGCTCAGTCCTTTCCGGGCAAGGCGGTGCGTATCATTGTCGGCTTTGAACCCGGCGGCAGCACCGACATCATTGCCCGTTCCCTGGGTAAACCCTTGTCCGAAATCTGGGGCCAGCAGGTGGTCATTGAAAATCGCCCCGGCGCCGGATCGCAGATCGGCCTGCTGGCGACTGCCAAGGCGCCCCCCGATGGCTACACGCTGGGCATTGCGCCGGCCTCCTTCTCATCCAACCCGACACTGTATGCCGGGACAATACCCTACGACGCCATCGCCGATTTCGTGCCCATCACGCTCATCAACACCACGCCGCTGGTGCTGGTGACCAATGCCGATTCGCAGGTGCGCGCCATCGGTGATCTGATCGCAGCAGCCAAGGTAGCGCCAGGCAAGCTCAACTATGGCACGGCGGGTGGCCCCAATCAGCTGGCGGGTGAACTGCTCAACGTGATGGCCGGCATCAAAATCCAGCACATCATCTATAAGGGCAATGCGCCCACGCTCACTGATCTCATGGGCGGAAGGCTCGACATGGTCATCGTCGGCACCACTGCCGTCATGCCGCTGATCACCGCCGGCAAACTGAGGCCGCTGGCCGTGACCTCACGCCATCGCAGCGGCGGGTTGCCGCAGGTGCCGAGCGTGGAGGAGTCCGGTCTCGCCGGTTTCGAGTCGCTGGCCTGGAACGGCCTGGTGGCGCCGGCGAAGACCGCGCGCTCGATCATCCTGAAGATTAACGCCGACGCGATCAAGGCCATCAACACCCCGGAAATGCAGCAGCGCCTGAAAGCCGATGGCTCGGAGTCCGGCGGCAATACGCCAGAGCAGTTTGCCAGCTTCATCAAAGAGGAGATGGTGAAGTGGGGGAAAATTATCAAAATCGCGGATATAAAGCCGTGATCAAACAATTTAAATGATAATTGTCGTCAATCAAAAAACCTTTCCGGATTCCCGCCTGCTGAGGTTCTGAACGAAGTACGGCTCCATGCACGGGCGGGTGTCGTTTTCGACGATCGACATAAACAGGAGGCAGAGACGATGCGTATTGCAATACTGGACGACTACCAGCAGGTGGCGCTTGCATTGGCCGATTGGGGATCATTGCAGGGCACCGAGGTGGTGGCCTTTGCCGATCACGTAAGCGATCCGGACCTGCTGGTCCGGCGCCTGTCGGAGTTCGATGCGGTGTGCCTGACGCGCGAGCGCACGCGGCTCACGCGACCGATACTCGAGCGCCTGCCGCGTCTTCGTCTGATCCTGGCGACCGGCGGTCACAATGAAGTGACGATCGACATGGCGACGGCGCGCGCGCAGAAAGTCACGGTGTGCCAGACGCGCTCGTTTGCCACGGCGACGGTGGAAATCACCTGGTGGCTGCTGCTGTCGCTGTTTCGCAAGGCGACCCATGAGCACGCCGGCGTGCGCGCAGGCGGCTGGCAGATGCGCCTTGGCCACTCCGTCTGGGAACGCACGCTGGGCGTCATCGGGCTGGGCAAGCTGGGCATTCCGGTTGCTCAGGTGGCCAAGGCATTCGGCATGCAGGTGATCGCCTGGAGTCCCAACCTCACGCCCGAGCGAGCCGAGGCCGTGGGCGTTCGCGCCGTGTCCAAGCAGGAACTCCTGTCCACTGCCGATGCCATCACCATACACATGCCGCTCAGCGAGCGCAGTCGCCACATTGTCGACGAGGCAGACCTCGAACAGATGAAGCCACAAACGTATCTGGTGAACACCTCGAGGGCGCGGCTGGTGAATCAGGAGGCTTTGCTTGGCGCGCTGACGGCGGGTCGTATTGCCGGGTATGGCGTGGACGTTTTTGAAGAGGAGCCGCTGCCCAGGGATCATCCTTTCCGATACCTGCCCCAGGTGATCTCCACGCCGCACATCGGCTATGTCGTGGAGCAAGGCTACCGCGTTTATTTCGGGGACTGCGTCGCCAATGCGCGCGCCTTTATGGTAGGCAATCCGATACGCGTTCTGGCATAGAGGGCCGAAGCGGAATCGCCCCGCAATCGTGGTAGCATTTGCGGGGTAATGTTCCGGTGCGCAATACCAAAACCAATACAAAAAAGTTGCGCTGATTAATACAGATGGCAGGGTGTGTCGCAGGGAAATCAGGCGACGCACGCGCTGGTTCGAGTCATGCCCGCTTTCGGAGGAGTCATGGCCAGTAACGGCTATTCAACCGGTGTCGCCGTTATCGGCATAGGCGAGTCGGATATCGGCAAGTCGCTGGGACGCAGCTCCCATTCGCTGTACGCCCAGGCCATCAATGCCGCCATCAAGGATGCCGGCCTGGAGAAGAGCCAGATTGACGGCCTGGTGACCATCTGGGCTTCATACAAACATTGCCAAGGAATGCCGCATAGCCTTTACAGCCTTGTCTCAATCCCTTTGATTTCAGGGCTTCATACAAACTGGAAAAGCATAGCCGAGCAGATATTTGTGCACCCGATAGAGCCGCTTCGGGTTGCAGATGTCGTAGCACACCAGGAAAAGGGTTCTCGCTGCATCGCTCATGCAACGAAGATAGATGGTGTATGACTGTTACGCCAGACTGGCAAGCTTGTCGTGGGGCAATGTACTGAATTTCTTTAGCAGCTAATCAAACAAGGCGCCCACGCCGATGCGATCAAGGCCATCAACACCCCGGAAATGCAGCAGCGCCTGAAAGCCGATGGCTCGGAGTCCGGCGGCAACACGCCGGAACAATTCGCCAGCTTCATCAGGGAGGAGATGGCGAAGTGGGAGAAAGTTATCAAAATCGCGGATATCAAGCCGTGATTAAATTGCGCGTCCCTGCGCTCTCTTGCGCACGCTGCCGGGCATCGGTTTGTCAGTCAAATTGAATGAACAGCGGAATCTTGTTGAAGATTGGATATGGCCATATGGCAGTATGGCTTGTGTGATATTGTTAGCAACATGAAGACAACCATCGATATTCCGGATCCGTTGCTCGAGGAGGCCAGGCGCGCGGCCCTGCGTGACGGCACGACGCTTCGCGAACTCGTCGAGCGCGGTCTGCGTCAGGTCCTGCAATCCCGGCGCAGTGTCGGCCAGTTCAAGCTGCGCAAGGCGAGTTTTCGCGGCAAAGGGCTGCAGGAACCGTTGCGCGGCGCCTCATGGGACAAATTGCGCGAGCTGGCCTATGAAGGCCGCGGCACGTGATCGCGGTCGACACCAATATTCTTGTCTATGCACACCGCGAGGATTCCGAATGGCATGCGAGCGCCAGCGAGCGCGTGACGGGGTTGGCGGAGGGCAAGGCGCAGTGGGCGCTGCCATGGCCATGCCTGCATGAATTCATCGCCATCGTCACCCATCCCAAAATTTTCAAACCACCCACGCCATTGCCGGCGGCCATCGACCAGATTGACGCCTGGCTGGAATCGCCTAGCGTGACGCTGCTGGCCGAATCTCCCCATCACTGGCAGCAACTGCGCGATCTGCTGCAGACCGGGCGTATCGCCGGCCCGATGGTGCATGACGCGCGCATCGCCGCGCTTTGCTTGCAGCATGGCGCACGCGAGTTGTGGAGCGTCGACCGGGATTTCGGCCGGTTTCCCGCGCTCGCCGTCACCAATCCCCTCGCGTAGCAGCGCGCTCGATCCGCGGGCTGCATTCACGCGATCGCCGAGGGCCGCATCGCACTGTCAGCCGCTGGTCCGAAATCCGGCGGCCACCCGCCGGAACAATTCACCGGCTTCATCAGGGAGGCGATGGCGGATCCGCAGAAAATGATCAAAATCGCGGTTATAACGCCGAAGCATGAATATCGAAGTAGTGATTGTGATCACCGGTTCTCGCCTATCTGCTCCATCCCGGCACGCGCCGCTGGCATGAGCGCGGCGTGGAAGTGCTGCCGCTGAATGAAGCACTGCCGGGGCTGGCGAAACTGTTGTAGGACGAGTCAGCGCCGGTACAAGGCTGATCCTGGATCATCCTGTTCGAACCGTATTTGAAGCGTTGACGGCCAGGACGCGTTATCTATAGCCCCAGCACGTTCTTGGCGATGATGTTGTGCTGTATCTCGTTTGATCCGCCAAAGATGGACACCGCCCGCCCCATGTAGAAAACCGGGGCCGCCGTGGCGGTCCAGGCGGGCTGTGTGACCTCAGGATCGTCCATACCCAGATAGAAGTCGGCGCGCTTCGGCATGGCCTGCGGGCCGGCGACATCGAGCAGCATTTCCAGCGTGGCCTGCTGCAGTTCCGATCCTTTCATCTTCAGCACGGAGGATTTGGGGTCCTGCTTGTGGCCCTGTTGCTTCATGCTCTCGGCCACGACGCGCATGTTGGTGATCTCCAGTGCTTTGAGTTCCACCTCCAGCGCAGCGAGACGTTCCCGAAAGCGCGCATCTTCCGACAGCGGCTTGCCGTTTTGCATGACGTAAGCGGCGCGTTGCTTGGCGGTGCTCACGCGGCCTTTGGATACGCCGACCTTGGCAATGGTGGCGCGCTCGTGGCCGAGGGTGTACTTGGCGTAGTCCCAGCCCTTGTTTTCCTCGCCGAGGCGATTGGCGACCGGCACTCGCGCATTATCGAAAAACACTTCGTTCAGGTAGTGGATGCCGTCGATGGAGGTCACCGGCCTCACCGTGATCCCCGGCGTTTTCATGTCGATCATCAGGTAGCTGATGCCGCTTTGCTTGCGGGCGTTGGGATCGGTGCGCACCAGGGCATACATCCAGTCGGCGCGGTGCGCCTGCGAGGTCCACAGCTTCTGGCCATTGACGATGTAATCGTCGCCTTCGCGCACGGCGCGCGTTTTCAGGCTGGCCAGGTCCGATCCCGATCCTGGCTCGGAAAAGCCCTGGCAGAACCACCACTCCATGGTGCGGATCTTGGGCAGGAAGCGCTGCTTCTGTTCCTCGGTCCCCTGTGCGATGACAACGACGCCGATCTGGTTCACATGCGGCAGCGGCGCCAGCGCCGGCGCTTGCAGCAGTTCTTCACTGAAGATGTACTGCTGCACGGCGTTCCAGCCGGTGCCGCCGTACTCAACCGGCCACATTGGCACCGCCCAGCCCTTGCGGTCCAGGATTCGTTGCCAGTTGATCAGGTCTTCGCGCGTGGGGCGTTGCCCCAGCACCACGCGCTGGCGCATGTCCTGCGGCATCGCGGTTTTGAAAAAGGTCCGCACTTCGTGGCGGAAGGAATTTTCTTCTTCAGTGAATTGCAGGATCAAGCTGAATGCTCCGGTGAGTTGATGTTATCGGTGTAGTTGCGTCTGCAGCGACAGGTCGTCTGCTCAGTAGCCCTTGTACTCGGGCTTGCGCTTTTCCAGGAAGGCGTGAATGGCCTCGCCGCGGTCCTGGGTCACCATGGAGCACATCTCGTAGGCGATGGCGGCGTCCATGACCAGGTTGAACTGGTCCTTGATCATCTTGTTGATCGATACCTTGGTCCACTTCACCGCCATCGGTGGCATGCTGCGCAGCACCTTGGCAAGCTCCATCGACTTTGCCATGACCTGATCGGCGGGCACGCTGTGATTGACCAGACCCATGGTGGCAGCTTCCTTGCCGTAGATGATCTTCGCGCACATCAGCATTTCCTTGGCGCGATTCGGGCCGATAAGCAGCGGCCAGATGACCGAACCGCCATCTCCGGCGACCAGTCCGACCTTGACGTGGGTGTCGGCAAAGCGTGCCGTTTCGGAAACCACCTGCATGTCGCAGCACAGCGCGACCGAGGTGCCCAGGCCCATGGCATCTCCATTGACGGCGGCGATGGTCGGCTTGGGGCAGTTCAGGATGTTTTCCACCAGTCGCTTGGCGCGATAGTAGACGCCGGTGATGTGCTTCCAGCCCTCGTCGGTGCCGAAGCGCTGGGCGGCGGCCTTGATGTCGCCACCGGCGGAAAAGGCCTTGCCGGCGCCGGTCAGTATGATGGTGTTGACCGCATCGTCCTGGGCCATGTCCACGAAGATATTTTCCACCTCGCCATGCATGGAGCCACCGAAGGTGTTCAGCTGTTCTGGCCGGTTCAGCGTGACCACCGCGATGCCGTCGTCGATTTCGATCTTGAGTGCCTGATAGTGTGAGTAATCCATTTCATGACTCCTTGTCAGTGGTGTTGTGAAATTGATCTGTCGTGGTGCTGCGAATGCTGTCGGTGTTTTTAAATCGGGACGGTTCCCTGAATCAGCGTGCGATAGATCAGCCGCCGCTCGGTGGGCAGGTAGTCGCCCAGCGCGCAGTGCAGGGTGGAGCAGTTGTCCCACATGAGAATGTCGCCGACGCGCCAGTTGTGGCGGTATAGGTACTGTGGCTGCAGCACGTGTTCCAGCAATTGTTTGACCAGGGCCTCACTGGCTGCCGCTTCCATTCCGACGATGCGCGCGGTGGTGCCTTCATCGACGTACAGGCACTTGCTGCCGGTTGCCGGATGGGTTCTCACGACCGGATGCTCGACGCCCTTGTGGATCTCCCTGTGCTGCTTTTCTTCCAGGGCAAGTCCGCCGCCGCGTTTTTCACGGGCTACACCGTGTGCATGGACGGCGTGCAAACCGGCCAGGCGCTGCTTCAAGGTGTCGTCGAGCGATGCGTAGGCAGCCGAGGTGCTGGCAAAGATCGTATCGCCCAGCGCGACGCCGTCACGGACCGGAATCTCCACTGAATAAAGAATGGTGGTCCGGTACGGCCTTTCCGTATAGGCGGAGTCGGTATGCCAGTCGCGTCCGGCATCGGCCAGGCCGATGGGCTTGCCATTCTCGATGATGTTCGAATTGACCATCAGTTCGGGCATGCCGGGCTTGGAAAACTGATTCAGCGAATGAATGGCCAGCGGCCCCATGCGCCGGCTGAAGGCCATGAACTGCTCGATGGTCAGGTGCTGGTCGCGAATAGTGACGACGCCGCGTTCGGCCAGTGTTGCATTGACCTTGGCGATGGCATCGTCTGAGGTGTCGCCGGCGAGATTGATTCCCTTGATTTCGGCGCCGATGTGCTGTGTTAGCGGACTAATGGACAACATTTACTCCCCCTTAATTGCAATGCCAGTGTTTAGTTGGCTCTGGAACGGCCTGCATCCTTGACGATCCTGCCCCATTTGCCGAGGTCGCTGTGTATTTTTTTTGCAAACTCGGCGGGCCCGACACCGATTACGGTGGCACCCTGTTCCGTCAGGCCCTTGCTGGCTTCCGGTGATTTCAGCACGGCCACGACGGTGGCATGTAATTTTTCGATGATGCCCGATGGCGTGCGTGCCGGTGCCAGCAGGCCAAGCCAGGCGTCGACTTCGAAGCCTGGCAGGCCTGCTTCGGAAATGGTGGGAAGATCAGGCGTCACCTTGGAGCGATCCTTGCCAGTGGTGGCCAATGCGCGCAGCCGCCCGGACTTCACATGCGGCAATGCCGCCAGCACGCCGGCGAACATGTAATGCGTTTGACCGGCGATGACGTCCGTCAGCGCATTGCCGCTGCCCTTGTAGGGGATGATGTCGACGCGCAGATTGGCCATGTTCTTGAACAGTTCACTGGCGAGATATGCGCCCGACCCCGGCGATGACGAGCCGACGAAGAGTTCGCCGGGTCTGGATTTCACCAGGCTGATCAGGTCCTGCAGCGATTTCACCGGCAGGCCGGGCGTTGCGACCAGCATCAGCGGGAAATCGGTGATCAGGGTGATGGGCGCGAAGTCCTTGAGCGTGTCGTAGGGCATGTTGTCGTACAGGAATGGGTTGACCACGAGCGCCGATTGCACTCCCATCAATAGCGTGTAGCCGTCTGGCGT
Source organism: Betaproteobacteria bacterium (assembly GCA_947479645.1). GTDB lineage: Bacteria > Pseudomonadota > Gammaproteobacteria > Burkholderiales > SG8-39 > CAIYPG01. The sequence continues at coordinate 17,369 of CANKAJ010000011.1, read as the reverse complement.
GGCGCGAGCAACGATTTCCGTGCCGATATTGCCGCCGGCGCCGCCGCGATTGTCGATGATGATGTTCTGTCCCAGGCGTTCTCCGGTCTTCTGCGCGACCAGTCGCGCCACCGCATCGGAGTTGCCGCCCACCGGAAACGGCACGATGAGACGCGGGGGTTTAGTCGGGTATTCTTGTGCGAAGGCCGGCACGCAACATATCGCCATGCATGCAAGTGCCAACCATGACGCTATTCCGTATTTTGCAATCTGCATGTCTGGGTTTGAGTTCCGGTTTGCCAGCGGGCTGTGGGCGACGAAGAGACTAATTTGCGGTGGCGCGACAGTCAAGAAAATCCGTCGGTCTTCTCGGTATTTCTGCGAAACTGTTACGCTGTGCAGGCTTGGATCCGTGAAGTGATGCCCAACAAGATTCACTATATGATGTGCAATGAGTCCGAAGAGACTGGAGTATGACCAATATGCGATTGCTAGAAAAAATCAGCAGCCTGTTGTTGCTTGCCGCGCTCAGTGGCGTCGTCGGCGCGCAGAGCTTTCCGATCAAACCGGTCAGGCTGATCATTCCGTTTGCGCCCGGCGGGCCGCAGGAAATTACGCTGCGCCCAGTCGCGCAGAAAATGACCGAAGCATTGGGGCAGCCGATGATCATCGACTTCAAGCCGGGTGCGGCCGCGATCATCGGAGCGGACTATGTGGCCAAGTCTGCGCCGGACGGCTACACGCTGTTGATCATCACGGCCAGCCATACCATCAATCCGAGTACGCAGAAATCCCTGCCGTTCGACGCAGTGAAGGACTTCGCGGCGGTCAGCCCGGTTTCTTCCAGCGATATCGTGTTGGTGGCAAACCCGAAAATTCCGGTGACATCGGTCAAGGAACTGATCACGCTGGCGAAGTCGCAGCCGGGAAAACTGAATTACGCGTCGAATGGTCCGGGGGCCTCCCTGCATCTTGCGATGGAGCTTTTCAAGATGATGGCGGGCGTCGATATCGTGCACATTCCCTACAAGGGGGCAGGGCCAGCGCTGCTTGACGTAGTGGCGGGGGCGAGTGATCTGATGTTCATCGCTGCGCCACCGGCCATCCCGCAAATCAAGGCAGGCAAAGTGCGTCTGCTGGGTGTGGCCAGTCTCAAGCGTGCTGCGTCCCTGCCGAACACGCCGACGCTGGTGGAGTCCGGACTGGCCAAATTCGAGGCCACCTCCATGGTCGGGATTCTTGCGCCATTGGGGACGCCGCGACTGGCCATCAACCGTGTGAACGCTGCTCTGGAAAAAATCCTGTTCCTGCCCGACATCAAGGAAGTCTTCATTGCCAACGGTGTCGAGCCGTGGTGGACTCCCCCGGAACAGTTCTACACCTGGCTGCGCGAGGACGTGGTGAAGTGGGCGGGCGTCACCAAGGCGATCAAGTATCAGCCGGAGTAACTTCCCTTAACTTTTGCCGTTACTTCAGAACGATCAGCGCGTCCGCGGCAATTGCGCCCTGCCCGGCGGGGCGCACCAGCACGGGGTTGATGTCCATCTCCGCGATTCGATCACGCATCAGCCAGGCCAATTCGGACACCGTCGACAGCGTTTTTGCCAGCGCATCGATATCCCGTTGCGGCTGACCCCTCACGCCGGAGAACAGCGCGGCTGCCCTGAGTTCGCTTATCATTTCGCGGGCGGTATCGATACCGAACGGAGCGATGCGGTAGGTGGTGTCGTGCAATACCTCGGCGAATATGCCGCCGAGACCGAAGGCAACCACCGGCCCGAACAATGGATCGTTGACCACGCCGATGATGGTCTCCATTCCATCGCTCACCATCTCCGACACGAGCACGCCGGAAAGCTGCGCCCCGGGTGCGGCCTTGCGGGCATTGGCGATCACTTCGGTCACTGCGCCGGCAAGCTGTGCGTCATCAGCGATATTCAATCGGACCGCGCCGATGTCGGTCTTGTGGGCGATATCCTTCGATACGATTTTCACCGCCACCGGGAAGGCCATTCCGCGCGGCAGGCTGGCAGCCGCGATTCCGACGGGCAGCAGCGTGTCGTGAGTCACACTGACACCGAATCCGGACAACAACTGCTTTGCTGCATGTTCGTCCATGGTTACGGCGCCCAAGGGCAATTTGGGTAGCGTGCGTTCCGAAACCGGGTATTCCGCGATCAGTCGTTCACGTTGCTGTAGCGACGCCGCATAGTCGGCCAGCACGCCCATGGCGGCCGCCACGCGCCGCGGTGATCGCAGCACCGGGACATTTTCCGCTGCCAGAATCTCCAGCGCTTCGATTGACATTTCGCGCTGGCTGGACGAGAAGATCATGACGGGCTTGTCGGATTTCTTCAGTGCCTGCGCCACGGATTGCGCAATGATCCGGAATGAGGCTCCTGATGCCGTTGCCGCCAGGACGCCCAACTGATCTATTGCCGGGTCGGCCAGCACCGCATCCATGGCTTTGACCAGGCGTGCTGTATTGGCTTCAGTGACGAAATTGGCGGTGTAATCGATCGGATTCTGCGTGGAGCCCATGCTGGGCAGATTGTCCTTCAGCACCGCCAGCGTAGCGTGCCCAAATGGCGTGAGCGCCAGGTCGCAATGATCGGCCGCATCGGAGAAATTCACTGATGCCCCACCGGAGCCCCCCATGACCGCGACGCTGCGTCCGCGTCCCGGCCTGCCAGTGGCGAGGCATTGCAGGTAATCGACCGTGTCTTCGATATCGTGCGCTTCGATCACGCCGCATTGCTTGAATGCGGCCCGGTAAATGTCATAGGAACAGGTCATGCAGGCGGTGTGCGAGGCCGCCGCAAGCAGGCCTTGCTCGGTGTTGCCGGCCTTCAGCACGACCAGAGGTTTGCCCGCAGCCAGCGCGTAGCGGGCTGCGGACATGAAGGCACGGCCATCGGAGACGCCTTCCAGGTAGGCAAGAATGATCCTGGTCTGCGGATCATCGACGAAAGCCCGAATCAGTTCGGTGGCCTTTATGTCCGTTTCATTGCCGCTGGCCACGAGGTTCTGAAAGCCCACGCCGGCAAGTGCCGCCTGAACGATCAGGCTGTTGCCAAAACCGCCGCTCTGTATCACGGCGGACACCGGCCCTGGCTTCAGATCAGGCGGTCGCGTGATGCTGCCAAAGCCGGCGTAAGCGCGGTTTTGCACATTGACGAAGCCAAGGCAATTGGGGCCGATGATGCGCACCCCGCCGGCGCGTGCCGTCTCCAGCAGATTGCGCTCCAGCAGCACTCCTTGCGGTCCATCCTCGCGAAAGCCGCCGCCCAGTACGACCGCGAAGCCGATGCCCTTCCTGCCGCATTGTTCGATGACCGGGGCAACCTGGGCCGCGGGCAGCGCAATGACCGCGACGTCGCACGCTTCGCTGATGTCGTCCACGGATGCAAAGCACTTCGTTTCCTGTATCTCCGGATAGCGCGGGTTCACCGGAAAAATGCCGCCCCGGTAGCCAAGGCGCTTCAGGGCGAACAGCGTTTGCGCTCCGGGGCGGGTTGGTTCTGTGCTTGCCCCCACAATGGCGATGCCGCGGGGATTGAACATTCGGCTGAAATCGGATTTGCGCATGGGTGCTTTCTTGGGTTGAACTGGGTAAGGCTCGTAATTGGAAATCCAGGCGCCGTGGATTGCGGTTCGCAGGGTTTGACCTTGCTCATTTAGGTCCCAATATATCAAAAGCCGACTTCACCTTGAATGCAGACTGTTCTTTTCATGGATTTGAAGAGGAATTGGTGTTTGAGTGGATACACCAAATATTACCCAAGGCTGATGTCACAGGCGGCATCATCAGCGGGAGTGGTGCAAGTGTGAAGAGATGAAGCTGTTTGCGCTGAGGTGCTGGTAAGATGTTTCGCTGATCGGCGCAAACAAACAAGAAGGTCACATGAACCAAATTTACAGTGAGCGGGAACATGCCCGGGAATGTGCGTTTGAGTCCGTCTGGAGCAACGACATTCCCGATGTTTTCGCCGATGTCGCGAAGTACTACGACCGTGCCAATGCCTACGCCACACTTGGGCTCATCGACGGGTTGCGTCAGCGTTTCATTTCGACCATCGAGTTAAGGCCGAATGACCGCGTGCTGGATGTTTGCGCAGGAACCAATGTGATCGGTATCGACCTGTTGAAAAAGCAGTCGAGTCTGGATGTCTATGCGGTGGACCGCAGCGCCAGCATGCAGGAGGTTGGCCGGCAGCGCGCCGAGAAGCAGGGCTTCCGGATCAATTCGACGATCTGCGATGTGCACGAATTACCGTACCCGGACAATCACTTTGATGTGGTCACGCTGCAGTTTGCGACACGGCATTTGCGCGCCATCAAGGTGTTTTCGGAGGTGCTCCGGGTGCTCAAGCCGGGAGGACACTTCTATCACTGCGACATGCTGCGCCCGGCCAACAAGATGATTGAGCAGATCTATTACATGTATCTCAAGGTCTGTGTCACGGCAGTGGCGCGCGCCTTTGGCAGCGGTTCGGCCGCGCTGCGATGCCGCGACTATTTCATCAATGCGATACGCATGTTCTACTCGACCGAGGAACTCGCGCATGTCCTGTCGGAGTTGACCTTCTCGGAAGTTGTCGGGCGATCGGTACTGGCCGGGACGGTGGGTTTTCACAAGGCGCGCAAGTCGGCGATTTGACGCTACCCTGCCCCGATTGATCAATTGTCAATTTTGATATTGGCGGTCTTGATGATTCGGCCATACAAGGCGCTGTCCGCTTTCATCAGCGCGGCGAATTGTTCCGGCGTGGAGATAAATGGATCTACCCCCTGGCCCGCCAATTCATCCCTGATGTCGGGCATGGCGAGCACTCTGGCGATCTCCGTCGATAACCTGTCGATGATGGCCTTTGAAGTTCCCGTTGGCACTGAAACGCCGAGCCAATTCTTCGGGTTGAAGCCCGGCAGGCCGGCTTCGGTGAATGTCGGCACTTGTGGCAGCGCTGACGAGCGCGCATCGCCGGCGATCGCGATTGCCTTCAACTTGCCGGACCTGATGTAGGGAATGTTCTGCGCCGCGGCAGAGAAGGTGAGTTGCACCTGGCCGCCGAGCAGATCGGTCAGGGCAGGCCTGCCACCCTTGTAGGGGATGTGCTGAATCCGCACGCCCGCCATGATATTGAACAATTCGCCCGCCAGATGGGTGGGGCCACCCGCAGCGGATGTCGCGTAATTGAGTTGGCCCGGCCGAGATCGGGCCAGCGCAATGAACTCCTGCAGCGTATTGGCCGCCACAGAAGGGTGCACCGCCAGAACGTAATCGGTGGCGACCAGCGTGGCGACCGGGATGAAATCCCGGAACGCGTCATAGGGCAGATTGGTCAGCAGGTGCGGGCTGATGACCAGTGTGCTGGTGGTCATGCCGATGGTGTAGCCGTCCGCTGCGGATCGGGCCAGTGCCTCATTGCCGATGATGGTGTTGCCGCCGGGCCGATTGTCGACGATGACTTGTTGTCCCATGCTGTCGGTCAGTTTCTGTCCGACCAGGCGCGCCACGATATTGGTGGCACCCCCTGGCGGAAATGGGACGATGAAACGGATGGGTTTGACGGGATAGGCGGACTGCGCGGTGGCGAGGCCGGTGCAAAGCATCACAAGGCCTGCTGTTGCTATTTTGATCATCGCAATGCAAGTTTGGGTCATGTCGCCTCCTCAATTTTTCAACGGGGATTCCAGCGGAATGTTTCGACCGTCCTTCAGGACCATTCTGACCTTGGCAATGGCGTGAATGTTTTCGAGTGGATTTCCGTCCACGGCGATCACATCGGCCAGTTTCCCCTTCTCCAGTGATCCGGTCTGCGCGATATCCAGGATATCGGCATTGATCCGCGTCGCACTTTCCAGCGCTTGCATTGCTGTGAAACCTGCCGACACGAGCAGTTCGAGTTCTCTGGGCAGCGAGTTGTGAGGAATGCAGGGGCCTCCGCTGTCGGTGCCAGCACCGATGCGCAAGCCATGTGCCCTGGCCATGCGTACGGCGTTGAGGGCGACTTTCCAGGTTCTTTCTGCTCTTTTTTTGACTTCCTCGGGCAGCACCAGTTCACGCGGAGGGTGGGCCAGCACGTAATAGGGAACCAGCGTGGGAATCAGCGCAATTCCGCGTGCCGCCATTTCCCTGGCCAGTTCTTCGGTCAGAAAGCTGCCGTGTTCCACGCAATCCACCCCGGCCCTGATTGAGGCTTCGATGGCGCCCAGGCCCACCGCATGCACGCTCACCTTTCTGCCCAATCGATGCGCTTCATTGACGGCCGCTGCCATTTCTTCAGGCGTGAATTGGCAGGCATCCAGAGCCGGACCGGCCACGCTGACCTTGCCGCTGGCCATGAGTTTGACAAAATCAGCGCCACACTTGAACAGGTCACGAACGACTTTGCGCATTTCATCCGGGCCATCGACCTCGCGTCCCAGCACGTTGTGCTGCCTTCCGTAACCGCCGGTGATAGTCAATTGGGTGTCGCAGGTCACGATGGCAGGGCCATTGATAACCCCCAGATTGACTGCATCCTTGACAGCCGGTATCGCCCCGGAGGGCGCGCCCATATCACGCAATGCGGTGACGCCTGACTGCAGGCTCGCCAGCGCCCGTTGCGCGGATCGAAGTATCGTCAATCCCGCCGGCTCATTCTCCACCAGCTTCCTGGGCTGGGGAGAGCCATCGTCGGCCAGGTGCACATGGCTGTCGATCAGGCCGGGCAGGAGGGTGCAATCACCCAGGTCAACAATGGGCTGATCCTTGCCGATTTGCGTTTCCGGAACGATGCCCTCGATCAGCCTGCCTTCAACAATCAGCACGCTGTTCAAGCAGGGGTCCTGGCCGGTGCCATCGATGATTCGTGCTGCGCGATAAACTGTTCTCATTACTCGCCCCATCTGTTGCATTGGTACGCTACTGTACCGCTCTATTGGCGCATACGGTCGATGCGATAAGGCGCAAAGGAATGCCAACACCTGAATACAGTATCAAGCCGGGCGCGTAACTGTGATAATTGCATCTCGGTCTGCAACTGAATAGCTGAATAGGGAGGCAATGTGACTCGTACTCTACTGGCCGTAGTGCTGGCGATCGCCGGACTGGGAAGCGCGCTCGCACAGGGCAATTACCCCAACAAGCCGATGCGCTGGATCATTCCCTATGCCCCCGGCGGCGGCACGGATGTCATTGCGCGGCCCATCTCGATCAGGCTTGCAGAAGTGCTCGGTCAGCCCATTGTCTATGACAATCGCGGCGGTGGCGGCGGCCTGGTCGGGGCGGAATTCGTCGCCCATTCGGCGCCGGATGGATACACCTTTCTGGTGGCTGCCGGTAACACGCATGTGTTTGCTACGCTGCTGAATGACAAGATCGGCTATGACCCGGTCAAGGATTTCGCGCCGATTACCAAGTTCGATACCACGCCCAATGTACTTGTTTCAAACCCGGTCTTTCCACCCAAAACCATTCAGGAACTGATTGCCTTCGCCAAGGCCAATCCGGGCAAGATCAACTGGGCCTCTTCCGGCAATGGCGCCGGCGGCCATCTCGCGATCGTCTTGTTTTCGCAGGAGACCGGCACCAAAGTGCTGCATGTGCCTTACAAGGGCGCCGGGCCGGCAACCACGGCGGTGCTGGCGGGTGAAGGTGACCTGACCTTCGTCAATCCCGGTGTGGTCATGGCAAACATCAAGTCTGGCAAGATGAGGGCGCTGGGCTTTGCCGGGCCGAAGCGCCTGAGCACATTGCCCGATGTGCCCACCTTTGACGAATCCGGTTTTCCCGGATTTGATTCCAGTAATTTCAAGGGCCTGATGGCGCCGGCAGGCACGCCCCAGGCCATCATCACCCGTTTGCATAGCGAGTTGGTGAAGATTATTCACTCGCCGGAGAATGTCGCGCGCATGACCGCGGCGGGGTCCATACCGGTAGGCAACACGCCGCAGCAGTTCGCCGAGGAAAACCGCAAGGAAGTCGCGATCTGGGGAAAGATTATTCGCGAACATAATATCAAGGCTGATTGATCCTGTGGTGTCGATTCAGGGTGCTTGAACACTTTTCAATTTTATGCGGCCATTTCCATGAAACTTTATATAGCCCCCGTCTCACCCTATGCACGCATGGCGCGTATTGTCGTCATCGAAAAGGGACTGGAGGATCGTGTCGAAATCATTCCTGCGCAAACGCGCGTGGAGAACAGCCCGTACTACCGCATCAATCCATCCGGGCGCGTTCCTTATCTTGTCCGCGATGATGGTGTCGGGCTGGAGGAGTCCAGCCTGATTTGCGCTTGTCTCGACCACCTCGACGGCAAGCCGCTGTTTGAATTGCCGGCGGGTGAAGCGGGCTGGGAGGCGCGCAGGCTGGAAGCATTGGCCAGGAGCCTGATGGATGGCCTCGCGGTGTGGCTGCGCGAGACCATGCGCCCGCCCGGCGAGAATTCGCCTACCGTGATGCGGCATGAGGCCAATCGCAGGGATCGCCTGTATGTGCTTTGGGAGAAGGAAATCGGGCATCCCCTGATGCAGGGCCCGCTCAACATGGGGCAGATCACGCTGGCCTGTGCGCTGGGTTTCGAAGTGCGTATTCCGGGTCTGGATTCGGCGTCACGGCCACCGAAGCTGGCTGCCTGGTTCGACACCATCGCCGCGCGACCGTCCTTCGTTGCAACTGCGCCGCCACCCCATCAGTCGCACTAAGAACTCATTTCAAAATGACTTGTCATTCCGAAGCCGTCCCCCAAGGGGACTTCCTTCGGGGCGAAGGCTGAGGAATCTGCTTTTGTTTTGGTTAAACAGCAGATTCCTCGCTGCTCTCGGAATGACATTGTGTGATTGTCTTCATATTGAAACGTACTCTAAGATTGCATCACCGCAATACCGTTCTGGCCACTGCAGTAGCGGCGCACGAGGGGAGGCTCCCCTCGATTTGTTAGACACGCCAAGCCACTAAGCAGCCAGTTTCTCCGGCTGAGCAATCGTGGTCAGGTGCGCCAGCATCGCCGCGGAATTGCGATGCAGGATCTGCTCGCGTTCGTCCTGGCTGATGTTCGCTGCAGCGAGTGCCTTGCTGGTCCAGTCGCAGCCGAATTCGGAGCCATCGGTGCCGCAGATGATGCGTTCGGCGCCATAGGTGCGCACGCCAGCCTCGATCGAGTGCGGGCCGAAGGAATTGCAGTCGACATACACCCTGGCGCGACGGAAGCGTGCCGACGGGAGTTCCTCTTTGGCCGAGTCGAGCAGGCTGCGGTGGTCCATGCGCTCCACCTCGTAGGGAATATTGCCGCCCAGGTTGTGCACATGGATCATGGCATCGGGATAGGGATCCAGATAATCCGTGAGGCATAGCGTCAGCATCACCGACGACAGGCTCGTTTGCATGTCCAGCGTGCCATTGCGGCGGCGCGCGTTGTCGGTGCTGTTGGCGAATCGCGGGAAGGCATCTCCGGGCATGGGGCCGTGGTGAATGAACAGGATCGCGCGGCGGCGGTTGATGATCTCCAGCAGCGGGCGCATCTGTTCGGCATGCTCTGCGGTGAGAAAGCCATTGCCCGGCACCTGCGCGCCGATCATGCCGGGCAGGCCCAGTGCGCGTTCCAGTTCCGCCGCGGCGGCCGACATGTCGACCAGCGGCAGTGCCGCATAGGCGGCGAAGCGGCCCGGGTGTTCGGTGCAGATTCTGGAAATGCTGTCGTTGTAGATGCGGCACAGTTGCACCGACACATCCACCGGCTGCGATTCAATCCAGCAAAACGGGCCGACCAGCGACAGCACGCTGGTGCTCACGCCCTGGCGATCCATGCGGGCGAGGTGCTCGTTCACGTCATCGAAGGCGCTGGCGAGCGGTTCTTCTCCCGTTCGTGACTTCAACACCTCGATGCCGTCGGCGTTGCGCACGATGCGCGGTTCGCGCGTGCGGGTGCGCATGGCATCGGCAAACTCGGCGGGCTTCCAGTGGGCATGCATGTCGATCATGGCTGTTTCCTCAGTGGGTTGTGCGGCGAGGTTGCACGGTGAGTCAGGCAGGGCAGTTTAACCATAACGGTGAAAACTCAAATCACGGGCGTTGAAATCGAGAACGATGTGTTGTCGGATTATTTGGCGGCATCGACTCGCAGCCGATAGGCATCTCCATCAGGTTCCACCCAACCGGCGCTGGGGCCCGCGAAGTGGGTGCCGAACACCAGCACCGGCTGGCCGGAGAGTTCCTTGAACATGCGGCGGCGGGTGGCCTCGGCCTGATCCGGGTCGTAGTCCGGCGTGGCGCGCCAGTCCGGTCGCGCCAACTGACAGGGATGATGCGCGATATCGCCGGTGATCAGTCCGCGTTCACCCTTGGAGTGGATGCTGATGCTGACATGGCCGGGCGTGTGTCCCAGACTCGGAATCAACTGCAATTCATCGCAGATGCGGTGGTCGGTTTCCACGAAGTCGGCCAGGCCGGCCTCGAAGATCGGCTGCACCGAGTCCTGAAACACGGTGACGGCAATGCTGTCCGTCTGTTGCTGTTTCCAGTAGTCGTATTCGAGTCGCCCGAACAGGTAGCGCGCGTTGGGAAAGGTGGGCTGCCACCGGCCATCGACAAACATGGTGTTCCAGCCCACGTGATCGACATGCAGGTGCGTGCAAAGCACGACGTCGATGGATTCGCGCGGGAAGCCGGCTTCGGCGATCTCTTCCAGAAAACGTCCCTGGCGGTCATTCCACGCGGGCACGCGGCGGCCTTTCTTGTCGTTGCCGATGCACGGGTCCACCACCACGCGCAGGCCGGGTGTCTCGATCAGCAGCGCATGCACGCTCATCTTCAGGCGGCCTTCCTCGTCAGCAAAATGCGGCACCATCCATTTCATGGGGAGCACCGCTTCGCGCGTGGCATCGGGCAGGATGAAGCGGCTGCCGCCCAGAAATTCCAGTTCAAGGACCTTGGCAATGCTGACGTCGCCTAGTTTCCAGCGCATGTGTGACTCCTGAGTGTGAGTGTTTTCATTGAGTGATGGGGCCGATGCTTTCCACGACCTTGCCCAGGCGTTCGTATTCGCCACGCACGATCGCGCCCAGCGCCTCGGGCGTGCCGCCGCGCGCTTCGGAGCCCTGGACGGCCAGGCTCTTCACGAATTCCGGCTCGGACAGAACGGCCACCGTTTCCGCGTTCAGTCTGGAGACGATGGTGGTCGATGTTTTCGCAGGCGCAAACAAACCATACCAGACTTCGAATTCGTATCCGGGCACGGTCGATTCGCTCAGCGCCGGCAGATCGGGCAGCACACCGGATCGTCTTGCGGTGCTCACCGCCATCGCTTTCAGCTTGCCGCTTTTTACACTGGGAAGCAGTCCGGGGACCGATGCCATATAGAACTGCACCCGGCCGCTGACGAGGTCGATCAGCGCCTGGGCACTTCCTCTATAGGCAACGTGGATCATGTTGATGCCGGCCATGCTTTTTAACAATTCGGTGGCCAGGTGATTGGGGGTGCCGGGACCGGCCGATCCGTAGTTGAGCGCGCCCGGGGTGCGTCTGGCGAGCGCGATCAATTCAGCGGCATTGTTGGCAGGCACCGAGGCATTGACGACCATCAGCATCGGGTTGGAGACGATCTGGCTGATCGGTGAAAAATCCCTGATCGGGTGATAGGGCAACGCCTTGTTCAGCAACGGGCCGATGATCAGCGCGGCTGAAGTGCCGAACAGCAGCGTGTAACCGTCGGGGGCCGCGCGCGCCGCGTTTTCAGCGGCAATGACACCACCTGCGCCGCCGATATTGTCGACCACGATCTGCTGCTTGAGTCGCTCGGATACCTTGCCCGCGACCGAGCGCGCGGTGGCATCGGTGGTGGCGCCCGGCGGGTAGGGGACGATGAGCCGGATTGGTTTGGCGGGATAGCTCTGCGCATTGGCGTGATCAAATATGCCAAGGGCAGTGACGCCTGCCAGTGACAACAGCATCGCGGACGTGAATTGCTTCAGCATCAAATTTCCTCCACCCCTTCGCTTTTTGAGTAGCGGTCGCGTGCACCCTGAATAATGCAAATCACGGCAGGGCGGTATTATCGGCCATTCCAGTTCCTGACGCAGACGGTCTGCACAACTCAGCCCATGATCATCCAGTACCTGCTTGCCCTGACCGTAATCAATGGCGTCGTCATTCGCGGCGGGCGCGTGCTGCTCGCGCTGTATGCGCTTAATATGGGCGCCGATCCGTTTACGGTGGGTCTGATTGCGGCGACCTTCTCGGCGTTTCCGACCCTGCTCTCATGGCCTGCCGGAAAACTCGCTGATCGCTTCGGTACGCGCTGGCTGCTGCTGGTGGGGGCCCTTGGCGCGTTTCTTGGCATGCTGATTCCGTGGTGGACGCCAGGCATCACCACATTGTTCATTGCCGCAGGATTGAACGGGCTGTCGTTTTCCATCTTCAATGTGTCCATCCAGAATCTGGTCGGCCTGCTCAGCAACAAGCAGAATCGCACCAACAATTTCAGCAACTACAGCTTGATGATGGCGGTGTCCAACCTGCTCGGCCCATTGATCGCCGGGTTCTCCATTGATCATGCCGGCTATGGGGCCACCTGCCTTTACCTCGGGCTGATGGCGCTGGCGCCTTCGGTGATGCTCGCGGTGTGGGGCGGTGTGCTGCCCGGGGGCTCGAAGCAGGAAGGCAAGGGCGGCGGCGGCCTGCGCGAACTGCTGGCCAATCCGGGGGTGCGCAGAACACTGGCCACCAGCAGCCTGTTGCAGTCAGGGCAGGACCTGTTCCAGTTCTACATGCCGGTGTACTGCCACATGATCGAATTGTCGGCGTCGGTCATCGGCATCGTGCTCGCCGCCAATGCCGCGGCTGCATTCGTGGTGCGCCTGCTGCTGACGCGCATGATTGCCTGGTTCAACGAAGAGAAGGTGCTCATCTACGCATTCACGCTCAGCGCCGTGGCATTCGGCTTCGTGCCCTTCTTCAGCAATGGCGTGACGCTCTCGCTGATCGCGTTCATCTTCGGCCTCGGCATGGGTTGCGGCCAGCCCATCATCACCATGCTGATGTTCAGCCATTCCGCTGAAGGCCGCTCCGGCGAGGCGCTGGGACTGCGCATGACCGCGAACTACCTCACGCGCGTGGTCGGTCCGATCATGTTCGGTTCGATCGGCTCGGCCTTCGGGCTGGCCGCCGTGTTCTGGGTCAACGGGTTGATGCTGGGGACGGGGGGCATGCTGACTTATATGGGGGCTGGGGAGAATGATGCCAATCAACCGGCCGGATCGTCTAACGAAAAAAATGTGAAACAGTGAACGCGGATGCGTGGTCTGCTCTACGATGAAACAGTGCATCGACTAGGGCATCTGATGCGCGTGTCACGCTGACGGCTGTGTGGCTGAGCAGAAACGAGTTTACAATCGTCCGATCCTTTTACCGCGCGATTCCAGGCGCCCACCATGCCCTTTCTCAAACGCCCAGGCCAGCCCGATCTGCACTATGAGCTGGATGACTACACCGATCCGTGGCGCAATGCGCCCTATCTGATCCTGCAGCACGGTTTTGGCCGCTCGGGTCGTTTCTGGTACAGCTGGGTGCCGTATCTGGCGCGTTATTTCAAGGTGGTGCGGCCCGACATTCGCGGGCTGGGGCAGTCATCGGCGAATTTCGATCTGGCCAGCGAGTTCACCATGGACGCCTGCGTTGGTGATGTCGTTGCGATCATCGATCACCTGGGCGCCGAGTCGGTGCATTTTTGCGGTGAATCCATGGGCGGCATCCTCGGCATGGTGCTCGCCGCAACCCACCCGGCGCGCGTGCGCACGCTCACGCTGGTGTCCAGTCCGGTATTCATCGGCTCGGCCACCAAAAAGACCTACTCGCTGGGTCACGCCTCTCAGGAAGAGGCGCAACAGAAGATGGGCATGCAGGCCTGGGTGGCGGCGACCAACCGCACCACGCGTTTTCCGCCGGACGCCGATCCCGGGTTGCTCGCCTGGTATGAGGAAGAGTTTGCGCGCAACAACCCCGAAGTGCAGAGGGCCATGTCCACCTTGTTCCACGGCATCAGTGCCGAGCCTTATCTGCCGCGCATTGAGGCGCCGGTGCTGGGGCTCTATCCGACCTCCGGCCCGATTACCAGTGCCGATCAGGAGCGAATGCTCATGGATGGCATTCGCAAGCTGCGCATGGTGCATCTGCCGTCGAGCTTTCATAAGGTGCAACTGGTGTTTCCGGCGGCCTGCGCCTCGCATCTGCTGCACTTTGCCGCGCAGCATGACGGAACCACCTGCCGCGAGAGTTAACGGTCCGAATCGCTTCATCTGTTTTCCGGAGGTTACATGCGATCTTTCATCGTAGTGGGCTGCATATTGTCGGGCTGCATCTTGTCCATGCTCGCCGTTCACGCGGGCGCGCAGGCCTATCCCGTCAAGCCGATCAGACTGATCATTCCGTTCGCGGCGGGCGGCCCGCAGGATGCGCCGTTGCGACCGGCGGCACTGAAGCTGGGCGAGATGCTGGGTCAGCCGGTCGTCATCGACTACAAACCGGGTGCCGCCGCGACCATCGGCGCCGATTACGTCGCCAAATCCGCTCCTGACGGCTACACCTTGTTGGGCGCAGCGGGGAGCTTTACCGCAGCCGCAGTGACCGTGAAGAATCTGCCTTATGACCCGGTGAAGGATTTTGCCGCGATCAGTCCGGTCGGAGTCAGCCCCATCGTGCTGGTGGTCAATCCGAAAATGCCAGCGAACAGCGTCAAGGAACTGATTGCCTATGCCAAGTCGCGGCCGGGGAAACTGAATTTCGGCTCCAATGGCACTGGTGCCTCCATGCATCTGGCCATGGAGTTGTTCAAGATGATGTCGGGCACAGACATGGTGCACATTCCCTACAAGGGGGCAGGCCCGGCGCTGCTGGATGTGGTAGCGGGGGCCTGTGATCTGATGTTCGTGTCTGCGCCGATTGCCGTGCCTCAGGTGAATGCGGGCAAGGTCCGCCTGCTGGGTGTCGCGACGCTGCAGCGCTCGGTGTTGCTGCCGAATTCTCCAACCCTGGCCGAGGCGGGCATTCCCAAATTCGAAGCGGTCTCCATGGTTGGCATACTGGCGCCGGCCGCCACACCAAGGGCGATCGTGAACAGGCTCAATGGCTCTCTGGAGAAAATTCTCGCCATGCCCGATATCAAGGAACTGTTTGCGGTCAATGGCCTGGAGCCGTGGTGGAAGACACCGGAGCAGTTTGCCACCTGGATTCGCGAGGACGTGGAGCGATGGGCCGCCGTGACCAAGGCGATCAAGTATCAGCCGGAGTAAAATCAGGCGGCTGATATGATGATGTCAATTATCTAACGATGTAGTGTAAATATTCATTAATTTTCTTAAAAAGATAACAATGCCAACAATATCCGATACTCGTGTCCGACTGGCCGTCGATGAGGCGCGCGCACTGTCCGAGCAGACGCTGCTCCGGCGCGGCTATGACGAAGAAGATGCACGCATCCTGACCGATCACATGATCGACGCCGCCCTGTGCGGTTATGAGTATTCAGGATTGCCCAAGGTGCTGAACATCGCGGAGAGCCCGCGCCAGCTCAGGCCGCGCAGGCACATACGCGCCGTGCGCGAGACGCCGGTATCGGCCCTGCTCGATGGCGGCAACAACAACGGCATGATCGCGGTGTATCACGCCACGCAAATCGCCATCAGGAAGGCGAGCGAGCATGGCTTTGCCGTGGTCGGCCTGAACAATTCCTGGATGAGCGGGCGCAGCGCCTATTACGTGGAGATGGCTGCACGCGCGGGCCTGATCTGCATTCACACCGTCAGCACCATCCGCAATGTGGCGCCTCCGGGCGCCGCAGTCGCTGCCACCGGCACCAATCCGATTGCATTCGGGTTTCCCACGGCAGGCGAGCCGCTGGTCATCGACATGGGCACGTCGGCCTTCATGGGAACGGAACTGCAACTCTTTGAGCGCCTGGGCAAGCCCTTGCCGGAAGGCGTGGCCATTGATGCGCAGGGCAAACCGACCCGCGATGCAGCCAAGGTGAGCGCCATTCTGTCATTCGGCGGTTACAAGGGCTTTGCACTGGCGTTGGCGAGTCAGGCCATGGGCGTGTTTGCCGGTTCGGCACAGGATGCCGAGAAAATCTATGGCTACATGATCCTGATGATGAAACCCGATCTGCTGGTGCCGATGGAGGATTACCGGCGTGACATGAGCGCCATGCTGGCCGAGTTGAAAGCAACGCCGCGCCAGCAGGGCGTGGACGAGATACGCCTGCCCGGCGAGCGCTCGCTGCGCGAGCGCGCCAAGAACCTCAAGGCCGGGCTGGAGATCGATCGCAAGATCTATGACGCGCTGGTGAATTTTCCCAAAGGTACGCTGCAGGAGAAGACTTAGCAGGCTGTTCAGGAGGGGCTCTTCCCGGTTTGCACAAGCAGGCTGGCACGCAAGCATCCAGTTTGATCTTGGTGCGCCGAGGCTGTTCATGGCGCACCGAGCTGGTGCTCGTTTGAATGCGCGTTTTATGCTGTCGGCATAAGCATTCCAGTGCTGAGAAATGTAAATCCGACCGCCATTATTTTTCATGTGCATGGCGTAGTCATTTGCTGATTCGCGTGGATATAATCCGTCAAAGAAACTTTTGACAGCCGGAGAATCCATGAACACCCGACTCGCCTTTGTTGTCTCATTCGCCTGTATCTCATGGTCAGCCGTAGCCCAGCAGGCAGCTCCTATCGAGCGCATCAAGATCACCGACAACCAACTGAACTGCGCCCAGATATACGGCGAAACCGGAGAAATGGACAAAGTCATCGCCGCCGCGCAAGCCGCGGGTGAATCGGGCAGCAACACGGCGATGGCGGGTAGCGTGGCCAATGTCGCTGCCGAGGTGGCGGGACGCACGGGTCTGTTCGGTCAGATCGGCGGAATGGCAGGCGCATTGTTTGGCAAGGCAGCGGCACAGACCGCCGCCGGCGTGGCGCAGCAGAGCGGGCAGATGACGACACAGCAATCGGCAGAACGCGTGAAGCAGGCGTTGGCTCGCAAGGAGTACCTGACCAGCGTGTTCGTGGGTCGTGGCTGCAAGGTTTCCGACCTGAACTACAATCCGCCGGCGACGGAGCCGCAGGCCAATGCAGCATCCGCAGTTATGCAGGCGTCCTTGGTGTCAGGCCAGCCCAAGTCGGCGGACCCCGTGGCAATACAGAAACTGTTTGCGCCGATTGCGGCTGTTACCAATCTGCCTGAGTTGGATCCTGACCAGCATTTCAAGGGCAAGATGGGCGGCACTTTCGGGGCCGACGTTGTCCAGGTCATGCCTAACAGCAAGCGGGTCGCGGTTGCCGGTTTTCGCGTCATTTTCATCACTGAGAACACCGTCACGGCCACGGTGCGCGGCAGCTATATGCCGGGCCGCGACACCAGC